>NZ_KI912633.1:150187-156832 GCF_000519345.1 Deinococcus pimensis DSM 21231
GCGGGCGGCGACGAGCGCCGCGACACTCGGCACGCGGCCCATGGTCGTCTCGCGCAGCGCCCTGGAGGTGCGGATGTCGCTCACGACGGCCCGCGCGATCCCGGGAGGGGCGCTCAGACGCGGCAGGTCCGCGAGAGCGGCGTGCACGGCCCTGAGCCGCTCGAACTCCGCGCGCGCGGTCGGGTCACGGGCGAGCAGGGCCTGCAGCTCAGCCCGTTCGGCCTCGCCCAGCTCACCGTCCAGCAGCTTGTGCATCGCTTCAGTCCACATCCACCACTCCCGTCAGGCTCTGCGCCAGCATCTCCTTCGCTCTGAACACCCGGCTCTTCGCCGTCCCGACCGCCACCTCCTGGAGTCTCGCGATCTCCTCGTAGGGCAGTTCCTCCACGAACCTCAGCACCAGCGCCTCGCGGTACTCCAGCGGCAGGTCCAGCATGGCCCGCTGCACCCGCTCGGCCGTGTCGGCGCTCTCCGCGACCTGCACCGGACCCCGGTGCGAGGACACCGCCTCGAAGCCGACCTCCTCCGACGCCTCCTCGATGGAGAAGCGCGGCAGCTGCTTGCGGCGGTGCCGTTCGATCTGCGTGTTCCGCGCGATCTGGTACAGCCACGGCAGCACCCGCTCGCCCTCCCGGAACGTGGCGATGGAACGCCACGCCCGGTAGAACACCTCCTGCGTGAGGTCGAGCGCGTCGTCCTTGTTGCCCTCCAGCCGGAAGAGGTAGTTGTACATCCGGCTTTCGTGGGCACTGACGAACGCGTGCCAGGCCGCCTCGTCCCCCGCGCGGAGCCGCGCGAGCACTTCGGGGGCAAGAACGTCGGAGTCCGGCACGCTGTCCATTACGTCACCTCGGGCGTGGAAGTTCCCGGCGGGGGGCGGACGGTTCCGTCCCCGACCTGCGCCGGTGGGTTCTTCCGTGTGCGCCCCTGCATGCGCGCCTCACGCGTTCCACACGGGCTATTCTAGCCGAGTGACCTCCCTGGGGGACCTGCTGACGCCCATCCTGCCCGACCTGTCGCTCGGTGGGCTGCTGGGCTTCTGCGCCGGGTTCGCCGTGAAGAAGGTCGGGCGCGGCCTGATCTTCGTGCTGGGCGCGCTGTTCGTGGTGCTGCAGCTGCTCGCCTGGTGGGGCTTCGTGACGGTCAACTGGACGCACGTCCGCGAGGTCGCCGAGCCCCTCGTACGGCAGGGCGGCGAGCAGGGCGGCGCCTGGCTGATGAAGGTCCTCACGGCGAACCTGCCCTTCGGCGGGGCGTTCACGGCGGGACTGCTGCTCGGCCTGCGGACGAAGTAGTCAGGCACGCGCCCGCACGGTCCGCAGGCAGTTCGTGCAGACCGCCCGCCGCGACGTCGGTGCCAGCGTGCGCCGCAGGGTCAGCCAGCGGACGAGCCTCGGCACCCAGGTGAGGAGGTCCCACGCGAGGAGCGCGGCGCCGATCACGAGCCCGCCGAGGTGGTAGGCGAGGAAGCTCGCCCGAGAGACGAGCTCCACGTCCTGCTCCAGCGTGCGGTACGGGCGGTCGCGCCGCGCGGGCCCTCGGGGCCGCTCGCGCCGGTACTCGCTCCATGGGCGCGTCGGCTGCCCGCAGTGAGGACAGCGCGGCGTCGGCGCGGCGGACGTCATGACCTCAGGGTAGGGGCGTGGGGCGTCCGGGCAGGGCGAAAGCGACCACGCAGAAGGGCGGCGCTCCGCGTGGAGCGCCGCCCTGGAGAGGAGCGTTACTCCTCGTCGTCCTCGTTGCCGTCGTGGGCGTGGCCGTGCTCCAGTTCCTCGGCGCTGGCGTCGCGGATGCCGCGCACCGTCACCTGGAAGTCGAGCGTCTCGCCCGCGAGGGGCGGGTTGAAGTCG
The DNA here is from genome assembly GCF_000519345.1 of Deinococcus pimensis DSM 21231. Lineage (GTDB taxonomy): Bacteria > Deinococcota > Deinococci > Deinococcales > Deinococcaceae > Deinococcus_A > Deinococcus_A pimensis. The sequence goes on from NZ_KI912633.1 coordinate 152,038, forward strand.
ACCTTCACGCCGTCGTCGAGGACCTCCACGACCGTGAGGGGCGTGATGCTGCCGTCCTCGCTCTGCGCGAAGTAGCTCGCGCCGACCTCGACGTCGTCCTCGAAGTCCTCGCGCGGGAGGACCTGCACGTTCTCCTCGTCACGCTCGCCGTAGCCCTCCTCGGGCGGCACGGTGACGGACAGGGAGTCGCCGACGCTCTTGCCTTCGAGCGCCTTCTCCAGGCCCGGGATGATGTTGTTGTGTCCGTGCAGGTACACGAGGGGCTCGCCGGGCTCGCTCTGGTCCACGACCTCGCCGCCCACCTTGAGCACGTACTCCAGCTCGACCACCTTGTCCGATGTGATTTTCATGGTGTCTCCTTTCCAAGTCCGATCTGACCCCTACCCTACCCTGTCCGCGTGAACTTCGGTGAACACGGCCGTGGCCGTCCTTGATCCAGGCGTGGGGGAGGGCGGCTTCCGCTGTGACGACGGGATGAGGGTTCGTGCGGTCCGGCAAGTCTAACATGGTCACCCACGACCCCAAGAGGGCGTGAAAACCCGCTAAACTGTGAAGTCGCTGCCGCGAATCCCAGCGTGGGCGCGGCGCTCGAGTTCTCGGCGTGGACGGCGCGGACTCCGCCGTCTACGGCACCGTGAAGGAGTCGAATATGCATAAAGTCGCTATCGTCGGACGGCCCAACGTGGGCAAGTCCAGTCTCTTCAACCGCCTCGTGGGTCGCCGCGAGGCCGTCGTCGCCGATTTTCCCGGCGTCACCCGTGACGTCAAGGAAGGCGTCATGCTCTACGAGAACCACCGCATCGTCCTGATGGACACGGGCGGGCTCTGGAGCGGTGACGAGTGGGAAACGGCCATCCGCGAGAAGGCCGAGATGGCCATGCACGACGCGCTCGCGGTGATCTTCGTCCTCGACCCGCGCGAGGGCCTCTCCGCCGCCGACTACGAGGTGGCCGACTGGCTGCGCCGCGTCGGCAAGCCCGTCGTGGTCGTCGCGAACAAGATCGACAGCCTCAAGCACGACGTGTACCTCGCCGAGCTGTGGGGCCTGGGCTTCGGCGATCCGCTGCCGATCAGCGCGGAGCACGCGCGCGGCCTCGACGAGCTGATGGACCGCGTCGTGTCGTACCTCCCGGAGGACGACGAGGACGTCAGCGAGATCGCGCCGATCCGCATCTCCCTCATCGGGCGTCCGAACGTGGGCAAGTCGAGCCTGCTGAACGCTATCGTGGGCAGCGAGCGCACCATCGTGTCGGACGTGCCGGGCACCACGCGCGACAGCGTGGACGTGGAGTTCGACTACGCGGGTCAGCGCTTCGTGCTGGTGGACACGGCGGGCATCCGCAAGCGGCCCGACACCGCCATCGAGGAGTACGCGATGATGCGCTCCGAGGCGGCGATCAAGCGCAGCGACATCATCTGGCTCGTCGTGAACGCCACGGAGATCGGCGATCACGAGCTCAAGCTCGCCAACCTCGCCTACGAGAGCGGCAAGCCCGTGATCGTCGTGGTGAACAAGTGGGACCTCGTGCCGGACGACGAGCTCAAGCGCACCACGAAGGATCTCGACCAGACGCTGCACCACATCAGCTTCGCGCCGCGCGTGTACACGAGCGCCATCAACGAGTACGGCATCCACGACATGCTCGCGGAGGCGATGAAGATCTACGACAAGTGGCAGTCGCGTCTCGCCACGAGCGACCTGAACCGCTGGCTGGAGGTGTGGCAGGTCAAGCAGCGCGTCCCGAACTTCCAGGGCCGCCCGCTGAAGATGTACTTCATGACGCAGGCCGAGACGGCCCCGCCGACCTTCGTGATCTTCTGCAATCGCGCGGACTACGTGACGCGCGCGTACGAGAACTTCCTGCACAACCGCATCCGCGAGGACCTCGACATGGCGGGTGTGCCGGTGCGGCTCGTGTGGCGCGAGAAGGGCCCGTACAAGAAGGGGAAGAAGGGCGCGGACGACGCGGACGCCAGGGAGGCGAAGAAGCCCGCGCGAACCAGCAGCACCAGCAGGTAACGGAAGCAGGACCGAAGGAGGGGGAGCCGCGCGGCTCCCCCTCCTTCCGTCGTGACATTGTGGGCGTTCGTCCCGAACGTTGTGAGGAGTCGCTCCTCCTCATGAGAGGGTCTGTCTATACATGTACTGTACCCGTTTCATACGGGAGAAGTTGAATATTTCACACTCAGGATGGACTCATCCTGAGAGGGAGGCCTCATGTTTTAACGGGATGCTCACTTCATGTGTCGACAATCAAGTTGTCTTAAGCGGATGTTCACTCCTGACGTTCGCGCGGTCCACGCTGCCATACCCGACGTGGACCGCCCAAGGAGCACCCGATGCCCACGAAGCCCTTCCCCGCCGTCCTCACCCTCCTGCCCCTCCTGCTCGCCGCGTGCGGCACCTCCCCCGTGACCCTGCCCGACGGCAACCTCGCCGGGACTCCCAAGATGCCCACCGCGAGCCTCGTCGCGGGCAAGACGCTCGCGCCCGTCGTCACGACCGGTGACGACGTCATCGAGGGACGCTACATCGTCACGCTGCACCACGGCAGTGTCAGGAGCCCCGCGGGCGGCCTGAGCGCCATGAGCGAACGCGACCTCGTCGGTGCGCTCGGCCTCGACGCGAACGGCACCGACATCCGGCACGTCTACGACAGCGCCCTGCAGGGCTTCGCCGCCACGCTCTCCCCGCGCGACCTCCTGAAGCTCCGCGCCGACCCGCGAGTCCTCGCCGTCGAACCCGACCGGATCGTCCGCGCGTCCGCCACGCAGACCGGCGCCACCTGGGGCCTCGACCGCATCGACCAGCGCGCCCTGCCCCTCAGCGGCACCTACGGCTACACCCCCAGCGGCACGGGCGTGAACGTCTACGTCGTCGACACCGGCATCAACACCGCCCACACCGACTTCGGCGGCCGCGCCGACATCGCCTTCGACGCGCTCGGCGGCGACGGTCAGGACTGCAACGGTCACGGCACCCACGTCGCGGGCACCGTGGGGAGCGCCACCTGGGGCGTCGCGAAGAACGTCCGCCTGCACGCCGTCCGCGTCCTCGACTGCAGCGGCAGCGGCAGCAATTCCGCCGTCATCGCGGGCATCGACTGGGTCGCGCGCAACGCGAGGAGGCCCGCCGTCGCCAACCTCAGCCTCGGCGGGGTCACCTCCGCCAGCCTCGACAGCGCCGTGCAGAACGCCATCAACTCGGGCGTCACCTTCACCGTCGCGGCCGGCAACGAGAACAAGGACGCCTGCACCACCTCGCCCGCGCGACTGCCCGCCGCCATCACCGTCGGCGCGACCACCAGCACCGACGCGCGCGCCAGCTTCAGCAACTACGGCAGCTGCGTGGACCTCTTCGCGCCCGGCCAGTCCATCCGCAGCACCTGGATCGGCAGCGCGACCGCCACGGGCACCTCCAGCGGCACCAGCATGGCCGCCCCGCACGTCGCGGGCGTCGCCGCGCTCTACCTGGAAGGCCACCCCGCCGCCGCGCCCGCCGAGGTCGCGAACGCCATCCTCGGCGCCGCCACCCCCGACCGCGTCGCGGGCCCCGCCGGAAGTCCCAATCTGCTGCTCTTCTCCGGTCTCACGGGTGCCACCACACCCGCGCCCGCTCCGGCTCCCACCCCGGCGCCCGCACCCGCCGCGCCCTGCACCTCCTGCGAGAAGTACGCCGGTACCCTCTCGGGCGGTGGGGCCTACGCGTACCTCCCGAACGGCAACTACTTCCAGACGTCCGGCGGTACCCTGCGCGGCTGGCTGCGCGGCCCCTCCGGCACGGACTTCGACCTCTACCTCTTCCGCTGGAACGGCGGCGGCTGGACGCAGGTCGCGGCGTCCGAGTCCACCACGTCCGAGGAGAGCGTCACGTACGGCGCCACGAGCGGCTACTACCTCTGGGAAGTCCTCTCGTACAGCGGCAGTGGCGCCTACGACTTCTGGCTTCAGCGGCCCTGAGCACCGCCGCTTCCGGGCCGACCTCACGCGAGGTCGGCCCGTTCCCCGTTCAGTCCGTGGCGCCCTCGCGCGTGGGCAGCGCGTCCGACTCGCACAGCCGGACGAAGACCTCCACGACCGCGGGATCGAAGCGCGTGCCCGCGTGCTCGCGCAGGTACGCGAGGGCGCGCTCCACCGACCACGCCGCCTTGTAGGGCCGTCTCGTGACCAGCGCGTCGAAGTTGTCCACCACGCACACGACGCGTCCGCCGAGCGGGATGTCCTCGCCGCTCAGGCCCGCCGGGTACCCCAGCCCGTCCCAGCGTTCGTGATGCGTCCGCGCGATCTCCCCGGCGAGCCGCAGCAGGGGAGACTCGCTCGGCGCGAGCATCCGCTCCCCCAGCGTCGTGTGCGACTTCATCACTTCCCACTCTTCCGGGGTGAGCGGCCCCTCCTTGAGCAGGATGTGGTCCGGCACGGCGATCTTGCCGAGGTCGTGCAGCCGCGCCGCCAGCCCGATCGCCTGCGCCTCCCCGGCGGGCAGGCCCAGCGCGAACGCCACCGCCATGCTCGACTCGCCCACCCAGCGGGTGTGCGGCCCCAGCGGACGGCTGCGGAACTCCGCCGCGCTCGCCAGCAGGTCCAGCATCTCCTGCTGCGCGTTCGCGAGCTGCGCCGTCCGCTCCCTGACGAGCGCCTCGAGCTCCGCGCCGCGCTCGCGGTGCACGAGCGCCTCGTGCCGGGAGCGCTGCAGGTCCACCCGTGAGCGCGCCGCCGTCGCGCGGCGTTCCGTCGCCTCGGCCCACAGGCCGCTCTCCAGCGCGTGGTAGTGGCGGGGGGGGGGCCGGGGCGGGGG
>NZ_KI912633.1:156932-159411 GCF_000519345.1 Deinococcus pimensis DSM 21231
CGAGCCGCAACGCGGTGGACAGGCGCCCGTCGTCGTCGAGGTCCCGCGCGAGGTCGGCGGCCTCGCAAGCGAAGGCGAGGCTCTCGGCGGGCCGCGACTCCAGCCGCCGCGCCGCCGCCGAGAGCAGGTCGTCGAGCCGGGCGCTGAGCGCCGGGTCGTCGGGGTCGCGGATGAGGTGGGTCATGGCTCCTCTCCCATCATGACATTTCGGTGAGAGATTTCTCACGGATTCATGACGTCGGTGCGGGAGGCAGCAGACCCCACCGTCTCCCACCGCCACGCCCCCTACAATGACGTCGTCACCAATCCACGCGTCGTCCGGCCCGCCGGACGCCACCCACGCTGTCAGGAGGCCCCATGCGAAGCACCATGATGGACGTCCCGCTCACCCTTCCCTACGTCCTGGAGCGCGTCCAGCGCTACTTCCCGCACGGGACGGTCACCTCGCTGCTCGCCGCCGGGATGGACGCCGAGGGCAGACCCATCCCCGCGAAGCACCGCTACACCTACGCGGACATGGCGAGGCGCGCCAAGCAGCTCGCGAACGCCCTCGTGGAGGCGGGCGTGCGGCCCGGCGACCGCGTCGCCACCATCGCCACGAACTCCTACCGTCACCTCGAGGCGTACTTCGCGATCCCCTGCGTCGGCGCGGTCCTGCACACCGTCAACATCCGCCTGCACCCCGAGCAGATCGTCTACATCGTCAACCACGCCGGGGACAAGGTGCTCCTGATCGACAACGTCCTCGCGCGGCTCCTGCCCGCCATCCTCCCGCACTGCCCCACGCTGGAGAAGGTCGTGATCATGGGGCCCGTCCCGCAGCAGATCCCCGGCGCCCTCGACTACGACACGTGGATCTCCGGTCAGCCCGACACCTTCACCTACCCCGAGATCGACGAGCGCGCCGCCGCCGGGATGTGCTACACGAGCGGCACCACCGGCAACCCCAAGGGCGTCGTGTACTCGCACCGCTCCATCGTGCTGCACAACCTCGGCATGACGCACCCCAGCGGCTTCATGATCGCCGAGGGCGACACCGTGCTGCCCGTCGTGCCGATGTTCCACGTCATGGCGTGGGGCATGCCGTGGGCCGTGCCGATGGTGGGCGCCAACTCCGTCTTCGCGTCCGTCTTCAGCGACGGCCCGAACCTCGCGCGGCTCCTCGCGGAGGAGAAGGTCACCGTGACGGCGGGCGTGCCCACCATCTGGATGGGGCTGCTCGCCGAGATCGAACGCGCACGTGAGGCGGGCGAACCCTACGACCTCTCCGGCCTGCGCGAACTCGTCGTGGGCGGCAGCGCCGCACCCGAGGCGCTCATCCGCGCCTTCGACCGTCACGGGCTCAGGATCGTGCACGCCTGGGGCATGACCGAGACGAGCCCCTTCGGCACCGTCTCGCGCCTCCCCGCCGGGGTGCCGCACGACAGCGACGAGGGCTACCGCGTCCGAGCCAAGCAGGGCCGCGTGCCGCCCCTCGTGGACGTCCGCGTCATCGACGACGAGAACCGCGACGTGCCCTCCGACGGGCGCAGCATGGGCCGGCTCGTCATCCGCGGCAACTGGATCAGCGGCGGCTACTACGGCGACGAGACCGCGAGCCGCAACAGCCTCGTGGAGCTCCGGGGGCCCTTCGGGACCGAGCAGTGGTTCGACACGGGCGACATCGCCACCATCGACGAGGCGGGCTACATCAGCATCCAGGACCGCGCCAAGGACCTCGTGAAGTCCGGCGGCGAGTGGATCAGCAGCGTGGACCTCGAGAACGCCCTGATGGGTCACCCCGCCGTCGCGCAGGCCGCCGTGATCGCCGTGCCGCACCCGAAGTGGGACGAGCGGCCCCTCGCGGTCGTCGTGCTGCGTGAGGGCGCGCAGGCCACCCCGGAGGACCTGCGCGCCCACCTGGAGCCGCGCTTCGCGAGGTGGTGGCTGCCCGACGCGTACGAGTTCGTCGAGAGCATCCCCATCGGCAGCACCGGCAAGTTCATGAAACGCGAGCTGCGCGACCGCTTCCGCGACTACCGCCTGGAGAGCGCGGACTCCCCGGCGTGACCGCCCTCGTGTGGCTGGCGCTCGACGGCGTCGGCCATCCCGAGGACGCGCCGCCCGGCGGTCCCTGGGAGACGCACCTGCCCGCCCTGCACCCGCTCGTGCGGGGCGGACGGGCCCTCGACGCGCGCCTCGGCGTGGACGGCCTGCCGCAGTCCGCGACGGGACAGACGACGTGGCTCACGGGCGAGAACGCCGCCGCGCTGATGGGGCAGCACTACGGCCCCCGGCCCGGCCCGACGCTGCGGCCCCTGCTGGCCCGCGCCCTGCCCGCCCGCCTGAGCGCGGCGGGTGGTCGGGCGGAACTGCTCAACTTCTACCCGGCGGCGTACTTCGAGCGCCGCACCCGCTCGGGCGGGGAGGTGCCGCACGGCTGCTTCCCGCTGAGCTTCCTCCTCGCGGGCCGCCCGCTGAACCCGCCGGGCCTGCCGCT
>NZ_KI912633.1:159511-174574 GCF_000519345.1 Deinococcus pimensis DSM 21231
AGCGAAGACGGGAGAGCAGCGTCAGGCCTCGCAGGCCTCCCGCCGCGCTCGACAGCGTGAGGGTGTCGTACGGCCCTCGTCCCGTGACCACGTTCACGGCGAGCGGCGCGGGACCCGCGCCCGGACCCGCGTCCGCCACGCCCGGAATCCCGCGCAGGTCCGGCTCGCCCGACGCCTCGGGGCCGCCCGTCACGTCCGCGGCCCGCGCCGCCGCGTCCCACTTCACCCGCGCCCCGACGGAGGCCGCGAGCGAGCGCAGCTCCACCTGCCCCCCCCTCAGGGGCAGCCTCACCGCCGCGCTCCCCGTTCCGACCGTCACGCCGTCCGCCGCGCCCGCCGTGCAGGTCGCGCCGAGCAGCGCGCAGCCCTCCGTCACGGGCACCGTCACCCGCCCGCCCGAGAGCGCCGGGAGGCCCGCGCGGGCGTACACCCACGCGAGGTCACCCAGGAACACCCGCACCTCGCCCGTCCGGGCCTGCGCGCCCGCGCCGCCCCCGAGGACCGCGAGCAACGCCGCCATGAGCGCCGCGCGCCTCACGTGAGCGTCACCCCGTCCGTCTCCTCGGCGGCGCTCACGAACGACACCGTCCACTTCGGCTTCCCGGAGCCGTCCGCGCGCTGCCCCTCCGGTGACTTCGGGTCGGGGAAGCTGCAGTAGCCGCCCGTGTCCGCCGCCGCCCAGGGATGCGCGTCCGCCTCCGTCCGCCCGATGCGTCCCTCGCTCCAGCGCACCCCCGTCAGGAACGAGCCCGACGTGAGGTTCTCCTTCCCGAAGGTCTGCCCGATCGTCGTCATGCGCTTGAGGATGTTGCGCCCCCCCGACGGGTCCCAGCCGAAGGTGTCGTCCACGGGCGCGCTCAACGTCAGGCTGCCCGGCACGCCGTCCTGGCTGGTGGTGCCCTCCACGTACAGGTTGAGGCGCGTCACGCCGTCCTCGCGCGTCACCCAGAACTTCAGGAAGGCCTCCGTGCCCGCCGCGAGCCGCCACGCCGCGCCGCCCGCCTGCTTCTCCGAGGACACCGTGATCACCGACTTCCCGCCCGCCTGCTGCACGAGGAAGAACGGCGCCCAGTCGTCCACGCGGTCCTTCGAGGCGCGTCCGTGCTGGAAGCCCGCGTCCACCGCGCCGCCGCGCCCGCCCCAGCCGCCCACGTACACGAAGGCCGTGTCGCCGTGCCCCGCCGCCTTGTTCTCCCTGAGCTCCCCCGCGTCCTCGCCCGGCAGGTACACGCGGGCGCTCATGAACGCGAAGCCGGGGTTGCTGTACACGCGGCGGTACGGTCCGGACTTCTCGCTCTCGCAGCGTCCGGCGGGCAGCTTCCCGAAAGCGTCCGGCACGAGGTAGCGCGCCAGCGTCGTCAGGTCGAAACCTCCGCCCGCGAGCCGCGCGCCGTCCGGAACGAAGGTCGCCGTGAAGGCCCGCGCGAGCTCCGGACTCGTCGCGTGCAGCCGTCCCGCCTCGTCGAGCGCGACCACGTGACGCCGCTCACGCGGACCCAGCGTGCGCAGCACCGCCTCCAGCGGGTCCGGGGCGGGGAAGGAGGGCGGTGGGAAGGACGGCGGAAGGACACGCTGGACGTGCGGCATGCCGCCCAGCGTAAGGGCCGCGCCCGGGGTGGGGCGTGAGCGGCGCCTTCAGACGCGTGCACTACAATCCCCTCGTGACCGACTCCCCGATCCCGAGGGTGCTCGCCCTCGACGTCAGCCAGAACCGCGTCGGCTTCGCGGTCAACGTCGGCTCGCTCGCCTTCGGGCGCGGCTCGCTGCGGCGCACGAAGCACGCCCGCGACCTCAAGGCCATCCTGGAGAAGATGCGCGAGGAGGGCGCCGAGGCGCTCGTGCTGGGCCTGCCCCTGCGCACCGACGGCCAGCCGTCCGACGCGGCGCGCCGCGTCCGCTCCTTCGGCTTCGAGCTGACCCGCGCGGGCGCCACCGTCCACTACCAGGACGAACGCTTCACCACCCGCCGCGCCCGCGAGGCGGGCGCCAGCGACCTCGACGAGGCTGCCGCCGTGGAGATCCTGCGGCTCTGGCTGCAGAGAAGCGGTCAGTAGTCAGCCGTCGGCGGTCAGTCTTCGGTGGACGAAGAGCGGGAGGAGGGGACGTCCCTGGACGCCCCCTCCTTGCTGTCCTTCCGTCCTGATCACCGATCACCGACGGCTGCGGCTGACCGCTGATCGCTCCTTACTTCTCCACGACGTAGGCACGCTCGATCACGTCGGGCGTGCCGGGGTAGCCCGGCTGGATGCGCGTGATGCGGTCGAGGACGTCGAGGCCCTCCACGATCCGCCCGAACACCGTGTGACGACCGTCGAGGTGCGGGGTCGGCACGAAGGTGATGAAGATCTGGCTGCCGTTCGTGCCGGGACCCGCGTTCGCCATGCTCAGCACGCCCGGGCGGTCGTGACGCAGCTCGCGCACGAACTCGTCCTCGAAACGGTAGCCGGGGCCGCCACGGCCCGTGCCGGTCGGGTCGCCCGTCTGCGCCATGAAGTCCTGGATGACGCGGTGGAACACGATGCCGTCGTAGTAGTGGTTGCGGATGAGGTACACGAAGGAGTTCACCGTGACGGGCGTGTCGTCCGCGAAGAGCTCCATCACGAGGCGGCCCTTGTTCGTCTCGAAGACCGCCATGTACTGCTTGCCGGGCTCGATGCCGTCGCCGAGCTCGGGCGCCTTGCGGAACTCCGTCACGCGCGTGTCGCTCAGGAAGGGAGTCGGCTGGTAACCGTCAGGAAGGTACGTGTCCATGCGACCCACCTTACCCCATCGCCCGCCGACTTCAGGATGGGAGGAGCGTGAACGCCCCGGACCCCACGGGGTCCGGGGCGTTCACGCGTCCCTGTTACTTGTTCTTCGTCACGATGTACACGTCCAGCATCTTGCTGGCGTCGCCCTGCGCGGGCGCCTCGTACTTCTTGATCTTGTCGAGCACGTCCTCGCCCTGCACGACCTTGCCGAACACGGTGTACTGCGAGTTCAGGCTCGACGCGGGCGCGAGGGTGATGTAGAACTGGCTGCCGCCCGAGTTGGGGTCCTGCGCGCGGGCCATGCCGAGCACGCCCTTCTCGTCGAAGTTGTACTTCGTGCGGATCTCCAGGGGGATGCTGTAGCCGGGCCCGCCCTGACCCCAGGTGTTGCGGTCGCTCGTGGCGGTATTCGGGTCGCCGCCCTGCACCACGAAGCCCTCGATGACGCGGTGGAACAGCAGCCCGTCGTAGAAGTGGTGCCGCGCGAGCCACACGAACGAATTCACGGTGGTGGGGACGTCCTCGTAGAGGTCGATGACCATCTGGCCCTCGGTCGTGTCGACGACGGCGGCGTAGTCCTTGCCGTCCTCCAGCGCCAACTTCGGCTCCTCCTTGAAGCTCCGCACGGGCGCCTTGCTGAGCTCCGCGACGCGGGTGTAGCCGCTCGGGACGGGGCCGGGCTTGGGGGCCGTGCCGGGCGCGGCGTTCGTGGTGCCGCTCGTGCCGGTCGTGGCGGTGTCGCCCGTGGCGGTGTCGCCCGTGGCGGAGGCGGTGTCGGACGAGGTGTCGGGGGTGGAGGTGGTGGCGTCCGACTGGGTCTGGCCGCCGGTGGTGCCGGAGGTGCCCGCGTCGCGGTCGCGGCAGCCGAGCAGCAGCAGGGGCAGCAGGGCGATCAGCAGAGTCTTCTTCACGTCACGCAGTCTACCGTGCGCTTCGTGAGGGGGCGCGTCCCGCCACCCCCGGACGCGCGGGAGGCTCTACAATCTCTGACGTGATCGTGACGATTGACGGCGTGGCCGCCAGCGGGAAGTCCAGCGTGGCCGCCCGCGTCGCCCAGGAACTCGGACTTCCGTACGTCAGCAGCGGGCTGCTCTACCGCGGCGTCGCCCGCCTCGCGCTGCGCGAGGGCGCGAACCCGGACGACGAGGGCGCGCTCCTCGACCTCCTGCGCCGCCGCCCGCTCACCCTGCGTCCCCTCGCGGAGGGCAACGAGGTGTGGTGCGGCGACGAGGACCTCACCCACGAACTGCACACCGCCGAGGTGGACGCGGCCGTCTCGCGCGTGGCGCTCCACCCGGGGCTGCGCGCCTGGGTGAACGACCGTCTGCGCGCCCTGCCGCAGCCCTTCGTCGCGGAGGGCCGCGACATGGGCACGGCGGTCTTCCCGCAGGCCGCCGCGAAGTTCTACCTGACGGCCTCGCCGCGCGTGCGGGCCGCCCGGAGGGTGCAGGAGCGCAGCCAGGACCTCGACGAGGTGGAGGCCGCGCTGCGCGAGCGTGACCGCCGCGACGCGCTGCAGTCACGCCCCGCCGAGGACGCCGTGATGATCGACACGAGCGACCTCTCGCTCGACGAGGTGGTCGGGCGCGTGCTCGGGACGGTGCGCGCGTGAGCGCCCCGGTCAAGCCGCCGCCCTCGCCCGCGCCGTCGGTGAACCTTCCGGTCTACCGGATCGTGCAGTTCGTGACGGGTCTGCCGATGTGGTTCGGCGGCGGCCTCACCGTCGAGGGCCGCGAGCACGTCCCGATGCAGGGGCGGCTGATCGTGGCGGGCAACCACGCGACCGCCCTGGATCCCTTCGTGATCAGCCACGCCCTGCCGGGCAGCCGCCACGTGCAGTTCATGGCGAAGAAGGAACTGTTCGACAACAGGTTCATCGGGTGGTTCATCCGGACGGGCGGGAGCTTCCCGGTGGACCGCGAGGGCAACGACGTCGGCGCGGTGCGCGTCGCGCTGCGCATCCTCCAGAACGAGGGTGTGCTCGGCATCTTCCCGGAGGGGACGCGCGGCGGCACGGAACTGCAGGGCGGCGTGGCCCTGCTGGCCCTCAAGGGCAAGTCGCCGGTGCTGCCCGCCGCCGTGTTCCGGCGTGGCCGCCGCTGGGTGGTGCGATTCGGGCCGCCGCTCGCGCCGCAGGGCGGCATCCGTGAGTTCACGGAACGGATCGGCGAGGCGATCCGGGCGCTCAAGGAGACGCCCTGAGGAGGGTCACGTGAGCTGAACGTGTGCTGGCGCGTGTGTTTCGCTCACGCTCACGGTGATATTCTCGTGTCATGAAGGCCACCCGCCAGACGAAACAGCGCCAGGCGGTGCTGGAAGTCCTGCGGGGAACCCGGACGCATCCGGACGCCGCGTGGATCTTCCAGGAGGTCCGGCGCGCCCTCCCGAACATCAGCCTCGGCACCGTGTACCGCGCCCTGGACACGCTCGCGCAGGACGGCGTGATCGCCACCATCGAACGGGCGGGCGAGCGGACCCGCTACGACTACAAGCACGCCGACCACCATCACGTGGTCTGCCGCGGCTGTCACGCCATCTTCGACGTGGACCTCGGCGCGTCCGCCGCGCTGCGTCCCCACGACGCCCTGCTGCCCGCCGGGTTCCGCGTCACGGACGTCGTGCTGGAGTTCCACGGGCTGTGCGCCGACTGCCAGGCCCGCGAGGAGACCGCCCGGTCCGCCTGAATCCCGAACCGCGAAGGAGGGCAAGCCCCCGTTGGGCCTGCCCTCCTTGCCGTGGGGCTCAGTTCGTCTTCTTCAGGCTCAGCTGGTACTTGTTGAACGGGCTGTTGTCGTCCACGCCGCCGGGCGCGGCGCAGCCCGGCGCGATCTCGCAGCTCGTCACCTTCAGGTAGTACGTCCCGGCCGTCGGGATGTCGAAGGCGATCTCGGAGTCGGAGTCGACACGGGGCGTACCGCGGTCGTCGTTCTCCTTGAGGACGGTGGTGCCGTCAGGCCCGACGAGGTACAGGTACGAGTCGAGCGACCCGCCGAGCTGACCCTGCGCGAGGACCTCCGCGAGGATCTTGTCGCCTGCCTGCGCGGTGAACTTGAAGACGTCGACGTCGCGCGGCTGACCGAAGATGTAGGCGGTGCTGGTCGTCTGCCCGTACGCGATGGTCTTGGCCTCGGCGGGCGTGTCGTTGGGTTCGTAGGGATCGGCGGGATTGAAGTCCGGCGACTGCGCCACGAGCTTCACGGTCTTGCGGACGGGGTACTCGAACGTGGAGCCCGAGGTGGCCGTGAGCGTACCCACGAAGGTGCCGCGCTCCTCGGGGAGGCCGCCGGTGACGTCGAGGTCCGCACCCGCCACGTAGATGTCGTAGTCGCCGGGCGCGATCTCGGAGAACACGACCTCGCCCGTCTCGTCGCTCGTGGAGAGGTACAGCGGCGTGGAGTCGTCCGACGCGCCGGGACGCAGGCCCTTGCCACGCAGGATCACGTCGGCGAGCGCGCCGGGGTGAGTACCCGTCCCGTCGACGTACGAGACGCTCACGGCGACGTTGGCGCCCTTGGCGGGAAGGTTCGCGCAGTCCTTGAGGCGCGCGGCGGCCTTGCCGAGGTCGAGCGCGCCCCACCCGGTCTCACGGTCGAATCCGTTCGGGTTCGTTCCGACCGCGCCGTTGGCCGTCTCTTCGAGCAGTCGACGCACCTGGTACGGGGTGGCGTTCGGGCACTTGCCGATGACGAGGGCGGCGGCGGCGGCCGTGTAGGGCGAGGAGAAGGAGGTGCCCGAGATGAGCTGGTGCCCGCCGCCGAGCCACGTGGGGTTGGCGAGGATGACGTCCTGACCGGGCGCGGAGGAGGAGATGTGCCGTCCGGAGGTGGAGAAGGTGACCTTGCGGTTGCTGGCGTCGAGCGCGCCGGACGCGACGATGCCGGGAAGCGCGCCGGGGTACTGCACCTCGTCCTTGTAGCTGTTGCCCATCGAGGCGACCACGACGGCGCCGTTGGCCATGGCGTAGTCGAAGGCGGCCTTGACCGCGCCGAAGGAGAGGCCGCCGCCCCAGGAGTTGTTCAGGACGCGCGCGCCGTTGTTCACGGCCCACACCGCGCCACGCGCGATGTAGAAGCTGCCGTAGAACTCGTTCGTCTGCGTCTTGGCGGGGTTGATCACCACCGGGATGAGCTTGCTGTCCGGTGCCAGGCCCACGATGCCCTTCCCGTCGCGGGCGGCCACGATGGTCGATCCGACGAAGGTCCCGTGCGAAGCGAAGTTGCTCTGGGAGGCTGCCTTCCAGTCCGCTCCGTTCGTGTAGACCTTGTCGAGGAAGGGATTGTAGGCCTTGCCGCCCCAGTTCGGAGCGATGTCGGGGTGGGTGATGTCGCCGGGATCGTCGAGCACCGCGACGATGACGCCCTTGCCGGTCATTCCGGCGTCCCAGGCGGCCTTCGCGTTGAGGTGACGCGGGTCGAGAGCGTACTGGGGAAGCTCGTCGAAGTACTGGTCGGCGGCGTTGGAGAGCGAACCGAGCTTCGTCTGGGAGAGCTGAGGCACCTCGGGTCCGCTGACGACGCTGTGGGGCGTGGCGTAGGCGACACCCTCGACGGAGGCGGCGACAGGCGCGACCTTGATCGCGTCTCCCTGGGTCCGCACGAGGGCGGCGCGGATCTCGGGAATGGTCGCGACGACCGTGCCGTTCACGGCGGCGGCGGCGGCCTTCAGGCTCGCCTCGTCGGTGTAGCCGACCACGATCTCGTTGCTGACGTACTGGAGAGCGCCGCTCCTGCCGATCGGGCCGCTCGGCGCGCTCGCGACGGGCGCGGGGTTCGTGGAGGTCGTGGGCTGCTGCGCGCAGGCGGCGAGCAGGGCGGTCAGGATGAGGTAACGGAACTCTTTACGCATTGACGCACTCCTCAACGCACGGGACCCGTGGTGAACTCGAGGCTCTGGGTGACGGGACGGGTCTGGGCGATGGGCGCGACGGTCCCGTCGGGCCACGTGTACACGCTGTACGCCGAGATGCGGCCGCCCTCGTTCTGGTTGTACTTGTAGGCGAACGCCGAGTAGAGCTCCCACTTGTAGGGACGCAGCGGCTGCAGCGCGCCGACGCCGAACACGTCGAGCGTCATGGAGACGTTGTGCGTGGTGGGATCCACGGGAATGCGGTTCGGCTTCGCCGCTCCGTACAGCCCGGCGGTGTCGGTCAGGACGGCCGTGGTGTACACGAGGGCGTCGCCGACGGGCACCTTGTTGCCCGCCGTGCCGGTACCTTCCTCGACGCGGATGAGGCTGTTGGCGGCCGTGCCGGGGAGGTTGTAGCCGCTGAGGCTGACGAGGTCGCGCAGGCGGAGGTTGTAGCCGGCCCCGTCCGCGCCGATCTCCAGCTGCGGATGGCTCCACGTGAACGTCGGGGTGACGGAGACGTCGTTGGTCTCGTCGCCGGGCGCGAGGAGCTGGGGGAAGAAGGGCGCGAGGGGAGACGTGACGGTGAGGTTGCTCGCGACGGTGTTGGCGCCGCGGGCCACCACGCGGTAGGTGAAGGTCTTGCCGGGCGTCAGTTCGGCCGAGTTGTCACGGTAGCTGAAGGGACGCGTGAGCTGGTTGGCGGGGCAGCTGGCGTTGGCGCCACCGCCCACCGTGCCGATCTTCGTGAAGGTCGTGCCGTCGCTGGAGCGTTCGATGTCGAACGCGAAAGGCTTGGCGGTGGTGGTGGTGTTCGTGTAGCACCAGCGGATCTCCGCGTAGGTGCCCGAGCCCCCGGCGGCGGCGTCTCCGCCGACCGTGGCGTCGCCGGACGGGCCGGCGGCGTAGGGCGTCGTCCACGAGCCTTCCTGCTTGACCGTGTAGGACACGGCGGCGGCCCCCGTGGGCGCGACGACGGTGTTCGCGGCGGTCGTGGACGTGTTGATCAGCGTGATCGGCACGATGTAGCGCGCGTAGTTGTAGTTGTAGTCGTACGCGACGAACTCCATGTAGAGCTTGTCGCCCGTGGCGCTGCCCAGACCCGCGATGAAGTTGGGGAAGGTGTTGTTCGGCAGGGTGACGTTGCCCGTGTCGATCGCCGTCTGGTAGTCGAGCGGCGGCGTCTGGTTCCAGTTGTTCGCGGTGGTGGAGGCGGTGACGGCGGCGCTGCCCGGCGTCCGTCCGATCTGCGCGTACAGGATACGCATGGGCCGCACGTGCTCGGAGTCGGGCGCCGTCTTGACGTTGAAGTCCACACCGTTCGTGAAGGTGGCGTTCGCGAGGGGTGTGGTGCCGTCGCCACGCGTGAGAATCAGTTTGGCGGGGGTGGTGGTCGCGGATGTGTCGAAGGCGGGCCGCTGGATCATGCGCACGTCGACGGCGCCGTCCTCCACGACGAGTCCGTAGAGGTCGCTGCCGCCGAAACCGGCCTTGCGCAGCTGCACGTCGTACGTTCCCGCCTTGATGTTGCCGAAGTCGAAGGTGCCGTCGGCGGAGGTCGTGGCCTTGCCGACCATCTTGCCGTCGCGGTAGAGGCGGACCTGGCTGGCGCCGACGACCGCACCGATGTTCTGGTCGACGACGACGCCCCGGATGGCGCCCTTGCCCGCCAGGCGGTCCACCTTGATGGTCTTCTCGACCTTGTTGCCGAGCGTGTCGGTCGCGACGAGCGTGAGGACGTTCTCGCCGGGCGCGAGGCTGACGTCGAAGCTGTAGCGGTCGCCGTCGACGCTTCCCTTGACGTCCACGGGGTCGGCGCCGTTGAGCTCGTAGGTGAACGTGCCGACGCCCTGCGCGTCGCTGAGGGTACCCGTCACGGTGAGGGTGTCGGCGACGGTCTGGTCGTCGGCGGGCGTGACGAGTGCGGGCGCGGTGGTGTCGATGTCGACGGTGACGCTGGTCTCGGCAGTGGCGGTGTTGCCCGAGGCGTCGTACGCGACCGCCTTGTAGGTGTGCGCGCCGTTGTTCTGGCCGGTGAAGCTCAGCTTGGTGGTGAAGCCGTCGGCGGGCGTCGTGTCCTCGCCGAGGCGGGTCGTTCCCTCGAAGAATTCGACCTTGCTGACCCCGACGTTATCGGTCGCGGCGACCTGGAGGGTCACGTCGCCCGGCAGCGTGATCCTGCCCGCGCTGGGCGTGAAGGAGGTGATGGTGGGCTTCACCTTGTCCTCGACGCTGACAGTGATGTTGACGTCGACCGTGAGGGTGGTGCTGGTCTTGTTGCCGGCAGCGTCGTACACGACGATCCGGTAGGTGTGGGTCCCGTTGTCGCCCACACCGTAGGAGATCGTGAGCGACGCGCCGTCGGCGGGCGTGGTGTCCTCGAGCAGGCGGGTGCTGCCCTCGTAGATCTCGATCTTGGTGACGCCGACGTTGTCCGTGGCGGTGGCGTTCAGGGTGACGCTGCCGGAGCTCGTGAGCTCGGTCGCGCTGACGCTCGCGCTGAGAGTGGGCGCCTGCCGATCGATATCCACGGTGGTGCCGCAGCCGATCAGCAGGGCGCTGCTGAGGAGGGCGACGGCGCTGCCGCGCAGGATGGTTCGGTTCATCAACACTGGGCTCCTTCAGGACGTCCGCATGGCGGTGAGGGAGGGCGTCTCACGGGACAGGTATAGGCCGGTCCCGTCGAGGGGTTCGACGGACATGCACGGATTGGAAACGAATGAGAGTATATGCGGCCATCGCAAGAAGATCAATAAAAAATGAAACGGGAGGAGATCCGTCCACACAGTCTCCCGGGCTGGGTGCAGGGATGTCTCCGGTCCTCTTCGTTCGCCATGCCGGAAGGGAGGGGCGGCCTGACGGACAGGGTCATGAGCGGTGTGTAAAAATGCACGCCTTTCCTCACGGGAAAGGCGTGCGGGGCGAGCGTGAGCTCAGGGCGTCTTCAGCGCGTAACCGATGCCGCGCACCGTGCGGATGATGCCGTACCCGTCGAGGTCGCGCAGCTTGGCGCGCATGTTCGCCATGTGCACGTCCACGACGTTGCTGTTGCTGGGCAGTTCGCCGTTCCAGACCTCTCGCTCGATCTCGTCGCGGGAGTACACGCGCCCCGGCTGACGCGCGAGGAACGTGAGCAGGTCGAACTCCTTCGGGGAGAGGCGCACCTCGTGACCGTTGTAGTGACACAGCCGCTTCTGCGGGTGGATCTCCAGCGCCCCGATGGTGATGACCTCGCCGTGCTGCTGGTGACGCAGCTGCACCTTGACGCGCGCGACGAGCTCCTCGGGGTGGAAGGGCTTGGTGATGTAGTCGTCCGCGCCCGCCTCCAGCAGGTTCACCTTGCGGTCCACGGCGTCCATGGCGGTCAGGATGATGATCGGCACGCTCGACGTCTTGCGCAGGCGACGCGCGATCTCGGCGCCGTCGAAGTCGGGCAGACCGAGGTCGAGAATGACGAGGTCGGGGTTGTTTTCACGGGCGCTGGTCAGCCCGGAGACACCGTCGGGAGCGGTCAGGACCTTGTAGCCGGCCTGTTCGAGTTCGTATTGCACGACCCGGGTGATGTCCGGGTTGTCTTCGATGAGCAGGATTCGTTGTTCCATGCAGGTGGTCCTCCATCAAGCGTGATCTGGAATCCTTCGCATCTTAATGAATGTGTTGATGGTCGTTCTATGGACGTTTGGCCTCGAACCTTCATACACACTTGAGTCCCGTATGAAGATTCGAGGCGTGAAGCGCGGGCGCCCTCAGTAGATGTCGGTGTTCCACCAGGGCTCGCGCTGCTGCGCGAGCCGCGCGCGCGGGTCCCCGAGCTGTCCCAGCGCCTGCTCCAGCCCCACCCAGTCGGGTTCGCTGAGGGGATCGAGCGTGAGGGCCTGCTGATGGTACGAGGCGGCCTCGCGCGCGCGGCCCTCATTCGTGGCGAGCCGGGCGGCCACGCCGAGCAGTGCGCGCTGCTTCTCCGAGACGCGCTGCCGCACGTCCTCGCACCAGTCGGAGTCCACGTCGGGCAGGTAGCGGCCGTACTGCCCGATGACCTCGCGCAGCCGCTCCAGGCTCGGCGGATCGGAGGGCGGGGCGCTCAGGAGCATCTCGGCGCGTTCCTCGTAGCGCTGCACGTCGTAGCGGGGGGAGAGGTCGGCGCTCAGGGCGTAGCGTCGGCTCTGGCTGACGACCGCCTCCGGGTTGAGCGAACGGCGCAGGCGGTGCAGGGTGGTGTGGAAGAGGCTCGACGCGCGCGCCTCGTCCTTCTCGGGCCACAGCGCCTCGGCGGCCTCCCAGCTGGTGACCTCGCGACGTTCGAGCAGCAGGAAGAAGAGTTCCATCGCCTTGCGCGACACCCACTGCACCGGCTGGCCCTGCCAGACGACGCTGCTGGTGCCGAGCGCGCGCGCCTCGAGCAGGACGGCGGGCGCGGGCCGCGTGCCGATGCGGCGCAGCCTCGCCTCCACGGCGGAGGTGAGGTCGTGCGGGGTGAAGGGTTTGGGCAGGTAGTCGTCCGCGCCGAGGTTCATGCCGCGGCGCACGTCGTCGCGTTCGGCGTGGCTGGAGAGCAGCATGAACGGAACGTGCGCGAGTTCCGGTCGGGCCCGGACCTGTTCCAGGAACTCGTAGCCCGACATGTAGGGCATGACGACGTCGGAGATGACGAGGTCGGGCAGTTCGCGTTCGAGCCAGGCGAGCGCCTCGACGGGATGCGGGCAGGTGTGCACGCCATAGCCGGCGCGCGTCAGGATGACGCTCACCAGCTTGAGGATCGCGGCGTCGTCGTCCACGACCAGAATGCGGGGCATGCGGCCAGTTTATCAGCATTTTCTCACTGGAAAGATGCGAGCCTTTTCACGCGGGAGGGCTCATGAGGAAGGCCGCCGGGGCGTGGCGTCGCGAGTGGGGATGTCTAGGCGTGTCGGGCTTCTCACGTGCCGGACGTGCTTCCATGAGGACGGCGAGACGCCCACGACCCGGCGCTTCTCTGGTACAATCACGTCTTGTGCGTCGGCCCCCGGAGGGCCGGAACGCGCGGAAAGCGGAGGTGAACATGAACAACTACGACCTGAACCTGATCCTGAACCCCAACCTGTCGAGCGACCAGGTGGCGACGGAGAAGGAGTACATCGAGAACGCCGTCAAGGCTTCCGGTGCGGAGCTCGTCGGCCTCGACGAGGCGGGCAGCCGCCGTCTGGCCTACTCGGTCTCCAAGGACCGCGAGGGGTACTTCCTCTTCTACACGATCCGCAGCGCGAGCAACCCCGAGAAGGAGATCGCCGCGACCCTGCGTCTTCGTGACAACGTGCGCCGCGTGCTGATCGTCCGCGACCGCCCGGAGTGGAAGACCAAGAAGGCCTGAGACCCGCCCTTTGCGGAGTCGAAGGATCGTGTTATGCTTATACCGAAGCGGTCCAACAAACAGGCTGCAGTGGACTCGGCTTCATGAATTGGGCCTCGCCTAGAACGCAAACGAACCGTCAGCAGCCCTATCACGCAGGAGGAACACGAAATGGCTCGAGGAATGAACCACGTCTACCTGGTCGGCGCGCTCGCCCGTGACCCCGAACTGCGGTACACCCCCAGCGGTGTGCCCGTGTACGAAGTCACCGTGGCAGGCGAGGACCACATCGTCGGCAACGACGGCCGCGAACGCCGTCTGCCCTGGTACCACCGCGTCAGCACGCTCGGGAAACCCGCCGAGTGGATGAGCGAGCGCAACCTCAAGGCCGGTGACGTCGTGATGGTCGAAGGCTCGCTGGAATACAGCAGCTGGGAAGATCAGAACGGCGGCGGCAAGCGAAGCGCGGTCCGCGTCAAGGCGCTGCGCATCGAGAGCCTGCACTCCGGGACCGAGACCGTTCAGGACGCCGGAGGCGGTGTCCGACTCGGCGGCGGCTGGAACGTCGTCATGCTGGTCGGCAACCTCACCCGCGACCCCGAACTGCGCTACACCCCCGGTGGAGACGCCGTGCTCGGGATCGGCCTCGCCGTGAACGAGAGCTGGAAGGACCGCCAGGGTCAGCAGCAGGAGAAGACCCACTGGATCGACGTGACGCTCTGGCGTGAACTCGCCGAGGCGGCCGCGCAGCTCAAGAAGGGCGATCCGCTGCTCGTACAGGGCCGACTGATGAACGAAGCCTGGACCGACCGCGACGGCAACAAGCGCAACTCGACAAAGGTAGAAGCGACGCGAGTCGAAGTCCTGACCCGAGGCGCGGGTGCCGGCTCCCGCAGCCACCCCGGTCGCGGCCCGTGGGGCCACGGGCACCGCGACCCGCAGTACGGGGTCCCGTTCGGGCGGCTTGGATATTGACCAAGGCCTCGACAATTTCCCGCCGGAAGAAGAAGATCTGCCGTTCTAACCCGTCCCCGACCGGGACCACCCGGTCGGGCGGGCGGCACGCTCACGCGTGGCCGCCGACGGGGACAGTCGGTTCGAAGGAGTGAAACACAATGGCGACTGAACGCAAACCCCGCGCAAAGGGCCCGAAGCGCCCCCGCAAGCCCAAGGTTGACCCGTTCGCGATCGGCGAACTGGAAATCACCGACTACAAGGACGTCAAGATGCTGCGCCGTTTCGTCAGCGACACCGGCAAGATCCTGCCGCGTCGCCGCACCGGCCTGAGCGCCAAGAACCAGCGTCGCCTCTCGCACACCATCAAGCTCGCGCGTCAGCTCGCGCTGCTTCCCTACACCGAGAAGCTGGTGCGCAAGTGAACGTCATCCTGCTTGAACCCGTGGCCAAGCTCGGCAATGTCGGCGACGTCGTGAAGGTCAAGCCGGGCTACGCCCGCAACTTCCTCGTGCCGCGCGGCCTGGCGCTTCCCGCCAGCGAGCGCAACATGAAGACGCTCGAGGCGCGCGTCCGCGCCCGCCAGAAGCAGCTCGCGACCGAGAAGGCCGCCGCCGAGACCCTCGGCGAGCGCCTCAAGGACCAGACGGTCACCCTGACCGTCCGCGCGGGCGAAGGCAAGATCTACGGCGCCATCACCGCCAGCGACGTCGCCAGCGCCCTCCAGGCGCAGGGCTTCGACGTGGACCGCCGCAAGCTCGAGATGCCCAAGGCCATCAAGGAGCTCGGCGAGTACGAGGTGAGCTACCGCGCCCACCCCGAGGTCAGCATCCCCGTCAAGCTGCAGGTCAACGCGCAGTAAGACGAAAAAAGACTTCGCCCCCCGCCCCGGCGGGGGGCGAAGTCTTTCTTGAGCGTCGCGCGAGCCACACGGCCCGCGGACGAGGAATTGTCGACGTTGCTCCACACGCGCCCGGAACGCCCGTTAGACTGCCCGCATGAAAGTGGCCGTCATCGCCGACCTGCACGCCAACCTCAACGCGACACTGGCGGTGCACGAGGACATCAAGCGGCGGTCCATCACGGACATCTGGGTGCTGGGCGACCTCGTCGGAAAGGGCCCCCGGCCCGCCGAGGTCGTCGACTGGGTCGCGGCGCACGCGACGCGGGTCGTGCAGGGCAACTGGG
>NZ_KI912633.1:174674-175005 GCF_000519345.1 Deinococcus pimensis DSM 21231
ACTGGATCGACGTGACGCTCTGGCGTGAACTCGCCGAGGCGGCCGCGCAGCTCAAGAAGGGCGATCCGCTGCTCGTACAGGGCCGACTGATGAACGAAGCCTGGACCGACCGCGACGGCAACAAGCGCAACTCGACAAAGGTAGAAGCGACGCGAGTCGAAGTCCTGACCCGAGGCGCGGGTGCCGGCTCACCCGCAGCCACCCCGGTCGCGGCCCGTGGGGCCACGGGCACCGCGACCCGCAGTACGGGGTCCCGTTCGGGCGGCTTGGATATTGACCAAGGCCTCGACAATTTCCCGCCGGAAGAAGAAGATCTGCCGTTCTAACCCGT
>NZ_KI912633.1:175105-184809 GCF_000519345.1 Deinococcus pimensis DSM 21231
CGCGACGCGGGTCGTGCAGGGCAACTGGGACGCCCGCGTGGCGGGCGCCAGCCACCGCCCGCAGGACCTGTGGCCCCGCGCGCGCCTCACGCCCGGCCAGCTGAAGTACCTCGCCGACCTGCCCTTCGCCTTCGAGGAACGTCACTGCGGCCTGAACTGGCGCTTCCTGCACGCCTCGAGCCGCAGCGTCTTCCACCGCCTCTATCCTCACGCGAGTCTGCAGGAACAGCTCGACGCGTTCGAGGCCAACCCCGACGTGGGCCTGTCGGGACGCGCCGACGCGCTGGTATACGCCGACATTCACGAGGCGCTCCTGCTCGACGTGGAGGGCCGCCCGCTCATCAACTGCGGCAGCGTCGGCAACCCGCTCGACTCGACCCTCGCGACGTACGTCGTGCTGGAATTCGACGTCTGCGGGTACGGCGTGCAGTTCGTGCGGCTCGCCTACGACCGCGACGGCGAGATCCGCGCTGCCGAGGCCTCGGGGATGCCCTTCACGCGCGAATACGTCCTCGAACTGCTCACCGGGGCGTACCAGAAGCGCCGCGCGCGGGGCGCGGCGCTCGCGGACACGGGGAGCGAGCACGCGACCGATGCGCCCGCCGCGCTCGCCACGAGCGAGGCGGAGGGTACCCCGGACCGCTGAGCCTTCAGGTCCAGCGCCGCACGTACGCGTCCACGTCGAACTTGCGGCGCAGACCTCCCTCGCTGGCGGAGCGCACCGTGCCGTACACGGGCCGCTCCCCCCAGGGGCGGTCGTGCGACCCGAACACCCACGCGACGTTCGTGTAGGAGTTCGGGTTGCGCCCGTCGAGGAAGTACTTGTTGTTGAGGGAGAGCAGGGTCGCGTAGGCCTCCTGCGGGCTCGCGGACCACTCCAGCACCTTCTTGCCCCAGTAGATCCGCATGTAGTTCGCCATGCGGCCCGTGCGTTTCATCTCGTTGTTCGCGGCGTTCCATGCGGCGTCGTGCGTGTCGCTCGCCTCGAAGGTCGCGCGGTCGTACAGGTGCGGGCGCGGGTCCGCGGCGTGCTTCTCCAGCGTCTCGCGCGCCCAGCGCGGCAGGCCCTCGTAGCGGTCGTAGAGGGGGTTGAACTCGCAGAAGTTCAGGCTCAGCTCGCGCCGCACCACGAGCTCCTCCAGAAACGACGCGCTCGCGGGGTGCGCGTGCGCCTCGAGCGCCACCCGCAGGGGAGAGAGGTGCCCGTAGTGCAGGTACGCGGAGAGGCGAGACGCGACGCCCGCGTTGGGGTCGTTGCGCTCCCTGTCGTACCGCCCGAGGTGTTCGTCCACGAAGGCCGAGAGTCGCGCGAGCGCCGCCCGGCTCCCGCCGCGCTCCGCGCCCGGCCCGACGCTGGTGTCCGTCCCGAGGCGTTCCACCAGACCCTCCGGGTCGGAGACGTCCACCTCCAACGTGACGCCCGTGTAGCCCGTCACGTCCGGCGTGACCTCCACGGGCACGAGGTACCGCTCCATGAGACGCTGCACCTTGGGACGCAGCGTGCGCGCCGCCCACTCCTGCTTCCCGCTCGCGGTGTCCACCGGCACGACCGCGTCACCCTCCACCTGCACCACCGGCACCTCCGCGCGCTCCGCGAGCCTCGCGCGCCACTCGCGCAGGTGACGCAGGTACGCGCGGTCCGTCACGACGAGACACGCCTCTCGCGAGAGCTCCAGCGCGCCCTCGGGCGCCTCGCGGTCGAGCACCACGAGGTCCAGCCCGCGCGCCCGCAGACCGTCACGCGCGTCGCGCAGCCCTTCGAGCAGGAACAGGAAGGACCGTGCGTTCGCCTCCGGGTAGGTGGTCGTCAGGCCGAAGTACACCATGAGCGGCACGCCCAGCTCCCGCGCGCGCAGGGCCGCGTACTCCAGCGCGTGGTTGTCCTCCGCGCGCACGGACGCCTGCATCCAGTACAGGACGTACCGCCCCCTCGCGGGGGGGCCGGGCCGCAGCACGCGCACTCTCTCCTCTTGGATCATGCGGCGGTTCTACCCGGCTTCGCGGGGCGCTTCCGTAGGCGAACGCGCCCTCGGTTCCCACCGAATGTTGTGATTCCGTGAACCCTCGGCGCGGCCCCGCATGAGAGGTGAGGTTAAACTGCACCCATGAATCTGGAACAGCTCGCCATCAACACCATCCGCACCCTCTCCATCGACGCGGTGCAGAAGGCCAACAGCGGCCACCCCGGCGCGCCCCTCGGGATGGCGCCCATGGCGTACGTGCTGTGGACGAAGTTCCTGAGGCACAACCCCCGCAATCCCTACTGGATGGGCCGCGACCGCTTCGTCCTGTCCGCCGGGCACGCCAGCATGCTGATCTACTCGCTGCTGCACCTCACCGGCTACGACCTCCCCCTCGACGAGCTCAGGAACTTCCGTCAGTGGGGCAGCAAGACGCCCGGCCACCCGGAGTTCCACCACACGCACGGCCTCGACGCGACCACCGGTCCCCTGGGGCAGGGCGCCGCGATGACCGTCGGCATGGCCCTCGCGGAGGCGCACCTCGCCGCGCGCTACAACCGGGACGACCTCAAGGTCTTCGACAACTACACCTACGCCATCGTCTCCGATGGCGACCTGCAGGAGGGCATCAGCCACGAGGCCGCGAGCCTCGCGGGACACCTGCGGCTCGGCAAGCTCGTCTGGCTGTACGACGACAACGACGTGCAGCTCGACTCCGCCACGAACGTCAGCTTCAGCGACGAGACCACCCAGCGCTTCGAGGCGTACGGCTGGCGCGTCCTGTCCGTCCACGACGGCAACGACGTCGCCGCGATCGAGCAGGCCATCCACGCGGCGCGCGTCGGCGCGGACCAGCCGACCCTCATCCGCGTCAAGACGATCATCGGGTACGGCAGCCCGAACAAGTCCGGCACCAGCAAGGCGCACGGCGAACCCCTCGGCGAGGAGGAGGTGCGCCTCACGAAGCAGACGCTGCAGTGGCCCTACGAGGAGCCCTTCACCGTCCCCGACGAGGTGCGGGAGCACATGAGCGCCCTGGAGCGCGGCGCCGCGCAGGAAGCCGCCTGGAACGACCTGATGGCCCGCTACCGCGAGGCGCACCCGGAGCTCGCGGCGGAACTCGACCTCGGCTTCGCGCGTGACCTGCCCGAGGGCTGGGCGTCCGACGTGCCCACCTTCGAGACGGGCGGCAAGGCGCAGGCGACGCGCGCGTCGAGCGGCACGGTCCTCAACGCCATCGCGAAGCGCGTGCCCATGCTGCTCGGCGGCAGCGCGGACCTCGCGGGCAGCACCAAGACCACGATCAGCGGGGAGCCCTTCACGAAGATCGGGGAATTCCTGGGGCGCAACGTGTACTTCGGCGTGCGCGAGCACGCCATGGCCGCCTCCGCGAACGGCATGAGCCTCTACGGCGTCCTGCGCCCCTACGTCGGGACGTTCCTGGTGTTCAGCGACTACCTCAAGCCCGCGCTGCGCCTGTCCGCCCTGATGAACCAGCCCGTGATCTACGTGTTCACGCACGACAGCATCGGCCTCGGCGAGGACGGCCCCACGCACCAGCCCATCGAGCAGCTCGCGATGCTGCGCGCCACCCCGAACGTGCACGTCCTGCGTCCCGCCGACGCGAACGAGACGGCCGCCGTCTGGCAGATGGCGCTGGAACGAAGGGACGGCCCCAGCGTCCTCGTGTTCTCCCGTCAGGACCTGCCGGTGCTGCCGCGCAACCATCAGGGCGTGCGGCGCGGCGCGTACGTCGTCAAGGAGGCCGACACGGAGGTGCGCGTCGTGCTGATCGCGACGGGCAGCGAGGTGCACCTCGCGATGGAGGCCGCCGACCTGCTCGCCCAGGAGGGCGTCGGCGCGCGCGTCGTGAGCATGCCGAGCGCGGAGGTGTTCCGTGCGCAGGACGAGGCGTACCGCGCGTCCATCCTCCCGGCGGGCGTGAAGCGCGTCGCGATCGAGGCGGCGTCCCCGGTGGGCTGGCACGAGTGGGTCGGTACGGACGGCGCGGTCGTCGCGATGCAGGGCTTCGGCGCGAGCGCGCCCTACAAGACGCTGCTGGAGAAGTTCGGCTTCACCCCGCAGAACATCGCGAAGGTGGCGCGCGGCCTGCTGTAGAGCGGTCAGCGGTCAGCCGTCAGGAAGGGCGCTCCTCGGGGCGCCCTTCCTGCTGATCGCTGATCGCTTATTCTGTGACGAATGCAAGGCGACTCCTCCAAACACACGCCCAAGAAGCGCGGTCTGCTGCTCGTCATGACGGGCGCGTCCGGGGTGGGCAAGGGCACCCTGCGCGCCAGGTGGCTCGCGGACAAGGACGTGTTCTACTCCGTCTCGTGGACGACGCGGGAGCAGCGGCCCGGCGAGCGTGACGGCATCGACTACCACTTCCGTCATCGGGACGAGTTCGAGGCGGCCCTGGAGGGTGACGGCTTCCTGGAGTACGCGGAGTTCGTCGGGAACTTCTACGGCACGCCCCGCGCGCCCGTCGAGGAGGCCCTCGCGAGCGGCCAGGACGTCGTGCTGGAGATCGAGGTGGACGGCGCCATGCAGGTCGCCGCGAAGAGCCCCGAGGCGGTCCTGATCTTCATCGTGCCGCCCAGCCTGACGGAGCTGCGCCGCCGTCTGGAGGGCCGCGCCACGGAGACGCCCGAGCGGATCGAGAAGCGCCTGCGCCGCGCCCGCGAGGAGATCCTCGCCGCGCACAGCTTCCGCTACGTCCTCGTGAACGACGACGTGGACCGCGCCGTCACCGACCTCGAGGCGATCGTGCACGCGGAGCGCCTGCGTTCGGACCTCATCACGGACGCGGAGCTGCGCCGCATCGTGGAGACCTGAATGCCGGTCACGCTCGTGCGGGGCAGCATCGTGGAGGAACGCGCGGACGCGGTCGTCACCGCCGCGAACGCGCAGCTCGCGGGCGGCGGCGGCGTGGACGGCGTGGTACACCGCGCCGCCGGGCCGCGCCTGCTGGCGTACATCCGCACGCTGGGCGGCTGCCCCACGGGCTCGGCGGTGATCTCGCCCGCCTTCGACCTGGAGGCGCGCGGTGTGCGGCACGTCATCCACGCGGTGGGGCCCATCTGGCGTGGGGGGAATTCCGGCGAGGCGGACCTG
This sequence comes from Deinococcus pimensis DSM 21231, assembly GCF_000519345.1. Classification (GTDB taxonomy): domain Bacteria; phylum Deinococcota; class Deinococci; order Deinococcales; family Deinococcaceae; genus Deinococcus_A; species Deinococcus_A pimensis. Next base: position 180,181 of record NZ_KI912633.1, read on the forward strand.
CTGGCGTCCGCGTACCGCCGCTCGGTGGAGCTCGCCGTGGAGGCGGGCTGCGCGAGCGTGGCCTTTCCCGCCATCAGCACGGGCGTGTACGGCTACCCCGTGGAGCGCGCGGCGCCCGTGGCCCTGCGGACGGTGAGGGAGGCACTGGACGCGGCGGGCTCCACGCTGGAGGCGCGCTTCGTGCTGATCGACTCCGGGACCTTCCGGGTGTTCGCGAACGCCCTCGACGACCTGGACGGCGAGCGGAAGCCGCCTGCATAGCTTGACGCCCGGTGCATACCGGGGTATCCTGTTTTCATCAGCGGCCGGGAAGGCCGCTTTTTTCGTTCCCTGACGGGTTCGTGGCCGGGGTGGGAGACTCAAGATCGGCGCAAGACCGCGCCCCAAGGTCTCAGCGAGCCGGGGCGGACAATGCGGCATGGACCGACCCACCCGCACGAGACGCTCCCGGTCCCCCGCGACCGACCAGCCGGGCCTGCTGCCCGAACCGGGCGAGGGCAAGCCCAGCAACGCCGCCGACCTGCCCGCCCGCGCGCTGGAGGTGCACCACCGCCTGCAGCGCGAGTACGGAGGCCGCGACCACGTGCCGCGCCGTGAGCCCATGCACGAGCTGATCTCCACGATCCTGTCGCAGCGCACCACGTGGCGCAACGAGGACCTCGCGTACCGCCGCATGATCGAGCGCTTCGGCGACTGGGAAACGATCGAGCACGCCGACGTCGCCGAGCTCACCGACGCGATCTCCCCGTCGAACTACGCGGAGGTGAAGGCGCCGAACATCCAGCGGACGCTGCGCTGCATCCGCGAGCGGCGCGGCGGCTACGACCTGTCGTTCCTCGCGGACATGACGCCGGAAGAAGGAATGGCGTGGCTCCTCGACCTGCCCGGCGTGGGCCTCAAGACCGCGAGCCTCGTGCTGCTGTTCTGCTTCGCGAAGCCCGTGCTGCCCGTGGACACGCACGTGCACCGCGTGAGCCAGCGTGTGGGCCTGATCGGGCCGAAGGTGATGCACGAGGCCGCGCACCGCATCCTGCTGGCGATGCTGCCGCCCGATCCGCCCCTGCTGTACGCCTTCCACGTGAACATGCTGCGTCACGGCCAGAAGGTCTGCACCTTCTCCCGTCCGTACTGCTCGCGCTGCGTGCTGCGTGACGTGTGCGACTACGGCACGAGCCCCGACACGGTGAAGTACTAGGGCGGCACAATGACAGGCATGACCGACCGTCCCGACCTGAACGTCCTGATGCGCGAAGTGATCGACCTGGCCCGCGAGGCGCGCCGCCTGGCGCGCGCGGGCGGCAACGACGTGGCCGCGAGCAGCGCTGACAACTTCGAGCAGGGCGCGGCGAACGCGTACCGCAATCAGAACCGCGAGCAGCTGGAGAACAACCTCACCGCGGCACGCTCGCTGGTGGAGCACCTGCGGGCCCTCACCCCGAAAGCGTAGGTCTTCCTTGTTTCCCCTCTACGACGACAACCGCACGGGCCGCGTTCCCTGGGTGACGCGGCTCCTGATCGTCCTCAACGTCCTCGTGTTCATCTACCAGTCCTCGCTGACGCAGCCTCAGCTCGACGCGCTCGTCACGAACTACGGTTTCGTGCCCGCGCGGCTCTCGGTGGACCTGCCCGGCGCGATCCTCGCGATGTTCACGAGCCAGTTCCTGCACGGGAGCCTGTGGCACCTGCTGGGCAACATGTGGTTCCTGTTCGTCTTCGCGGACAACGTGGAGGACCGCTTCGGGCACCTGCCGTTCCTGCTGCTTTACCTCGCGTGGGGTGTGGTGGCGGCGCTCGCGCAGGCCTTCTTCGGCGGAGACCCGAGCGTGCCGATGGTGGGCGCGTCGGGCGCGATCAGCGGCGTGCTGGGCGCGTACCTCGTGACGTACCCGCAGGCGCGCATCCGGACCTTCCTGCCGATCTTCGTCATCTTCCTGCTGCCGTGGGTGCCGGCGATCGTGTACCTGCCGTACTGGTTCTTCCTGCAGGTGCTGAGCCTGCAGGGCGGCGAGTCGAACGTCGCGGTGATGGCGCACATCGGCGGCTTCGTGGTGGGCGTGCTGCTGTGCCTGGTGATTCCGCGTCCCCGACCCACCTCGCTTCGCTGACGTGAGTCCTCGATCAAGCTCAATTGATCATGAAGCCCTTCCGGCTCTTTTTTATTGTTCTTAAACTACTATTGAAAAGGTGGTGAGATCGACATAGGACGCGATCCGACATTCCTATCCTCGGTTCACAACGGCAAACGTTGAGCACTCAAGGAGGATCACATGCTGTCTTGGATTGTTGCCATTCTCGTCGGAGCTTTCTGCGGTTGGATCGCCAGCATCATCATGCGCACGGACGCCCAGCAGGGCGCCCTCGCCAACATCATCATCGGCATCGTCGGCGCGTTCCTCGCGCGCCTCATCTTCGGTGACCTGCTCGGCATCGGCGGCGCGAGCGGCACGGCCGCCTCGAACGGCTTCAGCTTCTGGAACATCATCTGGGGCATCGTCGGCTCGGTCGTGCTGATCGCCATCCTCAAGGCCCTGCGCGTCCTGCGCTGAACCACCATTCACAAACACGAAAGGGCGAGACCTCGGTCTCGCCCTTTCGTGTGATGGTCCCCTCAGCGGCGCGGACGCACGAAGCTGCCGAGTAGGAGCAGGATCACGCCGACCACCACGCAGCTGTCCGCCACGTTGAAGATCGGGAACTCGCTGCCGTTGATGGCGCGCGTCACCGACGACAGGGCGGGGGAGTAGAACATGTCCGTCACCTTGCCCTGCCGCAGCCCGTCGATGGCGTTGCCGACCGCTCCGGCGGAGATGAGGCTCAGGCAGAACGTGGTGAGGCGGTCCTGACGGCGCACCACGACGTACACCAGCAGCGCGATCCCCACGAGCAGACGACCCACCGCGAGCGGCAGCGCCGAACCGCTCAGCAGGCTCCAAGCGGCGCCCGTGTTGTACGTCAGGAGCAGGCTCAGCAGGCCCGGCACGACCGGACGCGGCGCTCCGCCCAGGCCGAGGTTCGCGATGGACCACGCCTTGATCCACTGATCCGCGACGAGAAGGAGGACCGCGAGCGCCACCGGCACCCACACGGGAAAGGACCGCGGGCGGACCGCGGGGGCGGCGTCACGAAGGTCAGGCTGCTGCACGAGGAGCAGTATAGGTCGCCCGGCGTGAGGAGCGGGAACACCATCCGCACCTTCCCGGCGTCGCACAATGGTCGGCATGGCGAACGTGGAATCCTTCGACCTCGACCACACCAAGGTGCGCGCGCCCTACGTGCGGCTCGCGGGTCTCAAGCGCACCCCGCGCGGCGACGCGATCAGCAAGTACGACCTGCGGCTCCTGCAACCCAACGCGGGCGCGATCGAACCTGCCGCGCTGCACACCCTGGAGCACCTCATGGCGGGCTACCTGCGCGACCACCTCACGGACGTCGTGGACGTCTCCCCGATGGGCTGCCGCACCGGCATGTACATGGCCGTCGTCGGGGAGCCCGACGAGCAGGGCGTGCTGCGCGCCTTCGAGTCCGCGCTGCGCGACGTCGCCGCGCACGACCGGCCGATCCCCGGCGTGAGCGAGCTGGAGTGCGGCAACTACCGCGACCACGACCTGGAGCGCGCGCGGCATTACGCCCGGGAGGCGCTCGCGGGCGAGCTCAAGGTGCAGCCGACCGTCCTGATCGAACGCTGAGCGGCGCGGAAGGGAAGGGGGAGCGAAGCTCCCCCTTCCCTTCCTTCGTGAAATGGACGCGCCCCTCCTTGACAGGTTCTTGAGGGTGGTCTATTCTTTTTGAGCCTCAGTTGAGGCGGTGCCCCTGGTGGGCGCGACGCATGACAACCGAAGAACCACGAACCAACCACCCTCGGGAGGCAACTCCCGATCACGAACTGACGTTCAAATGGTGGAAGGTCAAGATAGGAAGGGTCCACGGTGGATGCCCTGGCACTGGAGCCGACGAAGGACGTGGCGACCGACGAAACAGGACGAGGAGCTGGAAGCAAGCGATGAGCCGTCCGTATCCGAATGGGGAAACCCACCGACTGCGAACAGTCGGTACTCCACCCTGTGTGGAGAGGGAACGCGGGGAACTGAGACATCTCAGTACCCGCAGGAGCAGAAAGAGACATCGATTCCGGTAGTAGCGGCGAGCGAACGCGGAAGAGCCCAAACCGAAGAGTTCACTCTTCGGGGTTGTAGGACCAGCAGAACGGACTCCGAATTCGTACCCGAACGCGATGGAAGACGCGACCAGAGCGAGTGACAGTCTCGTAGGGGAAACGATGCAGGACCAAGCTGGCACCTGAGTAGGTCGTTACGCGTGAAGTGATGACTGAATCCGCCCGGACCACCGGGCAAGGCTAAATACTCCCAGTGACCGATAGCGAACAGTACCGTGAGGGAACGGTGAAAAGAACCCCGGGAGGGGAGTGAAAGAGAACCTGAAACCGTGGACTTACAAGCAGTCACGGCCCCACACGCGGGTTGTGGCGTGCCTATTGAAGCATGAGCCGGCGACTTAGATCTCACGTGCAAGCTTAAGTCAAGAGACGAAGGCGGAGCGAAAGCGAGTCTGAACAGGGCGCACAAGTACGTGGGACTAGACTCGAAACCAGGTGAGCTAAGCATGACCAGG
>NZ_KI912633.1:185588-186480 GCF_000519345.1 Deinococcus pimensis DSM 21231
GCGACGCCCAGCGAGAGGAGCAGGAGGGAGCGGCGCCGAACGGCGGCGGGAGCGGGACGGGGCGACTTCTTCATGAGCCCAGTCTTCGCCCAGGACCTTGTCCTGACCGTAGGAAAGGCTTCACGGACGGTGTGCTATCCTTGATTGTTATCCGCTCAGCGGGTAGGAAGGATTTTTCATGACGAACGACCAGACGCCCGAGGAGCTGCGCGACGTTGTCGACGCGCTCCAGGAAGGGCCGATCGACGAGGACCGCCAGGCCGACACCGACGAGACCTCCGACGACGAGTACATCGACGCCGACGACCTGCTCCAGCTGATCGGAAAGCTTCAGGAGACGCTCGACGAGCAGTCCAAGGAACTTCGCGGCCTGCGCCGCGAGATGCGCGAACTGCGCGAGACCATCGGCCAGGGCGGCGGCGCCCGTGGCGAGCGTGGCGGCTTCAACCGTGACGACCGCGGTGGCGACCGTGGTGGCTACGGCGGCAACCGTGAGTTCCGCCCCCGCGAGGATCGTGGCGGCTTCAACCGTGACGACCGTGGCGGCGACCGTGGCGGCGACCGTGGCGGCTTCCGCCCCCGCGAGGACCGTGGCGGCGAGGGCGGCGGCTTCCGTCCCCGCGAGGACCGCGGCGGCTTCCGTAGTGATCGTGGCGGCTTCAACCGTGACGACCGCGGCGGCGACCGTGGTGGCAACCGTGAGTTCCGTCCTCGTGACGACCGTGGTGGCGACCGTGGCGGTTTCCGTCCCCGCGAGGATCGCGGCGGCGACCGTGGCGGCTTCCGCCCCCGCGAGGACCGCGGCGGCGAGCGCGGCGGTGACCGTGGCGGCTTCGGCAACCGCGAGTTCCGTCCCCGCGAGGACCGTGCCCCCCGCGAGGGCGGCGGCGAG
>NZ_KI912633.1:186580-188470 GCF_000519345.1 Deinococcus pimensis DSM 21231
CGAGTGGTCGTGCAACACGTAAATTGTTGGACACCTCCGTGCTCACAGCGCTGTGGACCCACCCCATCCCATTCCGAACTGGGTCGTGAAACGCAGCTGCGCCGATGGTACTTGGACGGCAGCGTCCCGGGAGAGTAGGTCGGTGCGGAGGTTTTTTGCGGGAGTAGCTCAGCTGGTAGAGCACTACCTTGCCAAGGTAGATGTCGCGAGTTCGAATCTCGTCTCCCGCTCCAAGAAGAGGGCCCGGGTATACACCCGGGCCCTCGACCTTTTGTTGCTACTCCACCCGCACCTGCGCCGGATCGAACGTCGCCTCCGGAAAGCGCGGATTCATGTCCTCCAGCGCCGCCACGATCGCCTCCGACACCACGAGGTTGCGGAACCACTTGCGGTCCGACGGCACCACGAACCACGGCGCGTGCTTCCTCGACGTCTCCGACAGGCACAGCTCGTACGCGCGTGTGTACTCGTCCCAGCGGGCGCGCTCCTCCAGATCCGCCGGGTTGAACTTCCAGCGCTTGTCCGGCTCGTCCAGCCTCGCCTGCAGCCGCTCGCGCTGCTCGTCCCTGCTGATGTGCAGGTAGAACTTGAGGATCCGCGTCCCCTCGTCGGCGAGGAGCTCCTCGAACGCCCGGATGTGCTTCAGGCGGCGCCGCGCTGCCTCCTCGTCGAGGGTCCCGTGCGCCATGGGCACCAGCACGTCCTCGTACTGCGAACGGTTGAAGATCGTGATGAGCCCCCGGCCGGGTGTGCGCGCGTGGACGCGCCACAGAAAGTCGTGCGCCCGCTCCTCGGCCGTGGGCGCCTTGAAGCTCACGACGCTCACGCCCTGCGGATTCACGCCGCTGAACACGTGCTTCACCGTGCCGTCCTTGCCGCCCGCGTCCCGCGCCTGCAGGATCACCAGCAGGCTCCGCTGCTGCTCCGCGTACAGCCGCTCCTGCAGGCCGCTCAGGCGCTCCTGAAGCTCCGTCGTCCGCTGCGCCGCGGCAGCCTTGTCCGTGCTGCCGCGGTCGCGTGGGTCGAGGTCCTTGAGGCGAAGGTGGTCCTGCGTGACACGGTACGCGTCGATGTTCATGGCGCGAGCGTAGCAGTGCCCGCGTCCCCCGCGAGGAAGTCCAGCGTTAATCGATCGAACTCGGCGGCCTGCTCGTCGTTCGGAATGGCCCGCCCGCGCAGCACCTCCAGACGCACGCCCGGCCGGAGCGCCGTGAAGGCCTCGGCGCCCGCCACGGGCGTGTTCACGTCGTCGCTGCCCCACACGAGCAGCGTCGGCTGCGTCACGCGCGGCCACGACTCCCGTACGCCCGCGTTGAGCTTGCCGGAGATGAACGAGAACACCGGGAACTCCCGGTTCGGACCGCGCAGGTTGCGCGCGTACAGGTCCGTCACCTCGGGCGTCACGCGGGACGTGTCGAGGTACACCTGCCGCGTCAGGAAGTAGTTGATGCCGGTCCGTCCACGCAGCACGCCCGCGATCAGGGCGCCGAGCGGCGTGGTCGTCAGCGCGCGGTAGAAGCCCTCGTTCGGCGCGTCCACCAGTCGGTCCAGCCCGGTGGGGGAGACCAGCACCAGACGCCGCACGAGCGCCGGTTCCTGCGCGGCGATGTTGATGACGTACGCCGCCGGGAGGCTCGACGCGACGACGCTCGCGCCTCCCGGCGTGACCTCGCGCAGGAACTCGCGCAGCACGCCCGTGTACAGGTCCGCCGTGTAGGGCTTCGCCTCCACGGGGGACCGCCCGAAGCCCGGCAGGTCCAGCACGTACACCGTGTGCTCCCGCGCGAGCGCGGCGGTGTTGAGGCGCCACTGATGTCCCGAGTTGCCGCCGCCGACCCCGTGGATCAGCACGACCGCCGGTCCCGTCCCGCCCGACTCGTAGTACACCGC
>NZ_KI912633.1:188570-208714 GCF_000519345.1 Deinococcus pimensis DSM 21231
GCGAGTTCCGCCCCCGCGCGCGCCGCGACCACGGCTTCGGCGGCAAGAAGCGCGACGAGTAACACGCGTACGGACAGCGGGAGGCCCCAGGGCCTCCCGCTTCCTCATTCCCTCCTAGAACAGGCCGGGCTGCGCCTCGACCGCGGGCGGGGCGGGGAGTGCCTGCACCTCGCGGAACTCCAGCCCGAGCCGTTCGAGCTGCGTCCGCGCCGGGAGCGTCACGGCGGGCGCCGCGAGGATGCCGCGCACCTCGCCCGGCACCTGCGTCCGCACGGCCTCCACGTACCGCGCGAGCTGATGCACCGCGTCGTGCGTGGCCTTGCCGCGCTTGAGCTCCACCACCACGAAGCGGCCCGCCGCGTCGCGCGCGTAGAGGTCCACGCCGCCCACCCCGACGAGCAGCTCCCGGTCGAGGAGGGTCAGGCCGTCCTCGATGAGGTCCGGGTGCCGCGCGAGCGCCTCCTGCATCTGCGCCTCCGTGCCGGTCAGGACGAAGCCCGCCTCCTCCTTGAGGTCGAGGGCGCTCGCGACGGCCGCTTCGAGGAACATCACGCGGACCATCTCCGAGGGGTTGTGGCGCAGCGCGGTCAGCACGACGCGGCCGTCCTCCACGGCGACGTGAAGTTCGTCCGTGCGGGGCTGCCAGTTGACGGGCTTCACGCCGCGGGGGCCGTGCACCTGCAGGCTCCCGTCGCACTTGACCAGCACGAGATAGTTCCCGGCGTCCGCGACGCTCGTGGCGCGGCCGGCGTAGAGGATCTCGCACTCGCCCGCGATCTGCACGAGACACTCGCGCGACGCGAGGTGCGTGCGCAGGAACCGTTCGAGCGCGTCGTGATCGGGGGCGTGCAGGTGATCGCGGAGCAAGGTTCCCCGAGGATAGCAGCAGCCTGTCTGGACAGGATGACAACCCTCCTCAGTCCATCTCCAGCGGGTACGACGGCGCGCGCCACGCCAGCACCAGCAGCGCCGCGTACAGCGCCCCCACGAAGCTCATCACCGCCCACCCCGGGATCGTCTCGATCGCCGCGGCGTTCACGAACGCGCCCCAGCCCTGATCCGACGGGGACTGCGACGCGTTGAGCTTCGTCACCCACGCGATGAGGTCCGCCGCGTAGATCCACAGGTAGTTGTGCCGCAGCCGCCACCCGATCGCCTGCAGACGATCGAGCGGCAGGTGCGACTTCGCGAGGTCCGCGATGAGGTAGGGGCGCCAGTCCCCGTTCGCCTCGGCCTCCCCGAGCGCCTCGCGCCAGAAGAAGCGCTCCAGGATCCGCACGCGCAGGTGCGACACCTCGAAGGCCCGGAAGCGCCGCGCCTCCACGTGCAGGAAGAAGTAGTTCGCGACCATCGCCGCGATCATCACCGCGTGGAAACCCTGCGGGCTGAACGCGTAGCCCACCAGGCCCGCCGTCGTGATCACCGCCCAGTTCGTCGTGAGGTCGAGCCGCACGCGGTACGCCGTCATGCGGCCCACCTCGCCCCGGTACAGGTGGATGAGGCTGTTGGTGGTGTTCGCGGACATCACGAGGTCCGCGGGAGAGGACGGGCCCGTCACGGCGCGCCTCCCCTCAGGCCTGCATGGGCCGCGCCTGCTGCTGACGCTGCTGCCACGCGGGCTTCTGCGGCGCGAACCGCGCGAGGATCGTGGCGTTGTCGTACGCGAGGTACGCCTGCGCCCAGTGGAAGGTGCCGTTCACGACGCGGATCGTCTCGCTGCTCCCCACCGCCTTGTCGAGTTGGTACACCACGAACTGGTCGCCCGACACGAACTTGAAGTACGTCGGGAGGCTCCCCGCGTGCTCGTCCACGTACGACTGGAACTCGCTGAGGTCCTCCTTCGACGCCACGTCGAGGTCGATGTTCACGTACATCACCTTCGGGATGCTCTCCAGCGCGCCCGCCGGGACGAGCTCCTCCGCGATGGCGCGCAGACCGCCGTCCTCGCTTTCGAGCTCCACGATCACGAGGGCAGGCGTGTCGTTCACGAGCTTCTCCTGCATCCGCTCGTACGCCCGGCTGAACGCCACGAGCTCGATGGTGGCGCTCTCGTCCGCGAGGTTGAAGCGCGCCATCATCCCGCCCGACTTGGTGGGCTTCTTCACGACGCTCTCCACCATGCCCGCCAGCACCGCCCGCACGCGTCCCTTCGGGTTCTGCGCGAAGAACCACGTCTCCAGGTCCGCGATGCGGCAGCTCGCCGCCTCACGCAGACCCTCGTACTGCTCCAGCGGGTGCCCGCTGATGTACAGGCCCAGCGAGTCCTTCTCCAGCGACAGCTTCTCCAGCTCCGTCAGGGGCGTCACGCCCGCGCGCAGCTTCGGTTCGGGCGCCACCTCCGCCGCGCCGAACAGCGCGTCCATGCCGCTGTTCATCAGGCTCGCCGCGCCCTGCGCCCACGCGACGGCCTCCTCCAGGCTCGCGAGGAGCTGCTGACGCTCCCCGAACGCGTCGAACGCGCCGGACTTCACGAGCGCCTCCAGGCCCTTGCGGTTGCAGGTCTTGCTGTCCACGCGGCGGCAGAAGTCCGCGAGGCTCACGAAGCGCCCGCCACGCGTGCGCTCGTCGAGGATCTTCAGGACGGCGTTCTCCCCGAGTCCCTTGATGGCGTACAGGCCGAACAGGATCTCCTCGCCCGCCACGCGGAAGTCCGCGCCGGAGCGGTTGATGTCGGGCGGCAGCACCCGCACGCCCATCTTGCGGGCGTCGCTGACGTACTCCGAGACCTTGTCCGAGTCGCGCCGCTCCACCGTGAGCAGCGCCGCCATGAACTCCACCGGGTGGTTCGCCTTCAGCCACGCCGTCTGGTACGTGATCACGCCGTACGCGGCGGAGTGCGACTTGTTGAAGCCGTAGTTCGCGAAGGCCTCCAGCAGGTCGAACAGTCGGCTCGCCTCGTCCTGCGGGACGCCGTTGCCCTTGCTGCCCGTGATGAACAGCTGACGCTGACGCTTCATCTCCTCCGCGTCCTTCTTGCCCATCGCGCGGCGCAGCAGGTCCGCGCCGCCCAGCGAGTAGCCCGCCACCTCGGACGCGATCTGCATGATCTGCTCCTGGTACACGGGAATGCCGTACGTCTCCTTGAGGATCTTCGTCAGCCACTGCTCGCTGTTCGGGAAGCCGTCCTTGACGTAGTCCACCTCCTCCTGACCGTGGTGGCGGCGCACGTACGTCGGGATGTTCTCCATCGGGCCGGGGCGGTACAGCGCGGAGAGCGCGATGATGTCCGCGAGGCGGCGCGGCTTGAGGCGGCGGCTCGCGTCCGCGATGCCCGCCCCTTCGAGCTGGAACACGCCCTTCGTGTCGCCGCGCGACAGCAGCTCGAAGGTGCGCTCGTCGTCGAGGGGGATGTCGTCGAAGTCCACCGTGAGGCCCTTGGACTCCTTCAGGATGCGGTGCGCCTCCTCCAGGAAGGACAGCGTGCGCAGCCCCAGGAAGTCCATCTTGATCAGGCCGATGTCCTCCACGGCCTTCATGTCGTACTGGCAGACGACGCCCTCGCCGCTCGTGTCGCGCATCAGGGGCACGAGGTCCGTGAGCTGCGTCTTGCCGATCACGACGCCCGCCGCGTGCACCGACGCGTGCCGCGTGAGGCCCTCGAGCTTCTGCGCGAAGTCGTACGCCTCCGCGAGCTGTGCATTCGCCTTGAGCATCTCCTGGATGTCGGGGACGCTCTCGCGCGCCTCCTCCAGCGAGTAGCTCTTGCCGAACTTGATCGGAATGAGCTTGCTGACCTTGTCCACGTCGCCGTACGGGAGGCTCATGACGCGCGCCACGTCCTTCAGGCACGCCTTGGACGCCATCGTCCCGAAGGTCGCGATCTGCGCGACCTTGTCGTCGCCGTACTTGCGGCGCACGTACTGGATGACCTCCTCACGGCGCGCGTCGCTGAAGTCGATGTCGAAGTCCGGCATGCTGATGCGGTCCGGGTTGAGGAAGCGCTCGAAGAGCAACTCGTACTCCAGCGGGTCGAGGTTCGTGATGCGGATCGCGTACGCCACCAGGGACCCGGCGCCCGACCCGCGTCCCGGCCCCACGCTGATCCCCTGGTCCTTCGCCCAGTTGATGTAGTCCGCGACGATCAGGAAGTAGTCCGGGAAGCCCATGTTGTTGATGACGGAGAGCTCGTACTCCGCGCGGCGGATCAGGACGAGCGCGTGCGCGTACGTGGCCGTATCCATCCCGTCGAGCGAGCCGTCCTCCTGCGCCTCGAGCTCCTCTAGCGCGGGGTACTTCGTGTACTTCTCCCCGCAGGCCTTCCCGAGCTCCTCCCATACGCTGCCCATGAACGCCAGCGCCGTGTAGAGCGTCTCCAGGTCCGCCGAGGCGGGATCGAAGTCCGGGAGGCGCCGCGCGAGCTCCCGGCCCGGCGCGTTGAAATCGATGGCGTCGAACTTCTCCGCCGAGAACTTCTCACCGTCGATCTTCGGGGTGTAGATCGCCTCGTACGCCGCGCGCAGGGACTTCCCGTCGCGCGCACGCTCCCACGAGCGCGCCGCGTACATCCGCACGAACGCCTCCGTCAGGTGGCGCGCGTAGCGCTTCACGGCCCCGCGGTACGTCTGCACGCGAAGCTCCTCGGCCATCGTGCGGCCCTCGGGAATCGGCAGGGCGGGCATCTGGTAGACGCGCTTCTTCCCGACCGGCAGGTCCACGTTGCACAGGCTCGCGACGTGCGCGGTGTTGTCGAAGGGCTCCTCGCCCCACACGTCCACCGGCATGGACGCCTGCATCTCCTCCAGGCTCTTGACGTAGAACTCGTCGCAGGGGAACTTGAAGCGCTTCTCGTCCGCCATGGTCGCCTTCGTCTGGATCGCGAGGAGCGTCTCGTGCGCGAGCGCGTCCTCCTTCTTCACGTAGTGCCCGTCGTTCGTGGCGACCATGCCGATCCCGAACTCCTGCGCCCACCGACGCAGCACCTCCATGACCTTCTTGTCCTCCGGAAGGCCGTGGTCCTGCACCTCGATGAAGTAGTTGTCGCGGAAGACGCTCTGGTACCACAGCAGCCGCTCGCGCGCCTGCTCCAGCCGGTCCTGCATGATGAACTGCGGTACCTCCGCGCCCAGGCAGCCCGACAGCGCGATGACCCCCTTGCTGTGCTGCGCGAGGAGCTCCCGGTCGATGCGGGGCTTGTAGTAGTAGCCCTCCAGGTACCCGGCGCTCGACAGGCGGCACAGGTTCTGGTAGCCCTCGAAGTCCCGCGCGAGCAGCGTGAGGTGGAAGGTGCCCTTCTCGCCGCTCTCGCCGGGCTTGCGGTCGTGCCGCGAGCCCGCCGCGACGTACGCCTCGTACCCGATGATGGGCTTCACGCCCATGGAGACCGCGTAGTTGTAGAAGTGCACGGCGCCGTGCATGTTGCCGTGGTCCGTGATGGCGCAGGCCGGGTCGTTCGGCGTGACCTCCTTCACCCACTTCAGGAGGTCCTTGAGCTTCGCCGCGCCGTCCAGAAGGGAGTACTGCGTGTGCTGGTGCAGGTGCGCGAATTTTCTGGGAGCGCAGCAGCTGCCGTCCGGCGTGTGGATGTGATGGTCGGGCGCGGTCATATACGGCCATTCTACGGTGAGGGCAGAACGCGCGCCGTGAGCCCGTCCCTTGACGTGAAGCGACCCATCGCTTCGGGGCGGACGCCGACGCCGGAGGCGCCGGCATCCGTCCGTAGGGGGGTGGCCTGTGGGGACACTCCCATGATCGCGCCACGAGGTGATTTCGTGGTGATCGTCCCGTCAAGACCGCCCTGGACGGCCTTCATGCCGCGCGGAGTACAGTAGGGCACCGGGACACCTCCGGGGAAAGGAGGTCCAACGTGCGCGCCCTGCCGCCCCTGCTGCTGACGGCGCTGACCCTCGCGAGCGTCGCGGGCGGCCCGCCGCGCCTGCCCGCGCCGCCGACCGGCTCGCCGCTGCGCCTGCCCTTCCCGGCGAGCTACCGCGAGCGCCTCAGCCGCTACGCCGTCGTGGACCGCCCCGGGGGCGTCGTGCGCTTCGTGTACGTCACGCCGGGCGCCCTGGACGCCGCGAGGCGCGGCGAATCCCTCCCGGTCGGCACGACCGTCGTGCTCGAAACCTGGCGGGCCCGCCGCGACGTCCGGGGCGCGCCCCTGCTCGGCGCGGACGGGCACCTCGTGCCGGACCGGCCCACGGGAACGCTGGACGTGATGCAGAAGAGCACGGACCGTCCCGGCGACCCGCGCCCCTGGGCGAGCGCCCGTTTCGACCTCGCCTCCGGCGCGCAGCTGGACGCGAACCTCGCGGACTGCCGCTCCTGCCACGAGAGCGTCGCGGGCCGCGATCACCTGTTCACCGGACGGGCCCTCGCGCGCTTCGCCCTCACCGCGCAGGTGCAGCGCCGCGACTGCGCCCGCCCCGACAACCAGCTCTGCCCGGGCGACTTCGAGGACTCCGGGCCCGAACCCGCGGAGCCGCGCTGACCCGGAACGGAAGGCAAAAACAGAAGACGGAGCCGAAGCTCCGTCTTCTCTCTGGTGCTGGAGATGGGACTTGAACCCACACGCCTCGCGGCGCTAGCCCCTCAAGCTAGTGCGTCTACCAATTCCGCCACCCCAGCAAGGTGCGCTCAACGCGAAGAAAAGGATAGGGCGACGTCGCCGCTTTGTCAAGTTCCCTCCCGATCCGCCTCTTTGCCAGGTCCGGGAAAGCCGTGCTAGACTGACGGGCCGCCCGGAGGGTACGCGACTTGCGTGGCTTGCCGAAGCGGGACATCCAACACGAGAGGTACAACCATGCCCGACAAGTCCAAGAAGGCCGAAGTCATCCAGAACTACGCCACCACCAGCGGTGACACCGGCAGCACCACCGTCCAGATCGCGATCCTCACGGAGCGCATCAACAACCTCAGCCGTCACCTCGGCGAGAACCGCAAGGACAAGCACGGCCAGCGCGGCCTGCAGCTCCTCAACGGTCAGCGCCGCCGCCTGCTGAAGTACCTGGAGCGCACCGACTACGAGGGCTACATCGCCCTGACGGACAGGCTCGGCATCCGCCGCGGCCAGCGCATCGTCCGCTAAGTTGTAGAGACGCGGGGGCGGCCACGGCATAAGGACCGGGCCGCCCCGGTCCGTACGACGGCAAAGGCTGGACGGCCACTCGATTCATGTAGAGACGCGCTCATGCCCCAGGCATGAGCGAGCGGCCGTCCGCGAGCGTACGACGCCAAACGCGGACGGCCACCTCATTCAGACAGAGACGCGGGGGCGGCCCGGCCATGAGTGCCGGGCCGCCCTCGTCTATGCTGACTCCCATGACGGCCACCTCCGAAGGTTCGACGGGCGCGCGTACGGTGCGTGCCGTGGCGGTGCAGCCCCGCTGGAGCGTCCAGGACTTTCGCAGCGAGGCGACGTTCCGGGCGTGGTTGCGCGCGCAGCTGGAGGCGGCCCGGCCGCATCTGTCGCGTGAGCACCCGAACCTCGTGGTGCTGACGGAACTCAACGGCCTGCCGCTCCTGCTGCGCGGCGCGACCGTCGCGCGGCGAGCGCCGACCTTCACGTCGGCGCTCGCGCTGCTCGTGGCGCGGCACCTGCCGGAGGTGGTGCTGGAGGTCGTGGGGCGCCGAGTGAGTCCCGCGCGGGCGCTTCAGCTGGCCCTCGATGGACCGTGTGGCGCAGCCGTACCTCGGCGCGTGCCGGGACCTCGCGCGGGAGTTCGGGGTGTACCTCGCGTGCGGCACGGCGCCCCTGCCGCACTTCCGCCCCAGCGGCGGGCGGCTCGTACCCGACGGGGGCGAGGTGTACAACCACGCCGTGATCCTCGCGCCGGACGGGTCGCTCGTCGGAACGGCCGACAAGGTGCACCTCACGACGCCAGAGGGCCCCACCGGGCTGGACCTCAGCCCCGGACGGCTGGAGGACCTGCGCGTGTACCCCACGCCCGTCGGTGACCTCGCGGTCGCCACGAGCCTCGACGCGTTCCGGGACGACGTGATCGACCGGATCTCGCGGGGGGGCGCCACCGTCATGCTGCAACCCGACGCGAACGGCAGCCCCTGGACGGACGAGGAGCACGAGCCGCCCACCGGGCGCGATCAGCCCGTCGCGTGGCTCGACAGTGCGTGGCGGGCCGTACGAGCCTCCCCGACCTTGCGCTACGCCGTGAACCCGATGGTGGTCGGCAACCTCTTCGAAGTCGCCTTCGACGGGCAGAGCGCCATCACCGCCCCCGACGAGGAGGCGCCCGAGCCGCGCGGGTACGTCATGACGACGCCCCGAGCGGGCTTCCTGCGGCTCGTGCCCTGGGTAGAGGAGGGGAGTGACCTCGACCGTCTGCGCGAGGCCGGGCGGGAGCTCGCGCCCCGCAGCGGACACCCGCGCGAGAACGCGTACCGCACGGCCGTGATCTCCGCCGACCTGCACCTGCCCCCGCAGGACCGCCCGCCACCCGCGCCGCGCCCGCACGAGGAGGCCCTGTCGGCGTACCTGGGCGGGGAGGTCACCTTCGAGCCGTCCCCGGCGCGGCGCGTCCTGCGCCTCGCGTGGCCCCTCGTGGGCGCGGGTCTCGCCGCGTGGGGCGCGGGGAAACTGCGGCGTCGCCGGGCGCGCGGCCTGCTGGGTCTCGTGGGCCTCCTGATCGTGATCCTCGCGGGCCTCTAGCGGGGGCTTGACAGATCGCCGAACCCCCTCTAGAATTCTTTTCGCTGCCAGGGTCGTTAGCTCAATTGGCAGAGCAGCTGACTCTTAATCAGCGGGTTGTAGGTTCGATTCCTACACGACCCACCAGACAGAACCCCCACCGAGAGGTGGGGGTTTTCCTTTGTCTTCGGCCTGCTTCAGCGGCGGGCGGTCGTCGTGTTGTTGTCGGGCACCACCACGGTCGGGGCGGGGCGTCGCAGTCCGGCGAGGCCCGCGAGGCCCAGCAGGCCCAGCCAGCCCCAGTCCGTGCCGCGGTCGTTGTTGTCCGTCGTGTTGGTCGTGGCGGCGTCGGAGTTCGTGGCGGTGCCCGTCGTGGCGTCCGTCCCGGCGGTGCCGGTCGTGTCGTCGGTCGTGCCGGTGGTCGTGTCGGTCGTGCCCGTGGTGGTGTCCGTGGTGCCGGTCGTGGTGTCGTCCGTCTGCGCGAACGCGACGGGAGCGAGCGAGAGGGTCAGGGCCAGCAGGGTGACGCGGGTGGTCTTCGACATGGGGAACCTCCTGAGAAGGGGAGAGCGTGTGGGTTCAGCGGGTCGTGGAGGTGCGGGCGCGGTCGTCCACGACGACCGTCTCGCGGCGCTTCGGCAGCAGCCCGGCGAGGCCCAGCAGGCCCAGCAGGCCCCAGGGGAAGCCCCGGTCGTTGTTGTCGTTCGTGGTGGTCGTGGTGGTGTCGGTGGTGCCGGTGGTGGTGTCGTCCGTCTGGGCGAACGCGACCGGGGTGAGCGAGAGCGTGAGGGCGAGCAGTGTGGCGCGAGTTCGGTTGGTCATGATGTCTCCTCCGTGGAACGTGGCTTCTTTCCTCCCGATCCTCCGTCCCGACCACCTGACGAGCTTGAGGAGGACATAAACGGGGGTTGTCCGCACGATGGGACACGATTCACGGCGCGCAAAGAAAACCTCCACGTCCTCAGGGTCTTCGCCTTCTCCTCAGCCTCCCCACGTGCACAGCGCGAACCATCAGAACGATCGACACACCACACCACGGAGGACGCACCATGAAGGAACTCATTCCGCTGCACGACCTGGCCCGCGAACGCAACCTCGACCTCACCGGCAACGACGTCTACGACCCCACCGGACGCACCGCGTACGGCAGCGACGGGGAGCGCATCGGCACCGTCCGCAGCGCCCTCGCCGATCCCGACACGGGCCGCCTGCGCTACCTGCTGATCGACGCGGGCGGCTGGTTCAGCAGCAAGGAGGTCCTCGTGCCCGTCGGGCTCGCCCGTACGGAGGAGGACGGCGTCTACTTCGACACCCTCACCCGCGATCAGGTCCGTGACCTGCACGGCTACCAGGGCTCGTACGACTACGACAGCGCCGTCAGCGACGAGCGCGTGCTGCGCGGCTCGGACGACGTCTCCACCGCCACCACGACGGCTCCCGTCACGGCCGAGCGCACCTACAACTACCGCGACGACGACGAGACGGACCGCCTGTTCAAGTCGCCCGGACGCCTCCAGCTGCTCGAGGAGCGCCTCAACGTCGGCAAGGACCGCTACGTCGCGGGCAGCGTGGAGATCGGCAAGCACGTCGAGAACCGCCAGCAGAACGTGAACGTGGAACTCCAGCACGAGGAGGTCGTCATCGAGCGTCACGCGGTCGACCCGCGCCCCGTGGAGGGGAACGTGACGCTCGGCGCGGCCAGCGAGACGGTCCGCGTGGACCTGGAGGCCGAACGCGCGGACGTACGCAAGCAGGCGTACGTCGCGGAGGAGGTCGAGATCGGCAAGCGCACCGAGACGGAGCACCGCACCGTCACGGAGACCGTGGGCCGCGAGGTCCTCGACGTGAACCGCACGGGTGACGTGGACGTCGCGGGCACCGGGGCGAACCGCGAGGGTCTGCTGGAGCGCGCCGACGAGGCCGTCGACCGGCTCGACGGCAAGATCGACCGCGACCACAACCGCTGAGCTCGGGCCGTGCGGAAGGAGGAAGGGCGCGCGCCCTTCCTCCTTTGCTGCGCCTCAGGCCTCCCGGTCCCGGCGTTCCTTCTCCCCGGCCTTCTTCGCGGCGGCGTGCGCGACGGCGAACGCGCGGTGCTCGTCGCCGCCGTACTCGCGCAGGGCGTTGTTGAACGCCGCGAGGAACGCCTCCTTCTGGTGCTCGTCGTATCGATCCACCTGCGACCGCGGCAGGTCCTGGGTGCGTTCGTAGGGCATGCTCACCTCCCGGGATTCAGGTGTCCGTGGCCTCGTCCTCGTCGAGGGTGAAGCCCACCTTGAGCGTCACCTGCCAGTGCGCCACGCTGCCTCCCTTGACCTGCCCGCGCGTCTCCACCACCTCGAACCACCTCAGGTTGCGGATGGTGCGCGACGCCCGCGCGAGGGCGCGCTGCACGGCGTCCTCCATGCTGTCCGGTGACGATCCGACGAGTTGCACGATCTTGTAGACGTGTTCGCTCATGACGGCCTCCCTGCGCCCATCATCCGGGCGGGCGAGGGGCGGCGTGAGGTGCGGGCCTTCACCGGACGTGAAGAAGCGGACGCGTGGGGGCGTCCGCTTCTTCATGGCTTTGAGAATCCAGCTTTCAGTCTTCGCCGGGCGGGGCGGCCCGCCCGTTCGGGCCTGGGCCGTTCTCGCGTCTCTGTGTGCTTCAGTGGCCCGAGGGCGCGGCGGGACGTCCCGCTCCCTGGCGCAGGGGCACCACGGGGAGGAACAGCACCACCACGAAGCCGAGCAGCACGATCCAGATGCTCGTCGCGAACAGGTGCGTGACGCTGGCGGTGAAGCCCTTCTTCATGCCGCTCGTGACCCGCGCCGCGAGCTTGTCCGCCTGCTCGTCGAAGCCCGCCCTGATCTTCACGAGGGCGCCCGAGGTGGCCTGCTTCGCGACGCTGTCCTCGCTGGCGAGGATGCCCTGCGAGAAGCGCTGCGCGGTCACCTGCGCGGCCTGCGGGGTGGCGAGCGCCTGCGCGGGAAGCGCCTGAAGCTGCGTCTTGAGGGCGGCGGGCGTCGCGGGATTCTTCAGGAGCGCCTGACGTCCGGCCTCACCGGCCGCCAGCGCCTGGGCCACGCCGCTCGCCTCCTGCACGAGGCCCTGGTGGACCTGCGCGCGGATGCCGCCACCCTGGAGGGTCTTCTTGAGCTCGGCGGGAAGCTGCGGGTTGGCGAGCAGGGCCTTCGTGGCCGCCGCGTCCCCGTCGAAGGCACGCTCGATCTGCGCGTACTGCCTGTCGAAGGCCTCGTGGATCTGCTTGCCGGTGTCGGTGTTGCCGCTCGAGGCGCGCATCTCGCCGAGGTTGATGTTCTTCGCGGCGTTCTCCATGCCCGCCACGTGCGGGAGGTACTTCGGGAGCTCGCTCTGAAGGTTGTTGATGAGCAGGGTGCCGAAGACGGCGGCGCCGATGGTGGTGCCGATCTGACGGAAGAACTGCGCGCTGCTCGTCGCGATGCCCATTTGGTTCATGGGGACGGCGTTCTGGATGGCGATGTTGAACAGGCTCATGGCGGGCCCGAGGCCGAGTCCGACGATGAACATGCGCCAGCCGAGGTCGAGGCGGGTGGTGTCCACCGTGATGCGGGTGAGGAGGAACACGCCGACCATCAGGACGATGGGCGCGCCGACGAGGAAGGGCTTGTACTTTCCGGTCTTCGCGACGAGGTTGCCGGAGACGATGCTGGCGAGGATCAGGCCGGCCATGAGGGGCAGCATGCTGAGGCCCGAGTTGGTGGCGCTGACGCCCTGCACGGTCTGCATGAAGAACGGCAGGAACATCACGATGCCAATGAACGCCATATTTATGACGAACGACGCGAGGTTCGCGACGGTGAAGGTGGGGTTGCGGAAGAGCCCCAGCGGGATGATGGCGTCCCTGTTGCGGCGCTCCACGAGCAGCAGCAGCGCGAGGCTCACGGCGGACACGCCGAACAGACCGAGGATGCGCGCGCTGTCCCACGGGTAGGTGGTGCCGCCCCAGGTGAGGGCCAGCAGCAGCGGGATCGTCGTGGTGATGATGAGGGCCGCACCCGGGAAATCGATCTTTCCGCTGGCGCGGTGCGTGAGGCGCGGCATCTTCGCGACGATCATGAAGAGCGCGACGAGGCCGAGCGGGAGGTTGACGTAGAACACCCAGCGCCAGCCCTCGATGAAGGCGCCCAGCATGTGGACGCTGCCGTGGTCGGTGAGGAAGCCGCCGATGACGGGTCCGAGGACGCTGGAGAGCCCGAAGACCGCGCCGAACAGGCCGCCGAACTTGGCGCGCTCGGCGGGCGGGAACATGTCGCCGATGATGGCGAAGGCGCTGGTGAAGAGCGCGGCGCCGCCGAGCCCCTGGAGCGCCCGGAAGACGATGAGCTGGATCATGCCGCCGCCGAAGAGGCCGCCGAGGAAGGCCTCGCCCGCCATGCCGCACAGCATGCTGCCGATGAGGAAGAGCGCGATGCCGACCAGGAGGATGGGCTTGCGGCCGTAGAGGTCGCTGAGCTTGCCGTAGATGGGCACCATGACGGTGCTGGCGAGCAGGTAGGCGGTGGTGACCCAGCTGTAGTACTCCAGGCCGTGCAGCTGCTCGATGATGCGGGGCATGGCGGTGCTGACGATGGTCTGGTCGAGGGCGCTGAGGAGGAAGACCACCATCAGGCCGAGGAGGGTGATGTTCTTCTCCTGCTTCGTGAAGGCGGGCGCTGCCGGAGCGTCGGGGGCGGCGGGGACGGTCGTGTTCTGGGTGGTGGTCATGCGGGGCTTCCTTCGTCGGTGAGGGCGAGGAGGGCGGAGACGAGCGCGTCGAGCTGCTCGGGCCGCAGGCGGGCGAGGCGCGCGCCGACGGCCTCGTGGACGGTGTGCTGCGTCGCCTCGACGAGGGCGGTGCCCGCGTCGGTGAGGCTCAGGCGCGTGCGGCGGGAGTCCTGCTCGTCGATGTGCCGTTCGATGAGGCCGCGCCGACGCAGGTCGTCGAGGTAGCGGCTGAGCAGCGTGGCGGGAATCTTGAGGTGCCCGGCGAGTTCCTTGGGGTACTGCACGCCGCCCTGGATGCTCTTGAGGATGAAGAAGCTGCGGGGGTCGGTGCCGTGCCGCTCGTGCAGGAGCGGCTCGAATTCCTGGCCTATGGCGCGGTTGAACCGCCACAGGGCGCGCAGGAACTTCGCGACGTCCTCGTAGGCGTGGGTGGGAAGGGGAACGGGAGCGGTCATCGGGTCAGCGTACTCCAGATACTTCACCAAAGTCAAGTAATAACTCAGATGTACAGATGACTCCGCAAAAGTACTTAGCGTTCGATAAACCCCCTACGCCGTACGATGGAGGACGTGCCCGCCCGCAGCCTCCTGCTCGCCCTGCTGATCACCTTCATCTGGGGCGTCAACTTCGTCGTGATCAAGCTCTCCGTCACCGACGCGCCCCCGCTGTTCGTCGCCGCGCTGCGCTTCCTCCTCGCCGCGCTGCCCGCCGTGTTCCTCGTGCCCCGCCCCGCCGTCCCCACCCGAACCCTCGTCGGGTACGGCGCCGCCGTCGGCGTCGTCCAGTTCGGCCTGCTCTACCTCGCCATCCAGCTCGGCGTCAGCGCGGGCCTCGCGTCCCTCATCATCCAGTCGCAGGCCTTCCTCACCGCCCTGCTCGCCGCCCTCTTCCTGCGCGAACCCCTGCGCCCGCACCACCTACTCGGCATGACCCTCGCCTTCGCCGGGATGGGCGTCATCGGCTTCGCGGGCGGTGGACACGTCAGCGCCGTCGGCCTCGGGCTCATCCTCACCGCCGCACTCGGCTGGGCCGTCAGCAACCTCCTCGTCCGCGCCGCCGGGAGCGCCAGCATGCTCTCCCTCGTCGTGTGGTCCGCGCTCGTCCCGCCCATCCCGCTCACGCTCCTCGCGGGCCTCACGGAAGGCTGGGACGCCGTCGGGCGCACCCTCACGCAGTCCGGCGCGGGCTTCTGGGCCGCCGTCGCGTTCATGGCGTACTTCAACACCGTCCTCGGCTTCGGCGTCTGGAGCCGCCTCATCCAGCAGCACGGCGCCGCCCGCGTCGCGCCGCTCTCGCTGCTCGTGCCCGTCTTCGGCCTGCTCGCCAGCGCCCTGTACTTCCACGAGACCTTCCCCCTCCCCAAGATCCTCGGGGCGGTCCTCGTGTTCGGCGGGCTCCTCCTGCACGTGTTCGGCGCGGCCCTCATCAGACGCCGCGCCGTCACCGCCTGAGGTCAGTCCTCCTCGTCGTCGGCCAGCACCTCCGCCTTCAGGCGGCCCAGCACCCGCAGCACCACCAGGAAGATGGCCGTGGCGCCCGCCGCGAGGACGTAGTGCGTCAGTCCGCACGCCACGCCCACCGCCGCCGTCGCCAGCATGCTCGCCGCCGTCGTCAGACCCCGCCGTTGCCGACGTTCCGACGAGAAGATCGCGCCCGCCCCCAGAAACGCCACGCCGCTCACCACCGCGCCCAGCACGCCCACCACGTCGAAGCGGATGCCCGGCGCGTCCCCCGCGAAGCCCAGCACCAGCGCCTCCGCGAGGATCACGAAGAGCGCCGCGCTGCCTCCCACCAGCATCTGCGTCCGCAGGCCCGCCCCGCGCCCGCGCAGCTCGCGCTCCCAGCCGATCAGGCCGCTCAGCACGACGGCCACCACGAGACGCAGCAGCAGAAAGAGGTCGGTCATGGGGTCCGCGATCGTCACCATGCGCGGACCATACCCGACACCCCGCCGCGCGCCCCCGAGGACCCGCTCAAGGAAAGTTCACACGAAAGGGGGCCGCTCCACGTGGAGCGGCCCCCTCGCCCGTCCGCTCAGCGCGTGACGGGCAGCAGGTCCGGGCGGCGCGCCTCGAAGGCCGCGATGTCCGCCTCGTGCGTGAGGGTCATGCCGATGTCGTCGAGACCGCTCAGCAGCTTCCGGCGCGTGAAGTCGTCCATCTCGAAGGACGCCGTGACGCCCGGCGCGCTCACCGTGCGGGCCTCCAGGTCCACCGTCACGGTCGCCGAGGGGTCCGCGCGCACGAGCGACAGGAGCGCGTCCACCGTCTCCTGGGGCAGTTCCACCGCCAGCAGGCCGATCTTGCCGCAGTTGTTGCGGAAGATGTCCGCGAAGCTCGGCGCGATCACCGCGCCGAACCCGTAGTCCTGGATCGCCCACGGCGCGTGCTCGCGGCTGCTACCGCACCCGAAGTTCGGGCCGGCCAGCAGCACCACCGAGCCCGCGTGCTCGGGCCGGTTGAGGACGAAGTCGGGGTCCTCGCGCCACTCGGAGAACAGGAAGCGCCCGAAGCCCTCACGGCTGATGCTCTTCAGCGCGTCCGACGGCACGATCTGGTCCGTGTCCACGTCCGCGCGGCCCAGCGGGAGGGCCTTTCCGCTCACCCGGGAGACGGGCTTCACGCGACCACCCCCGCGTCCACGAGGTCGGCGGGCGACGCGAGCCGCCCCACCACCGCCGTCGCGGCGGCCACGACCGGGCTCACGAGGTGCGTGCGGCCCCCCCTGCCCTGACGGCCCTCGAAGTTGCGGTTGCTGGTGCTCGCGCAGCGCTGACCGGGCTGCAGGATGTCCGGGTTCATGCCGAGACACATGCTGCAGCCCGCCGCGCGCCACTCGAAGCCCGCCTCGCGGAAGACGTCCGCGAGACCCTCGCGTTCGGCCTGCTCGCGGACGCTCATGCTGCCCGGCACCACCAGCGCCCGCACGCCCTCCTTCACGCGCCGACCGCGCAGCACGCCCGCCGCGGCGCGCAGGTCCTCGATGCGGCTGTTCGTGCACGAGCCCAGGAACACCACGTCCACGGGAATGTCGCGCATGCGCGTGCCGGGCCGCAGGTCCATGTACGCCAGCGCGCGCTCGTGACCCTCGTTCTCGGGCTGCGGCACCACCCCGCCGAGCTCCACGATCTGGCCGGGCGTGGTGCCCCACGACACGTACGGCGCGAAGTCCTCCGCGCGGAAGCTCACCTCGTGATCGAAGACGGCGCCCTCGTCCGTGCGCAGCGAACGCCAGTCCTCCACGGCGCGCTCCCAGGCCTCGCCGGAGGGCGCGTGCGGGCGGCCCCGCAGGTACGCGAAGGTTGTCTCGTCGGGCGCGATGAGGCCCGCGCGCGCCCCACCCTCGATGCTCATGTTGCAGACCGTCATGCGGCCCTCCATGGAGAGCGACCGGAAGGCGCTGCCGCGGTACTCGATGACGTGCCCGCGCCCGCCCGCCGTGCCGATCCGCTTCAGGATGCCCAGGATGAGGTCCTTGGCGGTGACGCCCTCCGGAAGCTCGCCGTCCACGTTCACGGCCATGGTGCGCGGGCGGCGCTGCGGCAGCGTCTGCGTGGCGAGGACGTGCTCCACCTCGCTCGTGCCGATCCCGAAGGCGAGTGCGCCGAACGCGCCGTGCGTGGCGGTGTGCGAGTCGCCGCACACGATGGTCATGCCGGGCTGCGTCACGCCGAGCTCCGGCCCGATGACGTGCACGATGCCCTGCCCGCCCGACCCCATGCGCATCAGGGGAATGCCGAACTCGGCGGTGTTGCGCTCCAGCGCCTCGAGCTGACGCGCCGCGACGCGGTCCTCCAGCAGGTCGAAGGGCCGGTCCACGCCCTCGGTCGGAACGCTGTGGTCCATCGTGGCGAGCGTGAGGTCCGGGCGGCGCACGCGCCTTCCCGCCGCGCGCAGACCGTCGAAGGCCTGCGCGGACGTCACCTCGTGCACGAGGTGGAGGTCCACGTAGAGGAGGTCCGGCTCTCCCGCCGCGCGCCTCACCACGTGCCGTTCCCAGATCTTCTCCACCAGCGTCCTCGGCCGGTGCCCGCCCGTCTGTTCCGTGTCCACCTGCGTCATGCGACCTCCGTCACGGCTTGCGTGTTCCGAACATGATGCCGTCTTCACGAAAGCCTGTCCTGGGGTCTGGTCGACAATGCGGACGTTCGTTAGGCACGCTCCCGGAGGGCGTTCTCACGCTGCGGTGAGCCCGCCGTGCGTCCGCCGCCGTGACCGCCACCACCGCCACGTCACCGTGCAGGCGCCCGCGAGGACCGCCCACAGGCCCAGCCCCACCGCGAAGCCCAGCAGGACCGTCGAGAAGTTCGTGTCGCGCCGCAGCTCGTAGCGCAGGTCGCGCGGGCCGGGACCCGCCACGTACCAGCCCTCCGTGGCGCGCCGATCGTCGCTCGTGCGCACGTGGAACGCCTGCCGTCCGTCATCCAGCCGACGCAGCGAGAACGAGCAGGACGAGCCGGAAGTCGGGTGCGCGCCCGCCACGCAGGCCCGGACGTCCGCCGGAAGCCGCGCTTCCTGCGCGCGTCATCAGCAGGCTGTAGGTCCGGCCCTCCTTCTCGAGCTGACCCAGCCGCGCCAGGGCGAACACGTCCGGCACGCCGTCCACGACGGCCATGACGGGCAGGTCGGGACGCGGGGACGCCACCTCACGGATCAGGAGGCGATCCACGAAGTCCGAGGCGAACAGCACGCACGCCACGAGCAGACCGACGCTGGCGGCGAGCCGCAGCAGGGGCGCGAGCAGGGGAGGAGCACGCATGCCTCCATGCTCGGCACGAATCCCGGGGGGGACGGAAAAAGCGCACGGGAGATGTAGGAATTACGGCGTTCAGGGTAGTGCGAGATGATGTTTGAGCTTGGATTCCACTTCTGCTATTTGTTGTCGTGTAAGAGAGCCAAGGAAACGGGTGAGTCGGCTTCGATTAAGTCCGCGTATATAGTTCAGCTGTATTTTGCTGGTTTCAGGAAGTCCACAGCTTCCGGCAGAAAGCAAAACATCGAAGGGATAGGTTCTAGAAACGTTTGTTGTCACAGGGGCAACAACGACATGGGGAAGATATAGATTGGCGTCGTCATTTGTTAGAACGACCGCAGGCCGTAGACGAGCAGGCTCTCCAGCCGTACTCGGTTCGAAGTCTGTCAGGTAGATCTCGCCCCGTTTCACTGCTCATCCATGGGGATATCCAGCCAGCGGCGCGCTTCTTCCTGCATGGCGGGGTCGGCGGCAAAGTCCCGTGCGAACGCTTGATATCCCTCGATGATCTCCAGCCGTCGAAGCGCTTCGACGGCCGCCTCTACTGTCGCGCTGAAGTTGGGGAGGTCATGAGTGTGCTGGTACTCCTCCAGAAAACGTGCGGCTTCAGGGGATAGGGAAACGTGCCTTCTATGTGCTGAAGTCATACTCATATGATAGCAGATTATGGCCATCTTTCTGGCCACCTTCAGTGGCCATTTCCGTGAGGCGAAAGAACACTCTATCTTTGCCCTCGTGACCCTGCCCGTCCACGACGTCCTCCCCGACCTGCGCGCCGCGCTGAGGGCGAACCCGCTGGTGCTGCTGCAGGCCCCGCCCGGCGCGGGCAAGAGCACCGTCGTGCCCCTCGAACTCCTGAACGAGCCGTGGCTGGACGGGCGCTCCGTCGTGGTGCTCCAGCCACGCCGGGTCGCGGCGCGGGCCGTCGCGGCGCGCCTCGCGGAGAACCTCGGGGAGGACGTCGGCGCGACGGCGGGCTACCGGGTGCGCTTCGAGTCCCGCGTGAGTCCCCGCACCCGCGTGGAGGTCGTGACGGAGGGCATCCTCACGCGCCGTCTCCAGCGGGACCCGGAACTCGCCGGGGTGGGCCTCGTGATCCTCGACGAGTTCCACGAGCGGTCCCTCAACGCGGACCTCGCGTACGTGCTGCTGCGCGAGGTGCAGGGCGCGCTGCGCGACGACCTGCGCGTCCTGATCATGTCCGCCACGCTCGACCCGGCCCTGCCCGCGAAGCTGAGCGTGGACGCACCTCTCGTGACGGCCACCGGACGGCAGTACCCCGTGGAGCTCAGGTACGCGAACGCGGACTTCACCGGGGATCCCGCCGAGGCCGTGTCCCGCTCCGTCACCGACGCGCTCTCGCGGCACGAGGGGGACGTGCTGGCCTTCCTGCCCGGCACGGGCGAGATCCGCCGCGCGCAGGGCGCGCTCTCCGCGCGGCACCCGGACGTGAGCGTGCTGCCCCTCTACGGCGACCTGCCGCCGCAGGAGCAGCGCCGCGCCATCCTGCCCGACCCGTCGGGACGTCGGCGCGTGGTGCTCGCCACGAGCGTCGCGGAGACGAGCCTCACCCTGGAGGGCGTGCGCGTCGTCGTGGACTCGGGCCTGTCGCGCACCGCCCGCTTCGACCCCGCGACGGGCCTCACGGGTCTCGTCACCACCCGCGTCACCCGCGACGCGGCCGAGCAGCGCGCGGGCCGCGCGGGCCGCGTCGCGCCCGGCACCGCCTACCGCCTGTGGAGCGAACGCACGCACGCGCTGCTGCAGGAGGCCCGCGCGCCCGAGGTGCTGGACGCGGACCTCGCGCCGACCGTGCTGGAGCTCGCCCGCTGGGGCGTACGCGACGTGACGGCGCTGGAGTGGCCCGACCCGCCGCCCGCCCGCGCCGTGGAGGCCGCGACCACCCTCCTGCGCGACCTCGACGCGCTGAGCGAGGACGGGCGCGTCACCCCGCGAGGCGAGCGGATGCTGGACCTTCCCACGCACCCGCGCCTCGCGCACCTTCTCATCGAGGGCGCGGACCTCGGGCTCGGCGCGCTCGCCGCCGACGTGGGCCGCGCTGCTCGAAGAACGCGACCC
>NZ_KI912633.1:208814-217252 GCF_000519345.1 Deinococcus pimensis DSM 21231
CGGACGCCGTGCGCCGCGCGGGCGTCGGGACGCTTCCCTGGACGGACGCCGCCAGACAATTCCAGGCGCGCGTGCTGAGCCTGCGCGCCTGGCGGCCCGGCGAGGACTGGCCCGACCTCTCCGACGCGGCGCTCGCCGGGCGGCTCGACGAGTGGATCCTGCCCTACGTGGAGGACGTACGCCGTCAGGACGACCTGGACCGCCTCGACCTCGCGCGGCTTCTGACGTTCCTGCTGCCCTGGCCGCAGGGCGCACGCCTCGACGAGCTCGCGCCGACCCACCTGGAGGTACCGAGCGGCTCGCGCGTCCGCCTGGAGTACCGCGCGGAAGGAGAGCCGCCCGTGCTGGCCGTGAAGCTCCAGGAGCTCTTCGGGCTGGGCGACACGCCCGCCGTGAACGAGGGCCGCACGCCCGTCCTGCTGCACCTGCTGTCCCCCGCGCGGCGACCCGTGCAGGTCACGCAGGACCTGCGCGGCTTCTGGGAACGCACCTACCCGGAGGTCCGCAGGGAACTCGCGGGCCGCTACCCGAAGCACCCCTGGCCGCTCGACCCGTGGAACGCCACGCCGACCGCCCGGGCGAAGCCGCGCGGCACCTGAGCGGGTTTCGTCCCCGGGAGCGCCGGGCGGGGGTAGGCTGGGAGTCGCATGGACATCGACATCGACCTCACGTACACCACCCGCGTGCTCCTGCGTCTCCTGAACACCCCCAGCCCGACCGGCTTCACCGAGGACGCCGTGCGCGTCGTCGAGGAGGAGCTCGCCGCGCTCGGCGTGACCGCCACCCGCACCCGCAAGGGCGCGCCCCGCTGGACGCTCCCCGGTCCCGAGGGCGCGAGGAGCGTCACCTTCAGCGCGCACGTGGACACGCTCGGCGCGATGGTCAAGGAGATCCGCCCGAACGGGCGCCTGCGCCTCACGCGGCTCGGCGGGTACGACTGGGCGACCGTGGAGGGCGAGTACGCCCTCGTGCACCTGCAGGGAGGCGGCACGCTCGGCGCGACCGTCGTGAACGTCAAGCAGAGCACGCACGTGTGGGGTCAGGAACTGCGCGAGCTCACGCGCGACGAGCGCACCATCGAACTGCGGCTCGACGCGGTCACCCGCGACGACGAGGAGACCCGCGCCCTCGGCGTGCAGGTGGGGGACTTCGTGAGCTGGGACCCGCGCGCCGTCGTCACGGACGCGGGGTACGTCAAATCACGTCACCTCGACAACAAGGCCGCCGTCGCGATCCTGCTCGCCGTGACGAAGGCCGTGCGGGAGGGCCACGCCACGCTCGCGCGGACCGCGCACTTCTTCGTCAGCAACTACGAGGAGGTCGGGCACGGCGCGGCCGTGGGCGTTCCCGCGGACACGGACGAGCTCGTCGCGGTGGACATGGCCGCCGTCGGCGAGGGCCAGAACAGCGACGAGCACACCGTCACGCTGTGCGTGAAGGACTCCAGCGGACCCTACGATCACGCGCTCGGGAACCGGCTGCGCGAGACGGCGCGCGCGGCGGGCATCGACCTGAGGACCGACATCTACCCGTACTACTCCAGCGACGCGTCGGCGGCGTGGGCAGCGGGCGCGGATTACCCGGCCGCCCTGATCGGGCCGGGCGTGGACGCCAGCCACGCCTACGAGCGCACCCACGTGGACGCGCTGCGCGCCACGGGCGGACTGATCCTCGCGTACCTGACCCGCGAGGCTTGACCGGACCTTGCGATTGGGTGCGCGGATAGGAACTGAGGCGCACCCCAAGACATCCGGAGCGGAAGGGGTCCGCGCGGTGAGACGACGCCGTGCGGGCCTTCACCGCACTCACGGGGGAGGCCCCGGGAACGGGTGGCACCTTGTGGAAGGCAACGCCCGGCGAACGCCGGAACATTTCGCGCCTCAAGGAGCACCCCATGAAGACTCGCACCACCCTGCTCGTCGTCACCCTCGGTCTCGCCTCCCTCGCGCCCGCCCTCGCCGGCGGCGCGGGCGCGCCCATCGCCCAGGCCCAGGCCAACCCGCAGACGTCGGGCGTCACGACCGCCCAGACGACCAACAACGCCGACATCCTCGCGATGGAAGTCTCCACCATGAGCAACCTCACGGAGATCCTGACGTCGCAGCTGGCCCTTCAGAAGAGCCAGAACGCCGCCGTGCGCGCCTACGCGCAGCGCATGATCACCGAGCACACCGCCGCGCAGCAGAAGCTCAACGCGATCGCCGCCGCGAAGAACGTGAAGCTCACCGACAAGCCCGGCGCGGACCAGCGCCTCCAGTACGACAAGCTCTCCACCCTCACGGGCGCGGAGTTCGACAAGATGTACGTGATGGTGCAGGTAATGGGCCACGACATGACCCTCAAGCTGCTCGACACGTACCTGACGATCGGCAAGGACCCGCAGGGCCTCGCGTACGCCCGCGAGATCCGTCCCGCCGTCGCGATGCACCTGCGTGACGCGCAGGCCATCCAGCAGCAGCTCGGGCAGTAACCCACCAACGAGAAGGGCGGGAGCGTGCGCTCCCGCCCTTCCTGCGTGCCGGTCTAGGCAGCGCGCGGCGTGTTCCACACCCGCAGATCCATGGGGTACCACATGAGGTGCGTCACGGCGTGCGCGAGGATGGCGGCGGCGAGGCCGAACTGCCAGTAGAGGAAGCCGTAGAACAGCGCGAGGAGCGTGTTGAGCACGAGGACGGTCGTGAAGAACGCGGGGGTGCGGCGGCAGCCCGCCGCGAGGTACGCGGGGACGTGCCCCACGGCGAACAGCAGGCCCGCCACGAGGATGGCCGTCCAGTGCGCGAGCACGCCCGCGCCGAGGACGAGGGACAGGAGCCACGCGAGGAGCGACTGGACGCCCCAGCGCAGCAGCACCTCCTCGACGACACCGCCGTACAGGACGCGCGTGGTGAGGCCGGTGTCCTTTCGGAAGCCCTCGGAGGCGCCGAGCGTGACGGGGTCGAGCCAGGGGCGGAAGACGCCGTAGTACAGCGCGAGGAAGGCGGCGGAACCGAGCACGGCGAGGGCGAGCGCGGCGCCCGGGTTCGTGCCGAGGGCGGGCGTGACGAGCGCGCCGAGGCCCACGCGGGGCCCGAGGAGCGAGCCGAGGACGGCCGCGCCGAGGACGAGCACCATGGACTGCGCGATGCCCGCCGTGAGGAGCACCCGGCGCGGCGGGAGCGGTTTGCCCTGGGGGTTGGGCGCCCTCGCGACGAGGTTGTCGAGCATGGGGGGAATGCCGAGCGCGATGCCGGGTACGCAGAGGGCCACGACGGTGGCGGTGGTCGTCCAGTTCATGAGGTTCCTCCTGTCGGGACGTCCGCCGCCCCTGATGTATTCAATATAATTGAAAAACGTGGACGTGTGAATACGACCAATGGCGTACCCCGCGCCCGAAGTCCGGGCGCGGGGCAGGGGAGGGGCGGGACGTTCAGGCCTCGTCGATGTGCACGAGGTTCTCCACGCGGCCCGCCACCTCCGGCAGGCCCAGCCCGCGCAGCGCCGTGGCGGCGCGCCGCGCGCCCGCCTCGTCCACGCGGCCCTCGTTCCAGCCCGCGATCAGCATCGCGCAGCCCTGCAGCGCCTCCGTGACCTGCTCGCGGTGGAACATCTGCGCGAGCGTGCCCGCCGCCTGCGGCTTCGTGCCCTGCGCCTCCACCTGCACGCTCTGAACGACCTGCATGAAGATCTGGTCGTACTTCTGACGGTCCTCGGGGGAGATGAGCTTCGACATGCTCCCAAGGATAGTGGACGGTCACGGCCTGAGGACCGGACCGCTCCGGTCCATATGGAAGACCCGCATGACGTCAGTCCTACGAAGAGGACGGCCAGGGATTGTAGACACTGATGGGGAAGTGCTGGAAGTCACGGGTGTTGCGTGTCACGAGGGTCAGGCGGTGATGGTAGGCGGTGGCGGCGATGAGACTGTCGGGCAACGAGGGCGGTTGTCGGCGTTGCTCGGGACGAGCCATGAGTTGTCCCCAGGCGCGCAGCGTTCCGAGATCGAGCGGGAGAATTCGCTCCTCGTAATCGGGTGTCAGACGTGTGTCCAGCCAGATACGGAGGTCCTGGGCGCGGCGTGTGCTGCCGAGTTGACTGATGCCGCGCTCCAGTTCGCCGAGAGTCATGACGCTGAGGTGCATGGCATGCAGGGGTGTGGAGGCCAGAAAGGTGGTGACGTGCTCGTTCCGGTCGGGTTTGGTGGCCTCGCTGACGACGTCCGTATCAAGAAGAAAGCGGGGGCCGGTCACAGGTCGAACTCGCGCAGTTCGGTGCTTCTGGCCAGGGTGAGATCGAGGTCGCTGAGATCCGGGGCGTCCTCAAACGTGCTGAGAGCCGTGCGGTGTGTGCCCAGCAGGCGCTGATATTCCACTGGCGACAGGACGACTCCGGCAGCTCGTCCGTGCCGCGTGATGACTTGCGCCTCGTGCTCGGCGTCGCGGATGAGCTGCGACAGGTGGGCCTTCGCGTCTTCGAGCTTCCAGGTTTTGGTCATCACTCTTCCTTATCTAGTCGATTCAACTAGATAATAGCAGGCCAAGTGTCGAGCCGCATCTGCGTCCGACTTCCCCGGGCGTCCGTGCCACATTGAGGTGTGCTTCCCGATCCGGCCCGCCGCCGCGCCATGACCGCCCTCGCGTTCCGCTCCCTCGTGCAGGGAGGGATGCTGTTCGCCCTGCTGCTGCTCGGCGCCGTCCTGACGCTGGGAGCGGTGTTCGGGCTGCTGGGCGCGCTGCTCTGAGGAAGGAGGAGGGCGGGAGGGCACGCTCGCCCTCCCGCCCTCCACGCGTTCCTCAGGGGACGATCCAGCGCACCAGGGCCTGCACGGCGACGCTCGTGACGAGCGAGATCAGCAGCGTGGGCACGATCGCGCCGGGCGAGCGGATGTTCATGCTGGACTGCACGCCCGTGTACGCGAAGAAGGTGTTCACGACGAGCTGCGCGAGCGGCACGAGCCACACCAGCAGGATGCCCACGATCGTGATGACGAGGCCCGCCTGCAGCAGCGCGAAGAGGATCGCGAGGGGCGCCCAGAACAGCGCGAAGGTGTACGCGACCTCGTCGAGGGTGCCGGTGCCGCCCTGCGCGCGGCCCACGGCGTGGACGGTGAAGACGTACGCGAGGTAGCCGAACAGGCTGCCCAGCACCGTCTCCCAGAAGGAGAGGCGGCTGTTGATGAAGGGCAGGGCGTTCGCGATCCACGCGACGATGCCGACCAGCACGGACGTGATCGCGACGTACGTGACGCCCTGCGTGAGGCCGCCCGCGCGCTCGAACAGCTCGAAGGTGCGGACGCTGGGCTGAGTGATGACGCCGACGCTCTGACGGACCATCTCCCGGAGGTCGAATCCCCCACGGCTGTTCTTGATCATGCCTCACGGTACGTGATCCGAGGCGCGGGAGTTGCAGGGCCCGGGGAGTGTGACGCGGGAGGGCGTTGTGTGAAGGTGCCCCCCTGTCCACCTGGTACGTCCATGGCGTAATATAGGGGGATGCTCCAGGTCAAGTCCGAATTCAGACCGAGCGGAGACCAGCCACAAGCCATCAAGGGCCTCGTCGAGGGGCTGAACGACGGACTGCGCTTCCAGACCCTGCTGGGCGCCACCGGGACCGGCAAGACGTACAGCGTCGCGAAGGTCATCGAGGAGACCCAGCGGCCCGCCCTGATCCTCGCGCCCAACAAGATCCTCACGGCGCAGCTCGCCTCGGAGTTCCGCGAGTTCTTCCCGGGCGCCGCCGTGGAGTTCTTCGTCTCCTACTACGACTTCTACCAGCCCGAGGCGTACATCCCGGGCCGCGACCAGTTCATCGACAAGGACGCCGCGATCAACCAGGAGCTCGAACGCCTGCGGCACTCCACCACCCGCAGCCTTCTCACGCGGCGCGACACGATCGTCGTGGCGTCCGTCTCCGCCATCTACGGCCTCGGCGACCCGGAGGAGTACCGCAAGCTCAACATCGTCCTCAAGCGGGGCGACACCATCGGCCGCGATCAGATCCTCGACCGGCTCGTGGAACTCCAGTACGACCGCAACGACATCGAGCTCCTCGCGGGCCGCTTCCGCGCCAAGGGCGACGTCATCGAGATCTGGCCCAGCTACGACGAGCAACCCCTGCGCATCGAGCTGTGGGGCGACGAGGTGGACCGCATCGTCGTGTACCACCCCGTCACGGGGGACGTGCAGGCCGAACTGGACGCGACCGTCATCTACCCCGCGAAGCACTACGTGTCCGGCGCGGGCAACGTGGAGCGCGCCATCGTCACGATCCAGCAGGAGCTCGACGAGCGGCTGGAGTACTTCCGCAGCGTCGGGAAGCTGCTGGAGGCGCAGCGCCTCAAGGAACGCACCCTCTACGACCTCGAGATGCTCAAGGTGCTCGGCTACTGCTCCGGCATCGAGAACTACTCGCGGCACATGGACGGCCGCGCGCCCGGCATGACGCCCTACACGATGATCGACTACTTCCCGCAGGACTTCGTCACCTTCATCGACGAGTCGCACGTGACGGTCCCGCAGATCGGCGGGATGTCCAACGGGGACCGCGCGCGCAAGCAGACCCTCGTGGACTACGGCTTCCGCCTCCCGAGCGCGATGGACAACCGCCCGCTCACCTTCGACGAGTTCCTCGGCAAGACCGGCCAGGTGGTCTTCGTGAGCGCCACGCCCGGCCCCTTCGAACGCGAGCACAGCGACGCCACCGTCGACCAGATCATCCGCCCGACCGGCCTCGTGGACCCGAAGGTCGCGATCTCGCCCGTGAAGGGTCAGGTGGAGGACCTCCTGGGGCGCGCGCGCGAGCGGGCCGCGAAGGGCGAGCGCGTGCTCGTCACGACCCTCACGAAGAAGATGTCCGAGGACCTCACGGAGTACCTGCTCGAAAAGGGCGTCCGGACCCGCTACATGCACAGCGACATCGACGCGGTGGAACGTCAGGTCATCATCCGCGACCTGCGCCTCGGGCACTACGACGTGCTCGTCGGCATCAACCTGCTGCGCGAGGGCCTCGACCTGCCGGAGGTGTCGCTCGTCGCGATCCTCGACGCGGACAAGCCGGGCTTCCTGCGCAGCGAACGCAGCCTCATCCAGACCATCGGCCGCGCCGCGCGCAACGTGAACGGCGAGGTGGTGCTGTACGCGGACAGCATCACGCCCGCCATGCAGCTCGCGATGGACGAGACGAACCGCCGCCGCGAGAAGCAGGTGGCGTACAACGAGGCGCACGGCATCACCCCGCAGACGGTCCGCAAGAACGTCCGCGACGTCATCCGCGGCGAGGAGGCCCCGGACGCCGCGCCCGCCCCCATCGCGGAGGACCGCGAGGGCCTCATGGCGCAGCTCACGGACCTCGAACTCGACATGTGGCAGGCGTCGGAAGCGCTGGACTTCGAGAAGGCCGCGAGCCTGCGCGACCAGATCCGCGCGATCGAGGCGAAGCTCCAGGGCAAGGAGTTCTCCCAGCCCACCGTGCCCGGCCAGAAGGTCCGCAAGCGCGGACGCCGCTCGTAGGGCGAAGGAGGAAGGGCGAGGCCGTCGTGGCCTCGCCCTTCTTCCCGACCGACGTTACCGCCCCGGTCCTTCCGTGGGCCTCTCGTACGGCACGAGCTTCACCAGGGGCACGCCGTCCTGGGTGAGGACGATCTCCTCGCCGCGCAGCACGTCCTCGATGAGCGCTTCGAGGATCTTCGCGGCCTCTTCCACCTCGACGGTGTTCACGTGTCCTCCCGCGTGACGGTCGTGCCCGCCTGGTCCACGCGCAGGTCCAGCACCCGGCCGGTCTGCCCGTGCCGGGCGAGGACGCCCTCCAGGAAGGCCGTGAGGTCCTCCCTCGCGCCCGCGCGTTCGCGGTCGTAGAGGCACAGGACGCTGGGGCCCGCGCCGGAGAGGGCCGCGCCGAGCGCGCCGTGACGGGCGGCGTCCGCGAGGACGTCCCCGAGGCCCGGCACGAGCGGCGCGCGGTACGGCTGGTGCAGGCGGTCGCGCATGGCCGCGCCGAGCAGGTCGAGGCGCCCCCCGGTGAGAGCCGCCGCGAGGAGCGCCGCGTGCGACAGGGCGTGCACGGTGTCCGCGCGGTCGTAGCGGTCGGGCAGCGCGGCGCGCGCGCGGGACGTGGAGAGCTCGAAGTCCGGGACGAGCACGAGCGCGCCGAGCGCGTCCGGCGGGCTCACGCGCACGGCGTTCACGCGGCCCCCGTCCAGCGTGGCGATCACCGCGCCGCCCAGCAGGGCCGCGCCGACGTTGTCCGGGTGGCCCTCCTCGCGCGCGGCGAGATCCAGGAGCTCCGCGCGGGTGAGCGGCTCGCCGAGCAGCGCGTTCGCCGCGACGATGCCCGCCACGAGCGCGGACGCGCTGGAACCCAGCCCGCGCGCGAGCGGCACGTCGGACGTGACGGTGAGGCGCAGCGGGGGCAGCGGCAGGCCCGCCGCGTGGGCGAGGCGTTCGCAGGCGCGATACACGAAGTTC
>NZ_KI912633.1:217352-217691 GCF_000519345.1 Deinococcus pimensis DSM 21231
CGGCGACGCCCCCGCCGCCTGGATGCCGAACAGCCGGGGCAGCGAGGAGAGGCGCCCGCGCGCGTGGTACTCGCGGAAGCCCTTGTGGTACGCGCTGATGTTGCCCGCGTTCCCGACCGGCAGGGCCAGCACGTCGGGCGCGCGCCCCAGGACGTCCACGATCTCGAAGGCGGCGGTCTTCTGACCCTCGAGGCGGTGCGGGTTGACGCTGTTCACGAGGCTGATGGGGCGCTCCTCGCTGATGCGGCGCACGAGGGTGAGGGCGTCGTCGAAGTTGCCGCGGATCGCGACGACCTGCGCGCCGTACACGACGGCCTGCGCGAGCTTCCCGAGCGCGAT
>NZ_KI912633.1:217791-218813 GCF_000519345.1 Deinococcus pimensis DSM 21231
CGGGCGGGGACGCGTGCGCGGCCCGCCCGCGTCGCGGCGCGGCGGCGTTCTCCTGCGGGCGGAGGCGGATCAAGGCGTCACCGTGGCGCGAGGAAGCCCCATTTGCGCAGAACCCGCTGCCCCTCGGGAGACTGCACGTACGCCACGAAGGCCCGCGCGGCGGCGGGCGCGTTCGAGTTCGCGACTACGCCCACGGGGTACGCGGCGGTCTGGTTGAAGCGCGTCGGGAGCGCCACCGTCCGGACGCTCGCCCTCAGGGACGGCGTGACGTCCGTGGTGTACACGACCGCCGCGTCCGCCTCGCCGAGCTGCACCTTGAGCGCGACCTGCCGCACGTTGGGCTCCTCGCTCACGACGTTGCGCAGGAAGCGCGCCGAGTAGTCCTTCCCGTAGGTGCCCGCCTTGTCGATCGCGGCGAGCATCCGGCGGGTGTAGTCCCCCACGGGCACCGTGCGGTCCGCGACGACGACCTTCAGGCCGGGCGTCACGAGGTCCGCGAGGGTACGTACGCGCGCACTGTTCGCGGGCACGATCACCGCGAGGCGGTTGCGGGCGAACACCTGCCCCTGGGTCACGAGGCCCTTCGTGACGAGCGGATCGAACTGCGCGGCGTTCGCGCTGGCGTACACGTCGGCGCGCGCGCCGTTCTCCAGTTGCGTGCGCAGTGCCTGCGAGCCCGCGAACTGGAAGGTGGTGCGGTTCCCGGTACGCGCGTCGAAGGCCTTCCCGAGCTCCGTGAAGGCGTCCGTGAGGGACGCCGCCGCGAACACCGTGACGTTCTCCGCCGACGCGGTACCGAGGGCGAGCAGGACCAGCAGGGACAGCGTTCTCCTCATGGGGTTCCTCTCAGGGGGGTGGGCCAGGGTTCGCCCGCGCGGGTGGGATCGTAGCCGCCGAGCGCGGCGAGCTCCGCGTGAAAGGCGGGCGCGCGCGCCGCGTCCAGCAGGGCCCGCACGCCCGGGTGCCCCAGGTGCTCGGCGGGTACCACCAGGTCGAAGCGTTCGCGCTGCACGGGCACGAAG
>NZ_KI912633.1:218913-220117 GCF_000519345.1 Deinococcus pimensis DSM 21231
GCGTACGCGGCGGCGGCGGCGGACGTGTTGCCGGTGCTGGCGCAGATGACGGCGCGCGAGCCCGCCTCGGCGGCCTTGGCGACCGCGACGACCATCCCGCGGTCCTTGAAGGAGCCGGTGGGGTTGGCGCCCTCGAACTTGAGGTGGAGGGTGACGCCGAGCCGCTCGGACAGCGCGGGCGCGTGCACCAGGGGCGTGTTGCCCTCGTGCAGGGTCAGCATGGGGGTCCGGTCGGTGACCGGCAGGAAGGCGCGGTAGGCTTCCAGCAGGCCGCGGTGGGCGGGCAGCGTCAGTTCGGGCATTCGGACCTCCATCGTTCCGGTCATCCTACGGCACGGGTGAGGAGACGCTGGGGGACGGGCTCACGTTCCGAACGTCCGTTTGACCGCCGTGGGTGGTCGTCTTCTCCTGCCGGACCGGTCAGTCAGGGGCGCACGCGGGCGAGCACCCGCACCACGAACAGCAACGCGAACGCCACCGTCACCATCACGGCGCTCAGCACCAGCGCGGGCCCGAGGTCGCTCTCCAGCGCGGAGTAGATCGCGAGGGTCACCGTCCGCGTGGAGCCCGCCAGCGACCCCGCGAAGAGGATCGTCGCGCCGAACTCCCCCAGCGCGCGCGCCCAGGCCAGCACCAGCCCCTCGAGCAGGAAGGGGAACGCGAGCGGCCACGTCACGAGCCGGAACATCGTGAAGCGCGACGCGCCGTCCGTGAGGGCGGCCGCCTCCACGTCGCGGTCCACCGCCGAGAAGCCCGCCTTCGCGGCGCGCACGAAGAACGGGGCGCTCACGAAGAGCTGCGCGAGCACCACCGCCGCCGGGCTGAACGCCACGGACACGCCCGCGAGTTCCAGCGGCGGGCCCAGCAGACCGCTCCGTCCGAAGGTCAGCAGCAGCCCCACGCCCGCCACGACGGGCGGCAGCACCACCGGCAGATCCAGCAGGGCGTCGAGGACCACGCGGCCCGGAAAGTCGTAGCGGGCGAGCAGGAACGCCACGGGCG
Source organism: Deinococcus pimensis DSM 21231 (assembly GCF_000519345.1). Lineage (GTDB taxonomy): Bacteria > Deinococcota > Deinococci > Deinococcales > Deinococcaceae > Deinococcus_A > Deinococcus_A pimensis. The sequence continues at coordinate 219,916 of NZ_KI912633.1, forward strand.
TGCCGAGCAGCACCGTCACGAGGAGCGTCACGAGCGTCGTGGACAGGCTCACGCGCAGCGCGTCCAGCACCGCCGGGCTCGTCAGCGTCGCCGCGAACGCGGGCGTCAGGCCGCGCTCCAGCAGCACGAACGTGGGCAGCAGCAGGAACAGCACCAGCAGCACCGACAGCGCGAGCAGCAGCGCGGGCGGGGACGCGTGCGC
>NZ_KI912633.1:220217-220303 GCF_000519345.1 Deinococcus pimensis DSM 21231
CAGGCCGTTCGTGTCGCGCACCGCCTCGCGCGCGAGGTGCGCGCTGGCCGGGTTGCCGATGCGGATGGCCGTCGCGACCGTCTCCG
>NZ_KI912633.1:220403-227507 GCF_000519345.1 Deinococcus pimensis DSM 21231
TCCCGCGCGGACCTGCTGGACCTGCTCGGGAACGCGCCCGCCGTGGGGGACGTCCCGTGAGCGCCCCGGACGACCCCCTCCCGCCCCTGCCCGACCCGGCGGCCCTGCTCGACCGCATCCCGCAGATGCTCTGGTGGCTCGACGCGCGCGGACACGTGCGCCGCGTGAACGGACGCACGCTGCGCTTCAGCGGGCAGACCGAGGACGCCTTCCTCGGCGACCGCTTCCTGGAGGTGCTGCACCCCGACGACCGTCCCGGCGTCGCCGGGGCGTGGCCGCGCCTCGTGGGGGCCGGGAAGCCCTTCTCGCTGCAGTTCCGGCTGCGCTGCAACCAGAACCGTCACTACTGGTTCCTGATGCAGGTGCAGCCCGAACAGACGGGCGGCTGGATCGCGACGGGCACCGTCGTCGAGGCGCAGGTGCGCGCCGAGCGCCGCCTCTCCGAGGTGCTGGAGTGGATGAACGACGCGTTCCTCACCCTCGACGCCGGGGACCGCCTCGTGTACGTCAACCGCGCCGCCGCCGACCTCGTCGGGGGCCGCCCGGAGGACTACCTCGGGCGGGTCCTGTACGACGCCTTCCCCGACGTGGACGGCACCTTCCGCCCGCACTACGAGCGGGCCCGGCGAGAGGGCGTCAGCGTGACCTTCGAGGCGCTCTACACGCCGCTGGGCCTGTGGCTGGAGGTGAGCGCGCACCCCGGTGGGGATCAGCTGTCGCTGTACATCCGCGACGTCACGGAGCGCGTGCGGGCGCGGCGGGCGCTGGAGGAGGTGAATTCCGAGCTCGAAGGTCGCGTGCGTGAACGCACCCGTGAGCTGGAGGCCGCGAGAGAGCGGGCCGAGGTGCTCGCCGCGCTCGGAGACGTGCTGCAGCGCGCCGTCACGCCCGACGAGGCCGCCCGCGTGGCGCTCGCGCGGCTCGGCGTGGCGCTCGGCGCGACCGCGATGCTGTTCGTGCGGCTCGACGGGGAGCGCCTCACGTCGCCCGAGGTGTGGGGCGACCTGCCGCCCGGCGTTCACGAGCGCGCCCTGCGCCCCGACCTGGGCCGCGCGGACCTCCCCGTCCTGAGCCGCGCCCTGAAGGAGGGCGCCGTCTACCTCGACGACTACCGCGCCGATCCAGACGCGCTCGTGGACGTCCCGGAGGCGCTCGCGTTCGGGGTGGAACCCGTCCGGGACGGCGCCGGGCGACCGGCGGGCGCGCTCGTCGTGTGGCGCGCGTGCCGCGCGGGCGGCTGGCCGGGCGGGGAGCGCGACCTGCTGCGCCGCGCCGCCGACACCGTGGGGCTCGCGCTGGAGCGCGCGCGCGTCCTCGACCACGTGCGCCGTCAGCGCGACGAGTTGCAGGCCGCGAACCTGGAACTGCGGCGCAGCAACGAGGAGCTCGAACGCTTCGCGTACGTCGCGTCGCACGACCTGCAGGAACCCCTGCGGACCGTCGCGAGCTTCACGGGCGTCCTCCAGACCCGCTACCGCGGCAGGCTCGACGAGCGCGCCGACGTCGTCCTCGACACCATCGTGCGCGGCGCGGAACGCATGAAGACCCTCGTGGACGACCTGCTGGCCTTCTCGCGGCTGCGCTCCGTCCGGCGCGAGCATGGGCCCGTGTCCACCGCGGAGGTGCTCGCGGCGGCGCTGGAGGGGCTCGGCGTGGCCCTCGCGGAGACGGGCGCGCGCGTCGTCCACACGGACCTGCCCGTCGTGCGGGGCGACGCGGCGCAGCTGACGCAGCTCCTGCAGAACCTCGTGGGCAACGCGGTGAAGTTCCGCCGCGAGGGCACGCCGCCCGTCGTGGAGATCGCGGCGACCCGCGAGGGCGCGGCGTGGCACTTCACGGTCCGTGACAACGGCATCGGCATCGAGGAGCGCTACTTCCCGCAGATCTTCGAGATCTTCCAGCGGCTCCACACCCGCGACCGCTTCGAGGGGAGCGGCGTGGGGCTCGCCATCTGCCGCCGCGTCGTGGAGGCGCACGGGGGACGGCTGTGGGTGGACTCCACGCCCGGCGAGGGCAGCACCTTCCACTTCACCCTGCCGGGGACTTCCGGGAAGTCTGCGCGGGGCTTTAAGGTGTCGGGGCGAGACGTTCATACGCCTGCGCGTGGCGGCGAGTAGGCTCGCCGTTGAAGAAAAGGAGACCTGCCGTGAGAGACTCCACCCACCCGAACCCCCTGCACGAACGTGAGCACTGGCGTGACCTCTGCGGCACCTGGCAGTTCGCGTACGACGACGCCCGCGCCTGCCTCACCCCGGACGACGTGACGTTCGACCGGGAGATCCTCGTGCCCTACCCGCCCGAGAGCCGCCGCAGCGGCATCCACGACGAGGGCTTCCATCCGGTCGTGTGGTACGCGCTGGACGTGCCGCTCGACCCCGCCGACCGCCAGGGCCGCCTGCTGCTGCACTTCGGCGCGGTGGACTACCACGCGACCGTCTGGGCGAACGGTCAGCTCGTCGCGCGGCACGAGGGCGGTCACACGTCCTTCTGCGCGGACGTCACGGAGGCCGTGAGGGACGCCGGCAGCATGCGCGTCGTGGTGCGCGCCGAGGACGACGCCGCCGACCTGTCGCGCCCGCGCGGCAAGCAGGACTGGCAGCTGGAGCCGCACTCCATCTGGTACCCCCGCACGACCGGCATCTGGCAGCCCGTCTGGCTGGAGCGCGTCCCGGAGACCCGCATCGACTACCTGCGCTGGACGCCGCACATGGAGCGCTGGGAGATCGGCGTGGAGGTGGAACTGCGCGGCCCGGTCGGCGGCAACCTGACGCTGCGCGTGCGGCTGGAGCAGGGCGGCAACCTCGTCGCGGACGACCGCTACTCGGTGCACTGGAACGAGGTGTCGCGCCGCATCGCGCTGCCCGACCCAGGCATCGACGACTTCCGCAACGAGCTGCTGTGGAGCCCGAACCACCCGACCCTCATCGACGCGGTCGTGGAGCTCTACGACGGCGACCGCCTCGTGGACCGGGTCCTGAGCTACACCGCGATCCGTTCCGTGGACGTGCAGGGCAACCGCTTCATCCTCAACGGGCGGCCCTACTACCTCAAGATGGTCCTCGATCAGGGCTACTGGCCCGACTCCCTCATGAGCGCCACGGACGAGGAGCTCCGTCAGGACGTGCTGCTGACGCGTCAGCTGGGCTTCAACGGGGCGCGCAAGCACCAGAAGATCGAGAATCCGCGCTGGCTGTACTGGTGCGACCGCCTCGGCCTGCTGGTCTGGGAGGAGATGCCGAGCCCGTACCGCTTCACGTCACGGTCGGTGGACATGCTCACGCGGGAGTGGACCGAGGCGATCCGCCGGGACGTGTCTCACCCGTCCATCGTGGCGTGGGTGCCGTTCAACGAGAGCTGGGGCGTGCCGGACCTCCCGACGAACGCCGCGCACCGGGACTACGTGCGGGCGCTCTACCACCTCACGAAGACGCTCGACCCGACGCGGCCCGTGATCGGCAACGACGGCTGGGAGCACGTCGCGACGGACATCCTGACCGTCCACGACTACTCCGACGAGCCCGCGATGCTGCTGTCGCGCTACGGCACGCTGGAGTCCACCCGCCGCAGCGTGGAGCACCAGCGGCCCGGCGACCGCGTCCTGACGCTCGGCGGCTTCACCCCGACCGATCAGCCGGTGGTGCTCTCGGAGTTCGGCGGGATCGCGTTCATGCCGTCCACGGAGAGCGGCTGGGGCTACAGCGAGTCGGAGGACGAGCAGGACTTCCTGGGGGACTACTCGGCCCTGCTGGAGGCCGTGTACGAGTGCATGGGCCTGTCGGGCTTCTGCTACACGCAGCTCACCGACACCTTCCAGGAAAAGAACGGCCTGCTGTACGAGGACCGCACGCCGAAGGCGGACCTCCTGAAGCTCGCGCGGGCCACGCAGGGCCGCCGCACGGCGCGCGAGATGACGATCGACCCGGCCATGAATCCCTTCGGGTACTCGCTGCGCTGGCGCAAGCGGCAGCAGCCCGTGATGGACAGCAGCGAGGAGCAGGCGGAACTCGAACGCGGCGACTGAGCCGAAGGAGGGGAGAGGGCGGTGGGGTTTTACCTGCCGCCCTCTTCTCGTGAAGCTCCCGTGAAGTCCTGCCGTTCTCGCCTTCCCCTAAATCTGATACTTTGTGTCAACTATTCGGGCGCCGTCTCCCCACCCGCCCTGCCCGCATGGTTAGGCACCGCTGAGCAGGGCAGGAACGCCCGTTCACCGCAACCGGACAGCAGACCGCGCCGCCACGCGCACACTCGTGGAAAGCCGCCGCCATCCCGCAGGAGGACCCCGATGAAACGAAGTTTCGCGTACGCCCTCAGCCTCACCCTGAGCCTCACCGCCGCCGCCCTCGCGCAGGGCGCCACCACGGTGAGGCTCGGCTACTTCCCCAACCTCACGCACGCCGCCGCCCTCGTCGGACTCGAGCGCGGCACCTTCCAGAAGGAGCTCGGCGCAGGCGTCAAGCTGGACGCCAAGAGCTTCGTCGCGGGCACCGCCCTCAACGAGGCCTTCGCCGCCGGGCAGATCGACATCGGCTACATCGGGCCGGGTCCCGCCATCAACGGCGCCGCGCGCGGCCTGCCCCTCCAGATCGTCGCCGGAGCGAGCAACGCGGGCGCCGTCCTCGTCGCCCGCAAGGACGCCCCCATCCGCAGCGTGAAGGACCTCGCGGGCAAGCGCGTCGCCGTGCCCACCCTCGGCAACACCCAGGACATCAGCCTGCGGCACCTCCTCGCGGAGAACGGCCTGAAGGCCCAGTCGGACGGCGGCAACGTCACCATCCAGCCCGTCGCGCCCGCCGACGTCGCCGCTGCGTTCGCCACGAAGCAGATCGACGCGGCCCTCGTGCCCGAACCCTGGGGCGCCCTGCTCGAAGCGCGCGGCGGACGCCTCGTCGGCGACCAGAAGACCGTCTGGCGCGGCGGGGATTACCCCACCACCCTCGTCATCGTCAACACCACCTTCGCCGCGAAGAACCCCGAGCTCGTCCGCGCCTTCCTGCGCGCCCACGCCGCCAGCGTGAAGTTCGTCAACACCAACCGGCCCGCCGCGCAGGCCGCCATCAGCCGTCAGCTCGAGAAGCTCACCGGCGAGAAGATCGACGCGCGCGTCCTCCAGCGGGCCCTCGCGCGCACCGAGATCACCACGAACTTCAACCTCGACGCCCTGAAGGAGTACGGCGACCTCAACAAGGAAGCCGGGTACGCCCGCACCCTGCCGGACTTCACGAAGCTCGTGAACCTCGACTACCTCAAGAGCGCCACCCAGGGCCAGGGACGCTGACGTGGCCCTCGCCGCCCGCCCCGCGCGCGCCCGCCGCCCCATGTGGATGGCGCAGATCGTCGGGATCCTCGCCGTGCTGTTCGTGTGGTGGCTCGTCACGGACGTCCTCAAGGTCTGGCCCGCCTACATCCTCCCCCCACCCGAGGCGGTCCTGGAGGAGTTCTCCTACGGCCTCTTCGGGGAAGCGCCCGGCGGGCGGCTCACGCAGAGCATCCTCAACTCCCTGCGGCGCGTCGCGATCGGCTACGTCGTCGCGCTCGCCCTCGGCGTGCTGATCGGCACGCTCCTCGCGTCCAGCCGCGCGCTCAGGGAGACGGTCGGCGGGTGGCTCACCGCCATCCAGTCCATCCCCAGCATCGCCTTCGTGCCGCTCGCGATCCTCTGGTTCGGCCTCAACGAGCGCGCCGTGCTGTTCGTCGTGATCCTCGAAGGGCTCATTCCCGTCGCGCTCGCCGTGAGCGCCGCGCTGCAGAACGTGCCGCCCGCGTGGATCACGGCGGGCCGCACCCTCGGCGCGCGCGGCCTGCGGCTCTACACGAAGGTGCTGCTGCCCGCCAGCGTCCCGCACCTCGCGACGGGCGCGCGCCTCGCGTGGAGCTTCGCGTGGCGCGCCCTGATCGGCGCGGAACTGCTCACCAGCAACCCCGGCCTCGGGCAGGCGCTGGAGACGGGCCGCAACACCGCCAACATGGCCCTCGTGCTCGCGACGCTCGTCGTGGTCGGCGCGCTCGGCGGCCTCTTCGACCTCGCGCTGCGCCGCGTCGAGACGCGCGTGCGCCGCGACTACGGACTGGAGACCGCGCTGTGACCCCTCCCACCCAGGACGCGCCCATCGTCGAACTTCACGACGTCGAGTACCGCTACCCGGGCGGCAGCCGGAGCAGCCACGCGGGTGTCGGGCCGCTCTCCTTCTCGGTGCGGCGCGGCGAGTTCTTCTGCGTCGTCGGGGAGTCCGGCAGCGGCAAGAGCACCCTGCTCGGCCTCCTCGCGGGCTTCCTGCTGCCCACCTCCGGCGACCTGCGCCTCCTCGGCGAGCCCCTGCGCGGGCCCACCGAACGGCAGGCGCTCGTGCAGCAGGAACACGCGCTCTTCCCGTGGCGGACGGTGCTCGGCAACGTGGAGTTCGGCCTCGAGATGCGCGGCGCCGCCCAGCCCGAACGGCGCGAGGGCGCCATGAACGCCCTGCGCCTCGTCGGCCTGGAGGAGTTCGCGTTCCGCCGCGTCCACGAGCTCTCCGGCGGTCAGAAGCAGCGCGTGTCCCTCGCGCGGGCGCTGGCCGTGTCGCCGCCCCTGCTGCTGCTCGACGAGCCCTTCAGCGCCCTCGACGTCGCCACGCGCCACACGCTGGGGCAGGAACTGCTCGGCATCTGGCGGCACACGGGCGCCACGGTCGGGTTCGTCACGCACCACCTCGACGAGGCCCTCGAACTCGGCGGGCGCGTCATCGTCCTGCGCGAGGGCCGCGTCGTCATCGACGGGCCCACCCGCTCGCTCGATCTCGGAACGCTCCGGGAAGCGCTGAAAGTCTGAAGGAAGGGGGCGGCCCTCCATGGGCCGCCCCCTTCCTTCTACCTGTATACGGACCCGAACGGTCGGGTCCTCGTGCCTGGGCCGTCCACGCGTCTCCACAACCTTTTCATGACAGGTCCCGTCCCCGTCGCCCCACGTCGGGCTCCCTCGCGGGCACGTCCACGCCCTCCTCGTGGTTGACGGGCTTGCCCTCGTAGCCGGGCCTGAAGTGCACCTCGGTGTCCTGCTCGGCCGTCGCGGCGCGCACCACCTCGGGCGCCGCGCCGGGCGCGGTGGCCTCCACGTACCGCGCGAGCGCC
>NZ_KI912633.1:227607-237796 GCF_000519345.1 Deinococcus pimensis DSM 21231
CGCGCCCGCCGCGAGTTCCCGCGCGAGCGTCACGAGGGCCGTGGGGCGCGGCTCGGGGGCGCGCACGTCCCACAGGCCGGGCTCGTAGTGCCCCTCGAAGCGGGTGAGGAGGCTGTTCCAGTCGAAGGACCCGAACGCCGCCCACGGGGTGACCGCCACGACGTCCACGCCGTCCGCCCGGGCCTCCCCGGCGGCGTCCCAGGCACCCGCGAGCCAGCGCAGCTGCTCCTCGCGGGTGCAGCCGAGGTGCGCCTCCGTGATCGCGACGGGCCGTCCGTAACGGTCCCAGGCGTCGCGCAGCCGCTCCCCGAACAGCCCCAGCGGGCGGCCCAGCACCCGGATCGCCTCGACGTCCGCGTACGCCTCGTGGCCGTTGCCGCCGTGCGTGCGCGGGGGGTAGCGGTCCAGCCGCTCGTCGAGGAAGCGTTCGCTCGTGACGTACACGTTGAGGCCCAGCACGTCGGGCGGGCAGGGGTTCTCGGAGAACCACGCGAGCTCACGTTCGGACGCGCCGCACGCGCGCAGCCAGCGCCACAGCGGGTGGCGCTCGTCCACGCGGCCCGCGAGCAGATCGAGGCTCAGCCAGCGCCGCTCGTTCTCGAAGTCCGCCTGATAGCGCAGATGTGACGTCGAGTGGACCTTGCCGAGGTCCTCCGTCTGCACGAGCGCCGCGCGCGGGTTCACCTCACGCACCGCGCGCATCGCGAGGACCGTGCCGCGCAGCTCGCTCAGCAGCGTGCGCCACATCCCGGCGCCGCTGCGCTCGTGCGGGTACCAGTGGCCGTACAGGCCGCTGAAGCGCGCCGTCGTGAGCGGTTCGTTCACGGGCGTCCACGCGTCCACCCAGGGGTAGCGCTGGGCCACCTCGCGGGCGTACGCGGCGAGCTTCTCCGGGAAGGCCGGGTCCACGAGGCTCGTGTGACGCGGCCCGCTCCCGTGATGCACCAGGCCCACGATGGGCCGCACGCCCGCCTCGCGGCTCATCCCCAGCCTCGAGTCGCTCCACGCCCACAGGCGCGGCCCGTGCTCCTCGGGCGCCACCTTCTCCCACAGCACCGGGAAGCGCAGCCGGGACGCGCCGAGTCCCGCGAGCAGCGCGACGTCGCCCTCGCGGACCGCGTGACCGTTCATCTCGCACTGGTCGAGGTAGTCGTCCCCGACGCGGTTCACGGTGCACTCCACGCCCGCCCACAGCTCCAGGCCGTCCCTGGCGCGGAGAAGCCCGGCACGCGCCGGGCTTCCCTCAGTCACCGTTGACTCCCACGGTCTCCTCCAGACCCGCCGGGGTGACGCCGAAGCGTTCGCGCAGCTTCCCGAAGGTCGTGAGGGCCTGCGCCACCACCTGATCCATGTTGTAGTAGCGGTACGTCGCGAGGCGCCCCACGAAGGTCACGTTCGTCATGGCCTTCGCGTCCGCCTCGTACCGCTTGTAGAGCTCCGCGTTCTCGGGCCGCGGGACGGGGTAGTACGGATCGCCCTCCGCGCGGGGGTACTCGTACACCACGCTGGTGTGCGGGTGCTTCTGCCCCGTGATGAACTTGAACTCCGAGATGCGCGTGTACGCGTAGTCGTTCGGGTAGTTGACCGTCCCGACCTCCTGGAACTGCTCCTGCGGCAGCGTGACGTGCTCGAAGTGCAGCGAGCGGTACGGCAGCTTCCCGTAGCGGAAGTCGAAGAAGGCGTCCACCGGACCCGTGTAGATCATGTGCCGCCACGGCACGAGATCCTGGATCTCGCGGTAGTCCGTGTTGAGCATCACCTTGATGTTGGGGTGCGCGAGCATCGCCTCGAACATGCGGGTGAAGCCGTGCAGCGGCATCGCCTGGTACGTGTCGGCGAAGTAGCGGTCGTCGCGGTTCGTGCGGGTCGGGACGCGCGCCGTGACGGACGCGTCGAGCTCGCTCGGATCGAGGCCCCACTGCTTGCGGGTGTAGCCGCGGAAGAACTTGTTGTAGAGGTCGCGGCCCACCTTGGAGACCACCACGTCCTCCGACGTGCGGATCTGCTCGCGCGGCTCCGCGACGGACTCGAACCACTTCTCCAGCTCGAAGGCCGTGAGGCTCAGGCCGTACAGCCGGTTGACCGTGTCGAGGTTGATGGGGATCGGCACGAGCTGACCGTCCACGCTCGCGAGGACCTTGTGCTGGTAGGGACGCCACGCGGTGAACTGCGACAGGTAGTCGAAGACGTCCTTGCTGTTGGTGTGGAAGATGTGCGGGCCGTACGGGTGGATCAGGATGCCCGCGTCGTCGTAGCGATCAAAAGCGTTGCCGCCGATGTGCGGGCGGCGGTCCACCACGAGGACGCGCGCGCCCAGCACGCTCGCGAGGCGCTCGGCGAGCACGCTGCCCGCGAAGCCCGCCCCGACGACGAGGAAGTCGAAGCCGCGCTGGGCGGCGGGCACGGTGGGATCGAATTCAGTCATCGGCCACTCCAGGCAAAGAGGAGCGCCGCGCGGCGGCGGCGGGAAGATCGGCGTCGGAGACGACGTCCCGGGTGGACGTGTCATCCCAGTTGCGGACGGTCTTGGCGTACCCGATGGAGTCTGCGCCCGCCTCGCGGATGAGGTCGTCCATCTCGCGCCACGTGCGGTCCCAGGACATGCGCGACAGCAGACGGTCCGCGCGGCGCATGCGCTCCGCGTTGTCCTCGGTGAGGGCCTCCGCGACCGCCGCCTCGAATTCGTCCGCGTCGGAGGCGATTCGCACGATGTTCTGCTCGCCGTAGGGACGCACCACGTCGCGGATGTCGGTGCTCACGACCGGCACGCCCGCCGCGAGGTACTCGGGCGTCTTGGTGGGGGAGATGAACTCCGTCGCCTCGTTGCGCGCGAAGGGCAGCAGCGCCACGTCCCAGTGCGCCAGGTACGACGGGAGCTCCTCGTACCTCTTCATGCCGAGGTAGTGCAGGTTCTCGCCGCGCGGCAGGGCGCCCTCGTCGATCTTCACGACCGGGCCGAGCAGCACGAAATGCCACTCCGGACGGCGGCTCGCGACCGCCGCGAGCAGGTCCACGTCGAAGCGCTCGTCGATGACGCCGTAGAAGCCCAGACGCGGACGCGGCACCCCCGCCTGATCGGCGGGATCGGCGCGGCCGTCGCGCGCGCCCGCGAAGTGCGCGACGTCCACGCTCGACGGGAAGGGGAAGGTGCGGGGGTGCTGCTCGCGCTTGGCCTCCCACAGACGGTGCCCGCCCGTGAAGACGAGGTCCGCCATGCGGAACAGGCGCGCCTCGCGCTCACGCAGGGCGCGCGGCGCGAACTTGAAGTTGGCGAGCTCGTCCATGCAGTCGTACACCACCACGGACGGATCGAGTCCCTCCACGAGCGGCAGCCGCATGGGCGTGTAGACCCACGCGGTCGGGCGGCGCACGCCGCTCGCGCGCAGGAAGTCCTGCACCAGGGCGCGCGTGAGGACCTCGTCCTCGTCGAGGCCGCGCGGAACCTGCGGCACGATCACGGTGACGCCGTTCTCCTCGCGGACGTCGAGCCTGGCCTCCACACCGGGCTCGACCTCGACAGGCTCCTCGACGTAGAAGACGCGGCGGTCGCGCGCCGCGCGGGTCATGAGGTGCTGCGGGCGCTGGAACACGAAATTCCAGCGCAGATGTGAAATACACACGAGGTCATTCGTATGCTGTGGCATGCTTCCTCCTTGTCGTCGTTGACGAAGATTCGAAACGACAAGCTACGCAACTGTGTTGCGTAGCCCAGACTACGAGTAGGTTCTCATACCCCGGTGAGTTGGCTCTTACGGAATGGATCAAGGGAGCGAAAGCTTTCTCATGGGTTTTTTCCGAATTCCCGCCAAAAAACAGCCACTTTCGCTGCCATATCTGAGGACTCCCTCAAGACGAAAGTGCCGGAACCGACCTATGTTCAGATTCCGTCATGATTCGCGCGTTCCTTCTCTTCACCTTCCACCGAACGTCATCCGACCGACGATCCGGTAAGCCCCTGCCCCTGCAGCATGAACCCATGACCGCCGACACCGCCACGACCCTGCTGCCCGGCCTGCCCGATGACTGGGCCAGCGTGCTCGACCCCGTCCTCCGGACCGAACGAACCCGGGAGCTCGCCGCCTTCCTCGACCGAGAACGCGCCGAACACACCGTCTACCCCCCCGCCGGGGACGTCGGCAATGCCCTGCGCCTCACACCCCTGGAGCGCGTCAGCGTCCTCATCCTCGGACAGGACCCCTACCACGGGCCCGGTCAGGCGCACGGCCTCGCCTTCAGCGTCCTGCCCGGTGTGCGTCCCCCGCCCAGCCTCCAGAACATCTACAAGGAACTCAAAGCCGACGTCGACTTCCAGCCCCCGAAGCACGGGTACCTCGTGCGCTGGGCCGAGCAGGGCGTGCTGCTCCTCAACGCCGTCCTCACCGTCCGCGCGGGCGAACCCAACTCGCACGCCGGGCACGGCTGGGAGGAGATCACCGACGCCGTCATCCGCGCCGTCAACGACAGGCCCGACCGCGTCGTCTTCGTCCTCTGGGGCGCCTACGCCCGCAAGAAGAAGCGGCTCGTCACGAACCCCGCGCACGTCGTCATCGAGAGCGCCCACCCCAGCCCCCTCTCCGCCACGAAGTTCCTCGGCACCCGCCCCTTCAGCGCCGTGAACGCCGCTCTGCGCGAAGCGGGACGTCCCGAGATCGACTGGCAGTTGCCGCTCAGTGTGGAGTCGCGCTGACGGAACCTCCCACCCCGTGGGCGCACCATGACAACATGACCTCACGCCGCGTCCCGCCCGCGCCCGGACAGGAATCCGTCTGGGACTACCCCCGACCGCCCCGCCTGGAACGCGCCACCCGCCGCGTCCGCGTCATTCTCGGCGGCGAGGTGATCGCCGACAGCGCCCGCGCGTTTCGCGTCCTCGAGACCAGCCACCCGCCCGTCTACTACGTCCCCAGGGAGGACGTCCGGCCCGGCGCCCTCACCCGCGCGCCCGGCGCGAGCCACTGCGAGTACAAGGGCCGCGCCACCTACTGGACCGTCCGCGGAGGAAGCGGCCTCGAAGCGCCCGCCGCCGCGTGGTCCTACGAACACCCCGACGCCCCCTACGAGGCGCTCGCCGGACACGTCGCCTTCTACCCCGCCCGCATGGACGCCTGCCTCCTCGACGACGAACAGGTCACCCCACAACCCGGCGACTTCTACGGCGGCTGGATCACCCGCGACATCGTCGGCCCCTTCAAGGGCGGACCCGGCACGAACGGCTGGTGAGGAGAGGGAGGTGTCAACACGTCTCCCCTTGCTCCAGCACGTGATTTTTTCGTCCCCCTTCCCCAAGGCTTCGCGAGGAGAGCGTAAAGAGCGATTACGCGAACCTACACGCTCCCCGCAGACCCCTTCCGCACCATGGGGCGAGGAGGCGCACCCATGAAGATCAACCCGATTCAGCTGCAGAAGCACCTCAAGGGCGTGACGTACCCCGCCAGCAAACAGGACCTCCTTCAGAAGGCCGAGAGCAACGGCGTCGACGACAACGTCCGTTCCGTCCTGCAGGCCCTGCCCGAGCAGGAATACGGCAAGCCGACCGACGTGACGGCCGCCGTCAAGAACCTCGACAACAAATAACGCGCGTCGCCCAAGAGGGTGAGGACCGGGCCGTCCGAGTGGCGGCCCGGTCCCTCGCTCCTGCTTGGGCCGTCCGCGCGTCTCTCCACTCAAGCGAGCGTCGTACGGACCGGGACGGCCCGGTCCTCCTGCCTGGGCCGTCCGCGCGTCTCTCCACTCAAGCGAGCGTCGTACGCTCGGGAGCGGTCCCTCGCTCCTGCCTGGGCCGTCCGCGCGTCTCTCCACTCCATGCACTAGGCTGTTCAGGATGGAGTACGTCGTCTTCGACCTCGAAACCACCGGTCTCTCACCCGACAAGGACGCCATCGTCGAAATCGGCGCGATGTACGTTCGGGACGGCCGGGTCATCGAGGCGCCGATCTTCCACAGCCTCGTGAATCCCGGACGGCCCATTCCCTGGTACGTCACGAAGGTTCACGGCATCCGCGACGAGCACGTTCGCGGTGCGCCCGAGCTCGGGCAGATCATGCCCGCCTTCCTCGACTACGTCGGCGATCGGCCCGTCGTCGCGCACAACGTCGGGTTCGACGCGGGCTTCATCCGGGCCGCCGCGCGCAGGCACGGGCTGGTGTGGGCCCCCCCGCAGGAGATCTGCACGGTTCAGCTGTCGCGCCGCGCGTTCCCGGGGCAGCGCAGCCACAAGCTTGACCTGCTCGCCGAGCGCTTCGGCCTGCAGTTCGAGGAGGGCGGACGTCACCGCAGCCTCGGAGACGTCCGCGTGACGGCCGAGGCGTTCGTGCGGCTGCACGAACGCCTCGGCCTCGGGGCGCGCTGAGCTACTTCTTCTTGCTGCGGCCCTTGGCGCGGCTCTGGCCGAGGTTCTGGCCCTTCTTGAAGCTGGCGTCCATCTTGCGGCGCGTCTCCTCCGCGAGGGCCTTGAAGTCCAACTCGCCCCGCTCGAACGCGTCGATGCTGGGCTTCACGCGGCTCGCGCGGCGGCTGCCGCCGAGGTCACGGTCGACGTTCTCGAACCAGTGCTCGAAGGCAGGCGTCACCTCGAAGACCATGTCCTTGGAGTCCTTCGAGTAACGTTCCTCGCTGCCTCTTCGGCTGTACTGCTTGGGCAGTTCGAAACGCTCCGGAATGTACGCCGCGTCGAAGCGGCCTTCACGTACAGCCGCGCGGAAGAGTTTGACGAAGGCGTCCGAGCGTTGGGGATTGCTGAGGTTTTGCACCTGCTCACTGAGTTTTCTAAAAGCCATCATTGCCTCCAGAAGCATTATGGAAACAGAACGGCAAAATGTAAAGCCACGCGGAAAATCCCACGAAACATCTCCTGACGTTTCCTCGCCTCGATTCATGCTCGTACCCGACCTGCGACGTGGGTCGTCGCGTTCGTCCTCCAGCATGGAACATCCTGTATCGACGAGAACGACACGTCACGACGGGTGTTCCGCCGTACGGAAACGATGCACGTAACACAGCGATCCCCGAACCTTCAAGTTCGCTCAGGCATTCTTGAAGGGCATGCTTCACTCTCCTCAAGCGAAGCGTGCCGTGAGCGACCTAGCATCAGGGCATGCGTCGGGTCATCGTCACCGCGCTCGCCCTCGCGGGTCTCGCGGGGGCCGCGCCGAAATCGCAGGCTCCCCTGGAGGCGGTCGGCGTGACACGCGTCACCCGTCCGGGCGTCACCGTGAAGGGCACCCCGGCGGCCTACAACGTCTCCATCACCGTCCGTTACGCCCGCACCGCGAAGCCGCGCACGATCCTCGTGCTGATGCCGGGCTTCCTCGGCGGCGCCGTCAGTTTCGATCGGCTCGCCCGGCAGATCGTCACGCTCGACCCCACCGTGGCGGTCTGGGCGGTGGATCGCCGCAGCAACGCCCTGGAGGCGCAGCAGGCCGTCGCGAAGGCCGACCGCGCCACCCTCGCGCGGATCTCCCGTGACGGTCTGCCCGCCCGCAACACCTCCTCGCTCGCGTTCATGCAGGACTGGGGGCTCGACGTCACCCTGCGCGACTGGCGCGCAGCGGTGCTGGAGGCGCGCAAACTCACTCCGAACGTCTTCATCGGCGGGCACTCCCTCGGGGCGGCCATGGCGGGTCTGTACGCCGCGTACGACTTCGACGGGCGCGCGGGCGCACGCGACGTCAGGGGGATCGTCATGCTCGACGGCGTGCCCGGCAGCAGCCTGGGCCGTCAGATCAGCGAGGCCGAGTACGACGGCGGCTACACCCTCTCCTTCGCGCGGGCGACGGGACGGCGCGACCTCGCCTCGAATCCCTTCGTGTCGCTCGACTTCTACAATCCCGTCCGCGCGGCGCGCGGCGCGGCGCAGGCCCGCCTCGCGGCGCTCGACCCGAACGGCGTCAGTCCCTCCGGCCTCACGCGCTATCCCGCCACGAACCTCGCCGCGGCCATGCTGCAGCTGGAGAAGCGCTACGCCGTGCTGCCCTTCCTGAGCGTCACGACGGGCCGCGCCAGCAACGTCCGCGAGTCCTACCTGCTGCCCGCGCTGCTCGTCGGCGGCGCACGCGGCGCCGAGGCGCGCGACGCCTTCAACGTCCTCGACCCTTCGAAGCCCGCCGGGTGGACGCAGGACCCGGGGGCGCCCACGGACGCGCGCGACTTCGTGGGGCGCTTCTGGCGGCCCTACGGCGACTTCGTCGAGTGGTACTTCCCGCAACGCCTGACGCTCGACATGAGCGCCTGCGGCCTCGACAGCAGCAAGCTGAACTGGCTGCGCGGCGTGCGCCTGTGGCACACGGCGGAGGTGAACGTGCCGATGCTGGGTGTCGTCGCTCAGAACGGGATCGCCAGCGAGGACGAGTTCCGCGCGTACGCGAAGCGCACCCGCGCTCCCCTCACGACCTTCGTCGCGTCCGGCTACGCGCACCTCGACGTGGTCACGGCCCGCTCGGACCTCGTGGCGCGGCGCGTGCTGGGCTGGATGAGGAGCGCGCTCGACCCGGACCTCGGGGGACTGCCCGCCCCGACGGACGTGAACGCCGTCGGCGGCGAGTAGGGACCCTCAGGCGCCCACGCGGGCCCGGACCTCCTCCCGCACGGCGGCGAGGCGGTCCTCCGCGAGGGCGGCGCGGCCCTCGACGTCACGTCCCTGGAGCGGCACCCAGCTCACGCAGCCCAGCATCTCGGGCGTCTCGTCGAGCTTCACGGGCTCGTCGAGGACGGTGACGCGCACGACCAGCGCGTGCAGCCAGGGTCGGTCCCGGTAGCGGAAGCGCCGCTCGACGGCGCCGGGCGTGAGGCACTGCATGTCGGTCAGCGCCAGGGCGCGCTCCAGGTCCGTGACGCGGTGGACGTCCACGACCTCCGCGAGGGCGGGCATCACGATCCGACCCGGGCTGGGGTCGGCGCGCAGGTCCCCGTGCAGGTCGGGACGCAGCTCCTGCGGGTTCTGGTGCAGGAAGGTGGGGTAGAGCAGGAAGGCGCGGTGCTCCACCTCGAAGCCGTCGTGGGTCTCCATGATGCCGCCCTTGCGCAGCAGCACGGCGGTCTCACCGCGCGCGAGGGCGCGCACCTGGGCGTCCCATTCCTTGAGGGCGTAGTCGACGTGCGTCATGCGCCGAGGATAGTGCGTGCGGCGCGGCTTGTCCGCGCGGCGCGCACGGTGCTATAGTCACCGAGCATTGCTGGCGCAACGCAGCGGCGACGCTCGAACCTGGTCAGGTCCGGAAGGAAGCAGCCATAAGGGATGATCGCTGGGTGCCGTTGCTCACCGGCAATGCTTTTTTGTTGCCTGCGGCCTTTCCGGGCGGGTAGTCTGAATCGTTTCAGCGACCCGACCGACCCTGCGGAGGCCCACGTGACGACCGTTCCCACCAGCACCCTGCCCGCCCGTACCATCGTCGCCGGCTTCCTCGCCTTCGCCCTCATGGGCGCCGCGCAGGCCATGTACGGTCCGTCCATCCCACGGCTCGGCGAGTTCTACGGCGAGAACCTCGCGCGCACCGGACTCATCCTCAGCGCCCACGCGCTCGGCGCGCTCGTCGGGGTGCTCGGCTCCGTCCCGCTCGAACGCACCGCGCTCGCCCGCTGGCGCGCCGTCCTCAGCGTCGCCCTCATCGCCCTCGGCGGGCTCACGCTCGGCCTCGGCCCGACCCTGGGGCTCGCGCTCGTCGGGGCCGTCGTCGTCGGGCTCGGGTACGGCGGGCTCACCATCGGCCTCAACGGGCTCTTCTCCCGCGCCTTCGGGGAACGCAGCGGCGCCATGCTCAACCTCCTCAACGCCATGTTCGGCATCGGCAGCGTCCTCGGGCCGCTCGTCGTGAGCCTCGCCGTCCGACTCGACCCGCGCGCGCCCTTCGTGGTGCTCGCCGTCGCCTGCGCGCTCGCCGCGCCGCTCGCGCTGAGCGTCGACGATCGCCTCCCGCCCGCGCCCCCGGAACGCACGGCCACCTCGAAGCCCCTCCTGCTCGCCTTCGTCGCGCTGCTCGTGCTCGGCGTCGGCGTGGAGGCCAGCAGCGCGGGCTGGGCCGCCACGTACCTCGTCACGCTCGGCGCGAGCGCGGGAAGCGCCGCCACCTTCACCGCCGTGTACTTCACCGCCTTCACGCTCGGGCGTTTCCTCGCGGCGCCCCTGAGCCTGCGTGTCCCCCCGGCCCGCTTCGTCGGCGGCACCCTCGCCCTCGCGCTCGTCGCGCTGCTCCTC
>NZ_KI912633.1:237896-241322 GCF_000519345.1 Deinococcus pimensis DSM 21231
AGGCCGCCCGCGTCCGGACGCGGGCGGCCTCCCTACGACCCGTCAGCGCGGGTCGGGAACGAAGACGAACACATGCCCCTCCGGATCCCGCGCCGCGAAGCGCTCCCCGTCTCGCACGCACGGCAGGCGCGCCGCCTCCACGCGGCGCGCCACCGCCTCCACGTCCGCGTAGAACGTCAGCGTCGCGTGGTCCCCGCCGAACATGTCCGCGAGGCCCACCTGCGGGTCCCAGCAGTACAGCCAGCGTCGCGGCGTGCCGTTCCCGTCGGGTTCCGCGCTCGGGCCCAGCACGAACTGCGCGAAGTCGCGGTCCTCCTGCTCCTTCACGTACTCGAAGCCGTACGCGCGCGGCAGGCGCTCGAGCATGCCGTGGTAGTCCGAGAAGGCGATGGCCGCCTCACGCAGGCCCATCACGGGCAGCGCGTGTGCCGGACGCCGCACCGGCGTCGGCGGGAAGTGCGGGCGCCGCTCGTCCGCGAGGTCCACGCCGCGCAGCTCCAGCCCGTGTCCGAACGGATCGAAGAAGTACACCGTGGGATCGGGCCGTTCGGGCGTGCCGAGGTCGATCTCCGTCCACGTCAGGCCGTGCTCGGCGAGGATTTCCTTCCCGAGCGGCAGGTCCCGGGGCAGCACCTGCCACGCGAAGTGCAGGTGCGACGCGCCGCGCGGCATGAGGGGCGCGAGCGCCTCGTCGTTCCAGCGCCGCGTCACGGGCTTCCAGAGCGTCAGCGTCTGGTGATCGTTGACGCGCAGCGTCGCCACGCCGCGCTCCTCGTCGTGCTCCTCCACGGGCAGCCCGAACACCTGCGAGTAGAAGCGCACCCCGCGCGCGAGGTGGTTCACCTCCACCGTGATGCCCGCCAGGTCGATGATGGGACTCGTCATGAGCAGACCATAGGGGCGCTCCACGTGCGCGCGGATGATGGAGAGCTTCGCCCGCCCTCACCCTGCGAGATCAACGGCTCGCCCGCCCCCCGGCGGGCCGCGCCTCGACCCGACGGCTCGCCCGCCCCCCGGCGGGTCGCGCCCCGGCCTCAAGTCGTCGGGCCGTAGTACACGTAGAACAGCAGGAACGCGAGGAGCAGCACGACCACCACGGCGACCGCGCCGATCAGGATGTTGTTGGGGTAGCGGATCTGACGGTCCAGCTTGGGACGTTCGTTCTCGTCGGGCATGCCCCAATCTCGCGTGGGCGGCGGTGAGGAGTGTTCCCCGCCGCACGGCCCACCGAGGGGCTTCCTTCAAGGTCGCTTGGGGCGTTCTTCGGCTCGTGTGCGCGCACGCAGTCCGTCAGAACGCGCCGCGCTCGAACACCTCGCGGACCCGCTCGGGTGGGTAGCCCAGGCTGAGCAGCACGATCAGCAGGATGCGCGCCTTGTGCGCGTTCAGGAAGGACGCCGGAATCGCGCCCGCGCGCACGAGCGTCGCGCCGCCACCCGCGTAGGCGTACACGGGCAGCACCGGACCGGCGTGGGTGCGCGTCGCGAGGACGACGGGCTTCTCGCAGGCCTGCACGAGCGGCAGCAGTTCGGGCGGCAGGTTGCCCGTCCCGAGCGCCGCGACGACGAGGCCGTCCGCGCGGGCCGCCGCCTCCTCGAAGCCCTCGCCCTGCCAGCCCGCGTAGGCGTACAGGACCTCCACCCGCGCGTCCACCGACGTCACGGGGAACACGGGACGCGCCTCGGGACGGGCGAAGTACCGCAGGGCCGCGCCGTCCACCCGGCCGAGCGGGCCGGGGTAGCCGCCGAAGGCGCCCTGCGTGGTCGTGTGCGTCTTCGTGACGGTGCGCGCGTCGAAGATGTCGCCGCCGAACACGACGAGCGCGCCGCGTCCGCGCGTCCCGGCGTGCAGGGCGACCTCGGCGGCGTCACGCAGGTTGCCCGGCCCGTCCCAGGAGGGCTCCCCGGCGTGCCGCATGCTGCCCGTCAGCACCACGGGCGTGTCCGTGGACAGCGTGAGGTGCAGGAAGAACGCGGTCTCCTCCAGCGTGTCCGTGCCGTGCGTGAGGACGACGCCGTCGTGCGCGGGACCGACGTCCTCGATCAGGTCGCGCAGGGCCAGCATGTGCTCCAGCCGGATGTGCGGGCTCGGCAGACGGAAGGGCTCGAAGTCGGTGACGCGCACGTCCGGCAGGTCCGGCACGCGCGGCGCGTGCTGCGGGATGACGCCGCCCGCCTGCGGGTCGTACTGCGAGGAGATGGTGCCGCCGGTGTGGATGAGCGCGAGGTGCCGCATGGACTGTCGTGGACGATACCACCAAACGGACGCACCCTCGCCCTGAACAGGGCGAGGGTGCGAGGGGAGAAGGACGGTCAGCTGGCCTGGCCGAGCGCGGCGCGCCAGACCTTGCGTTCGTTGTCGGCGTTGCGGCGGTGCAGGTCGAGGATGGCGTCGTTGCCGTGCGCGCCGTGCGCCTCGATGGCCTGCGCGCTGGCCGTTTCGAGGTAGGTGAGGCGCATCAGTTCGCTGGCGGTCATGCCGTCGCGGGTGTCGCGGACGCCGCGCTCGCGGCGGAAGGCGGCGCTGTTCATGTTGAGGACGCTGCGGTTCGACAGCGAGCTGACCTGCCGGAAGATGTCGCCCTCGCCGCCGTGACGGGCGACGGTGCTCATGAAGCGCTTGCGGGCCTCGGTGCTCTCGAGGCGGGCGCTGAGCCAGCGGCGCTTCTCCGCGTCGGGGTTGCGTTCGGCGATCTCGGCGGCGAGGTGGACGTCCCCGGCGAGGTACCCGGCGAGCAGGTCGCGGGCCTTCTCGCGCCAGCGGCGCGCCTCGGGGGTGGTGAGGGCGAAGGCGAGGGTGGCGACGTCGGTGTCGGTGAGGGTGGGTTCGGGGCCCGCCTCGTCGCCGAAGTCGTGGTGGCCGGCGCCGAGGCCGAGTTCCGCGAGGAGGGCGTCCGCGCGGGCGCGCTCGCGGACGCCGAGGGCGGCGAGGGCGTCGTGGGCGCTGTACCGCCCGTCGGTGCTGGTGCGGACCGTCTGGCGACCGAGCTTGGTGAAGCTGAAGGAGTTCATCCGGACCTCCTGAGGGGCAGTAGTCATCACAGAATCATGATGCCATGATTCTGCCCAAAACATAATGCGTTGCCTCACATCTTCGAGGAAAGAGGAGAGGCGCGGCCTTCCGCGCGGGCCAGGAGCCTCAAGAGCGCACGGCGCCAGGGTACGCTATAATCCCTGCCCGGGAGCCCGGACTCCCGAGAACATGCGCTCGTAGCTCAGTCGGATAGAGCGGGGGACTCCTAAGCCCTAGGCCACTGGTTCGATTCCAGTCGAGCGCGCCACGAGGAGGGAAGGACGCCGCCCCGCGCGGCGTCCTTCCCTTCAGCGTCCGAACAGCGCCCGGGATACCCGCGTGCCGTGCAGCGCGCGGCCCACGAGTGCCGGGACGGCCACCGCCACGAGGGTCACGCCGACCGACGCCGCGGCG
>NZ_KI912633.1:241422-241692 GCF_000519345.1 Deinococcus pimensis DSM 21231
GCGAGCGCCGCGAGCCCCACGCCCGGCCAGACGCGCCTCCAGACGCACGTGAACTCCACGTCCCGCGCGCCGAGCGCCACGCCCAGCGCGAGCGCCGGGAGGTACCACGCGGCCATCGTGCCGGGAAAGCGGAAGTGCAGCGTCTCGCGGTTGAGGACGAACACCCCGACCTGCGCGAGGAGCGCCACCCCGAGCGCCGCCCACGGCGGGGGCCGTCTGCGCGCGAGCGGCAGCAGCAGGGGCAGCACGAGGTAGAACTGCAGCGCGATC
>NZ_KI912633.1:241792-262562 GCF_000519345.1 Deinococcus pimensis DSM 21231
GCCCGCGCGAGCGAGCACGTTCCCGCCACGGTCGTGCGGGAGTGGCGCGGCACCTGCTCCACGAAGCACCTGCTGCTGCGCGCCCTGCTCGCGGAACTCGGCGTGCGCTCCACCCTGATGGCCGCCACGCAGGAGATCGCCCTGCCGCCCGGCGTGGAGGTGGATCCGGAGGTCGCGCGGCTCGCGGCGGACGGCGGGGTCGTGGACGTCCACAACTGGCTCGTCGTGCACGGCCCGCGCGGGGACGTCGTGGTGGACGCCACGTGGCCGCTCGCGACGCGCGCGCTGGGCCTCCCCGCCAACGAGACCTTCGACTGGGAGCGAGACATGCGGGTGGCCTGCACGCCCGTCGAGACGTGGGCCCTCACCGGGGACGAGGACGTCGCCGACTTCAAGGCGCGTCTGCTCGCCGAGCGCTACACACCCGAGGAGCTCGCCCGCCGCGACGCCTTCATCGAGGCGGTCGGGCGGGCGTTCACGCGGTAGGAGGTTCGGTCAGCGTCCGAACAGCCACACGGACGCGCGGCGGCCCTCCAGGGCGCGCGCGATCACGAAGGGCACGAGGAGCGCCACGAGCGCGTAGCCCAGCACGGTCAGCAGGAACAGCGCGGAGTCACCGCCGGGGAAGGCGCCCCGGCGGTCCACCCAGAACAGCACCGCCGGGTGCAGCAGGTAGATCTGCAGGCTGAAGGTGCCGAGCCGCGCGAGCGGACGGCTCAGCCAGGCGGGCCCCCGCGCGGCGGAGTGCGCCACGCCGAACAGCACCAGCGCGAACACCGTCGTGTACACCCAGTGCGCGGCGGAATACACGAAGGTGTTCACGCGCCCCCCGGTGAGGACCGTGTACGCGAGCGGGAGGTACACGGCCCAGCCGAGCGCCGCGAAGGCGAAGACGGGCCTGCGGTGCCGTCGCCACAGCTCGTCGAAGCGGGCGTAGTTCGCGCCGACGTACATGCCGAGCGTGATCGCCGGGATGTACCAGAGCGCCATCGTGCCGGGGAAGCGGAAGTGCACGAGGTCCGTGGAGCGGTTGAGCCAGTACACGCCGAGCTGCGTGCCGAAGGCGACCGTGACGACCAGCCACAGCGGCCACGTGCGCCGGAAGAGCGGCAGCAGCAGGGGCAGCACGAGGTAGAACTGCAGCGCGATCAGCAGGAAGTACAGGTGGAAGTAGCCCTTGCCGTAGCGCAGCCACGTCAGCCAGCGTGCGGGGTCGAGCAGCACGTCCGGCGCGTCCTGCCCCGTCGCGACGCGGAAGAGGACGTACAGGACCGTCCACAGGAGGTACGGCAGGAGCGCCGTCCGGACGCGCGTCCCGTAGTAGCGCCGCGCGTCGAAGGACCGCAGGGCGGAGCGGGTCAGCACGAGCGCCGTCACGAACAGGAAGGCGGGCACGACGAACAGCAGCGAGCGGTTCAGCGCCGCCAGCAGGACGTGCGGCGGGCCGGGCGGGGCGAGCGGCAGCACGATTCCGCTCACGTGGTGCGCCACCACCGCGACCGTGAGGACGCCGCGCGTCACGTCCACCGCCGCGAGGCGCGTGACGTCCTCACGGACCTGCGCGTTCGAGGTGCGGGCCGGACGGTCGGGCAGGACCTGGGCGGGCCGTTCCATGCGCCGTCCACTGTACGGAGGGGCGCGCCACGGTGGGTGCGGCGCGCGTGAACGCGTCCAAAGACCCGGGCGGGTCAGGCGACGTCGGCGAGTTCGCTGAGGCAGGCGGACACGGCGGAGAAGACGCTGGCGCGTGAGCGGTCCCAGTCGCCCCAGACGCGGACGCTGGTGCGGCGCCAGGGTTCGTCGCCGTGGACGTCCTCGAAGCGGACGCTGACGTCCTCGCCGAGCGCGCGTTCGAGCGCGGCGCGCAGTCTCGCCTCCTGCCGCGCCCGCTCGGCGGGGGTGGCGGCGGCGGGGCGGTAGCGGATGAGGACGGCGCGGCCACTGGGCATGCACTCAGCATAGACCTCCCGACTGATTACGCCGTGAGAAGAATACAGTCCGCGTCCGCACCGACGTGACAAATGAGGAGCCGCTTTCCACGGCGCGTGTTACGCTGATTCTGAAGCGGCGCGAACCGAACCGCGTCCATCCTCCAACTCATCTCACGCAGGCCCATATCGACTGATGACCCACCTCCCATCGAAAGTTCGTCCGGGCGCCAGCCCGAACGTCACGGACGCCCCTCCGAGGTCAGCACCCATGCTCACGGTTCATCTTCTCGGCCATGTGCACGTGAGCCACGAAGGACGACGGGTCCACCTGTCCGCCAAGGCGACGGCGCTGCTCGCCTACCTCGCGCTCGAACGCTCGCCCCAGCACCGCGAGCACCTCGCCGACCTCCTCTGGGAGAGCCACGACGCGCTCGGCAACCTCCGCGTGGAACTCGCCCGCCTGCGCCAGCAGGGCCTCGACCTCTTCCCGGCCCGTCAGCCCATGCTCTCCCTGGAGTGCGCCACCGACCTCGACCGCTTCGTCCGCGGCGAGACCGACGTGAGCGAACGTGAGCTCGCCGAGTGGCTCGGCACGCTGCGCGGCCTGCCCCTCAGCGGGCTGGAGGACCTCGGGACGTCCACCTTCCAGGAGTGGGTGGAGACGCAGCGCCTCAGCCTCGCCGAGCAGGTCGAGGAGGTGCTCTCGCGCGTCTACACCCGGCAGGTGGAGGCCGGCCGCGACCGCGCCGCCGAGATGATCCGCGCGCGCGCCGAACTGCTCGGCGTGGAGAACCTGCGGCTCGTCCGCCGTGGCGGCCCGCCCCAGCTGCACTTCGACCGTCCCGAGGCGCGCGGGGCCCTCATGGACGTCCTGTCGCTCGCGGAGCACGAGCCGCAGCTGCTGCTGCTCGGTGGACGGCGCGGCATCGGCAAGCGCAGCTTCGTGCAGGAGGCGCTCGTCGGCAGCGACTGGGTGCTGCTGCAGGTCAACGCGGTACCGCAGCGCCGCCTGTTCCTCGCGTCGCTCGCGCAGGCCCTGATGCGCGTCTCCCCGCCCGACTCGCGCGAGGTGCTGCAGAGCGTCCTGCTGCGTCCAGGCGACGCCGACGAGGACCTCGTGCGGATCTTCAGCGTCCTCGCGTCGCTCGGGCGGCCCGTGGTGCTCTCCATCCACCGCGCCGAGCACGCCCGCGAGGCCTTCGCGGGCGGCGTGGGCTTCGCGCTGGGCCTGCCGATTCCGCTGCTGCTGGTCCTGTCGAGCTCCAGCGCGTCCACGCTGCCCGCCCTGTTCGAGAGCGGCGTGGACTCCGGACGCGTTCACCGCATCAACCTCGGTCCCGTCAGCATCCGCGCCGCCACACGTGCGCTCAGGCCCGTCCTGCAGGGCCTCGACGAGGACGCCCTGCGTTGCCGTGCCGCGCGGCTCGTCCAGCAGACCGAGGGGCTTCCCGCGCACCTGCGCGCCTTCATGGAGCGGCCCCACAGCCTCACGGGAAGTGGCCGCTCGCCGCTCCCGCCGTCCGCGCGCGAGTCGCTGCTGGCTGGCGCGTCCGGCTGGCGGCCCGAGCTGCATGCCGCCCTGTCGCGCCTCTCGATGGTGTACGTCGGCGTGGACGCCGCCCTCGCGCGCGCCATTCTCGGCGAGGACGCGCCCGACCTGCTCTCGGAGGCGCTCTCGGCGGGCGTGCTCTCGCACGCCGCCGACGAGGAGACCGTGCGTCTGCCCGGCCCGGACTTCACGTCCAGCGACCTCGAACAGCGGCTCGGCTTCACCAGCGAACTGCTGCGCACCGCGCTCGCCGGGAGCCTCACGGGTCCGCAGCGGGCCGCGCTGCGCGCCCGGCTCGCGGACCTGCTGCTGCCGACCCATCCGGGCCTCAGCGCCTACTACGCCCAGCGAGCCAACCTGCCCGAGCTCACGGAACGCGCCCGCGCCGCGTACGAGGCGGCCCTGCAGGAGGGCAGCCCCCTGCGGACCGCGCCGCGTCCCGCGCCGTCCGGGCGGATGCGGCTCGTCACCGAGCCGCCCGTCACGTCCGCGCCGCGCCGCGAGGTGCAGACCGAGAACGGCTACCGCGTCGCGACGGAGGCGGGCCAGCTGGAGGTCATCCGGCTCGGCCGCTACGGCGCGCCGCCCCTGCTGCGCGCGCGTCTCCCCGCCGTGCGTGAGGGCGCGTGGCGGCTCGTGGCGCGCGTGGACGTCTACAGGGGCGGCGAGGAGCTCGGCCCGACCCGCGCGCCGTACCCACTCGCGCTGCGCGTCGGGGACGGAGAGCGGCTGGTGCTGCGTCCCGACGCGCCCGCCGACTACGTCGAGGACGGCGTGCGCCACCGCGTGCTGGGCGGCGTGCCGCTCGGGAAGTGGTTCGAGCTGGGCGGCACGGGCGGACGCGGCGACCTGGAGATCGCGGTGCGCGCCCTGGACGTGGCCGTGACGATCGGACGGCTGGAGTGGGGCGGGGAAGAGGTGCCGTTCCAGTGACGCTGCCACGCGCAGGCACAGAAAAAGGCGCCCCTCGGGGCGCCGCATGGTTTTGCTCAGGTCGAGCACGAGGGCCTAGAGGAAGGGGAGCAGATCAAGCAAGAGCCTGATCGCGTTGACGATCAGGTTCAGAAGCTGAACCCAGTCACGACGCTTGCGGTTGACTTGCCGCTTGCGTCGGGGTCTGGTAGGCTTGTCTTGTTGTTGACGAGCCATATAACTCCTTTCCCGGACACCCTGTGCTAGAGGGTGTCCGAATCTTTTGAGTTCGGTCCCTCTGTCTCGATCTGAGTTGTCATGCGGCGCTCCCCGAAGGGCACGGGCAGTGTACACGCACCACGGGTGCAGCGTCCGGGGACTGTCTAGACGAGTTCTGTGCGTCCGGAACGGGATGCACGTCGGGCGTCCATCGGCGTCCCCTCAGGGGCGGTGCGAGCCTTCACGCTCCCTGTCTCCTGCCCTCTGTTCCTGAGGCCCGGTCCGGTTATAATCCTAACGGGCGTTAGGCCAACTTTCCGCCCGCGTGGCGGAGGCGGCCCTGCCAGCCAGCTTCAGGAGGATGCATGCACAAGCCGTTTACCGACAAGCCGATCCAGCGCATCGGCGAGGACGGCCGGAAAATCGGACGCTGGACGCTGGACCTCACCGAGGACCAGCTGCGCACCATGCACCGCGACATGGTCCGCGCCCGCGTCTTCGACGAGAAGCTCGTCACGATCCTCAGACAGGGGAAGACCAGCTTCTACGCGCAGTCGAGCGGCATGGAGGGCACCCAGGTGGGCCTCGCGCACGCCGTCCGGCCCGGCCACGACTGGATCTGGCCCTACTACCGCGATCAGGGCCTCGCCATCGGCCTCGGCGTGAGCGTCCGCGACCTGCTCGCGCAGTGCCTCGGCACGAGCGAGGACCTCTGCCGCGCCCGCCAGATGCCGCACCACTTCGGCGTCAGGAACTACAACTTCGTGTCGATCAGCAGCAGCATCGCCAACCAGGTCGCGCCCGCCACGGGCACCGCCATGGCGCAGCAGTACCTCGGCACGGACGAGATCACCGTCTGCACCTTCGGCGACGGCGCCACCAGCGAGGGCGACTGGCACGCCGGACTCAACATGGCGGGCGTCGCGAAGGCCCCCATCATGTTCGTCTGCGAGAACAACCAGTGGGCCATCTCCGTGGACTTCAAGGGCCAGACGGCCAGCACCAACATCGCCGTGAAGGCCCACGCCTACGGCATGCCCGGCTACTACGTGGACGGCAACGACGTCCTCGCGGTGCACAGCGTCGTCTCCGAGGTCGCCGAGCGCATGCGCGCCGGAGAGGGCCCCGCGCTCGTGGAGTGCCTCACGTACCGCATCGGCTCGCACTCCAACGCCGACGCCGACGCGGAGAAGCAGTACCGCAGCCGCGAGGAGGTCGAGCTGTGGCGCTCGCGCGACCCCATCACGCGCTTCGAACGCTTCCTCGCCGCCGAGGGCCTCAGCGTGGACGCCGCCGCGATCCGCGCGGCCGCTCAGCGTGAGGTCGAGGACGCCATCACCGCCACCGAGGCGACCGGCACGCCCGGCTGGGACGTCATGTTCGAGGACGTCTACGAGGACGTGCCCGCCCACATCGCCCTGCAGCGCGAGTACGTCCGCGCGGAACAGGAGGCGTGACGTGACCGCCCTCCAGGACAAAGAGACCGCCGTGAGCACCTCCGCCACCCTCTCCCTCAACCTCATCCAGGCCATCAACCTCGCCATGCGCGAGGAGATGCGCCTCGACGAGCGCGTCGTGCTCTTCGGCGAGGACGTCGGCGCGCGCGGCGGCGTGTTCCTCGCCACCGAGGGCCTCCAGGCCGAGTTCGGGCGGCGGCGCGTCTTCGACACGCCCCTCTCGGAGGCCAGCATCGTCGGCGCGGCCGTCGGCATGGCCGTGCGCGGCCTGCGGCCCATCGCGGAGATCCAGTTCGCGGACTACATGGGGCCCGGCTTCGACCAGATCGTCAGTCAGGCCGCCAAGATCCGCTACCGCAGCGGCGGGCAGTTCACCGCGCCCCTCGTGATCCGCACGCCCTCCGGCGGCGGCGTGCGCGGCGGGCACCACCACAGCCAGAGCCCCGAGGCGTACTACGCGCACACCCCGGGCCTCAAGGTCGTGATGCCCAGCACGCCCTACGACGCCAAGGGCCTCCTGAAGGCCGCCGTGCGCAGCGACGACCCCGTCATCTTCTTCGAGCCCAAGCGCATCTACCGCGCCTTCAAGGAGGACGTGCCCGAGGGCGACTACGTCGTGGAGCTCGGCAGGGCCGCCGTGCGCCGCGAGGGCGCGGACCTCACGATCGTCGGGTACGGCGGCGTCATGCCCGACGCCCTCAAGGTCGCGGACGCTCTGAAGGCCGAGGGCGTGAGCGTGGAGGTCGTGGACCTGCGCTCCATCGTGCCCTGGGACCGCGAGACGGTCCTGAACTCCGTCGCGAAGACCGGCCGCGCGCTGCTCGTCAGCGAGGCGCCCCGCACCGCGAACTTCATGGGCGAGGTGGCCTACACCATCCAGGAGGAGCTCTTCGACGCGCTCCTCGCGCCCGTCTCGCAGGTCGCGGGCTTCGACACGCCCTACCCCTACGCGCAGGACAAGGTCTACCTGCCCGGCCCGAACCGCATGCTGCGCGCCGCCGCGAAGCTGCTGGGGTACTGATGCTGCCGCGCGGACAGTCCCCGTTCCTGACGCTCGTGATCGGCCTCGTCGTGGCGCTCCTCGTGGAGGGCATTCTCGGCGGGGTGGTCACGCGCGTGCTCGTGGACCTGCCCGCCGCGGCGCGCTGGGCCGTCAGCCTCATCGTCGTCGCGGGCGCCGTCCTCACGGTCGTCCGGACACGCTGGCTGTCCGGCGTCACCCGCCTGAACCTCCCCCAGCTGATCGCCACCACGGTGCTCGTGCTGCTCGCGCTGCGCCTCCTGGAGGGCCGCGTGCAGGAGGCGCCGCAGCCGTGGGGCCTGCTCGTCGCGCTCGCGGCGGGCGCGGGCGTCGGGTACGGGCTGTGGCGTGCGCCCGGCCCACGCGCCGCGCGGCAGTGGATGGCGGTCCTCTTCGGCGTCGTGATGTTCGCGACGCTCTACTGGTGAAGAACGTGAAGGACATGCTGCGGCCCCTCGTGAGCGTCGTCGGTCTGCTGATCGGCGTGGGCCTCTACCAGTTCGCGCTGCGCTTTCCCGAGCCGTGGTCGAGCGTCGTGATCGGCCTGTACTTCGCGGCGCTCGGCGTGGCCGCGTTCCTGTACGGGCGCTCCGAGCGCTGGATCCGCGTGCTGGGCGTCGTCCTGATCGTGTTCGGCCTCGTCCGCGTCTTCCTCTGACGCGCATCTGTTTCACTCACTGCAAAGGAGCATCATGCCCAAGGAAATCCTGCTGCCCGAACTCGCCGAGTCCGTCGTGGAGGGCGAGATCCTCAAGTGGCTCGTCGAGGAGGGCGCCAGCGTCGAGCGTGACCAGCCCATCGTGGAGGTCATGACCGACAAGGTCACGGTGGAACTGCCCTCGCCCTACGCGGGCCGACTCGCGCGCCGCCTCGTGAAGGAGGGCGACGTCGTGCCCGTGCACGCCGCGATCGCCGTCATCGAGGAGAGCGGCGAGGTGACGGCGCCCGCCGCCGAGCCCGCCCTCGCGGCCGTCGGGGCCGTCAGTGCCCGTCAGGCCGTGCAGAACAGCGCCGAGAGTCCCGCCACCGTGCACGTGGACCTGCCCGTCACCGCGCAGGAGGAGCGCAGCATCGTGGAGTCCGGCGTGAAGGAGGACAAGGGCGACGAGTCCAGCCTCTTCAAGGCCTTCGGCGGCGACGAGCAGATCCGCGTCCCGACCGGCCTGGGCCGCGCGCAGGAGGCCGGTGCGTCCGAGAGCGCCGCGAGCGCGCACGGGCGGGTGCTGGCGGTGCCCGCCGCGCGTCAGCTCGCCCGCGAGCTCGGCGTGGACCTCGCGGAGGTGCGCGGCAGCGGCCCCAACGGGCGCGTGCGTGTCGCGGACGTCCACCACTTCGCCGCCGCCCGCTCGGTGCCGCAGGCGAAGGCCGCGCCGAGCTCGCCCGGCGCGGGCATGCCGGTGCCGCCCGTGCAGTACCGCACCCCGAAGGGCTACGAGGCGCTGGAGACGCGCACGCCCCTGCGCGGCATGCGGCGCGCCATCAGCAACCAGATGCTCGCCAGCCACCTGTACACCGTCCGTACCCTCACGGTCGACGAGGCGAACCTCTCGAAGCTCGTCGCGCTGCGCGGCCGCCTGAGGGACGCCGCCGAGGCGGGCGGCGCGAAGCTCAGCTACCTGCCGTTCATCTTCAAGGCCATCGCGACGGCGCTGCGCAAGTACCCCAGCCTGAACACTAGCTTCGACGAGGCCACGCAGGAGATCGTGCACAAGCAGTACTTCAACCTCGGCATGGCCGTCGCGACGGACGCGGGCCTCATCGTGCCCGTGGTGCGGGACGTGGACCGCAAGAGCGTCCTGCAGCTCGCGCGCGAGATCCTCGACCTCGGCACGCGCGCCCGCGACGGCAAGCTCACGCCGGACGAGATGAGCGGCAGCAGCTTCAGCGTCACGAACATCGGCTCGATCGGCGCGCTCTTCAGCTTCCCGATCATCAACGTGCCCGACGCGGCCATCATGGGCGTGCACAGCATCGTGAAGCGCCCCGTCTTCGACGAGAACGACCAGGTGGTGCCGGGGCACATGATGTACCTGTCGCTGTCCTTCGATCACCGCCTCGTGGACGGCGCGGAGGCCGCGCGCTTCTGCAAGGAGGTCATCCGCCTGCTGGAGAACCCCGAGACGCTGCTGCTCGAAGCGATCTGAGTGGAGTGGGAAAGGACGGCGCCTCAAGTGGCGCCGTCCTTCCTTCGTGGTGCCCACGGGGGGCGCCGCACTTCGCTCAGTTCACGCGTGAGGGCCGAGCATCAATGGAGCAGATCGACGATCAATCTGATCGTGTTGACGATCAGGTTGGCGGTCTGGACGAAAAACTGAACGAGCTCGAAACGCTTGCGTCGTTGTTTCCGGCGCTTGCGTCTGGTACCATCGTTCTGGTCTAGATCCATAACGCTCCTTTCTCGGACACCCTCTGGTACAGGGTGTCCGAACTTTGTTGAGTTCGCACCCCCTGTCGTGAGGCTGAGCTGTCATGAAGCGCGCCCGTGGGCAGGAACAGGGTAGTCGATACGGCACGTGAGCATCCAGGGACTGTCTAGATAAGTTCGCGCTGTCTGTACAAGTTATTCGGCAGCCGTCCACGAGAAGAAGAGGAGGGTCGGAAGTCAAAGAAGACCTCCAACCCTCCTCGCTGCCCTCCGGGGCGCCGCATTTCGCTCAGCTCACGCTTGAGGGCCGAGCATCAGAGGAGCAGATCCACGATCAACCTGATCGTCAACACGATCAGGTTGGCGGTCTGAACGAAAAACTGAACGAGCTCGAAACGCTTGCGGCGTTGCTTGCGGCGCTTACGTCTGGTACGATCAATCTGTTCCGACATTCCGCTCCTTTCCCGGACACCCTTGGCAGAGGGTGTCCGAACTTTGTTGAGTTCGCACCCCCTGTCGTGAGGTTGAGCTGTCATGAAGCGCGCCCGTGGGCAGGAACAGGATAGACGATGCGGCACGTGAGCATCCGGGGACTGTCTAGATAAGTTCGCGCTGTCTATACAACTCATCGCAGGTGTTGCAGAAGCTCCGGGGACGCCGCCAGCGGTCGTCCGACGCCACGCCTTCCCGGGAACTTTCGTCGGCGGTCCCCCGTCTTGAGAGGTGTTCACCGTATCCTCAGGAAGAGGAGACGGGCTCACGGCGTCCGCGCCGTCCCGCCCCCCGGGAGGTTCCTATGTTCGCGCTCGTCGGCATCGTCATTCTGCTCGCCGGTCTCGCCCTGTACGTCCTGGGGCGCGCCAGCAACCCCACGCTCGGACGGGCCGGACTGCCCGTCGCGGCGGCCGGGCTGATCCTCGCGGTCGTCGGCAACTCGCTCGTGATCGTGCCCGCCGGGCAGGTCGGCGTGGTCTTCAGCGTCCTGTCCGGCGTCCGCCCCACGCCCCTGAACGAGGGCGTGCACTTCGTCGCGCCGGTCCTCAACAGCGTCACCCTGTACGACGCGCGTCTCCAGGAGATCACCCTGTCCCGGCGCGGCGAGGACGGCCCCAACGCCGACGAGAGCATCCAGGCGCGCAGCAAGGAGGGCCTCGGCATCACGGCGGACGTGACGGTGCAGTTCCGCGTCAAGCGCGCCGACGTGGCCCGCCTGCACCGCGAGCTCGGCCCGGACTACATCCGCACGGTCATCCGCCCGCAGGTGCGCAGCAAGGTCCGCGACGCCATCGGGCAGTTCAACGCCGCCGACATCATCAGCACCCAGCGCCGCGCGGTGGAGGAGCAGGTCACCGAGGGCCTGCGCAGCGAGTTCGACAAGGCGCACCTCGACCTGCAGTCCGTGCTGCTGCGCGAACTGCGCATTCCCGACTCCGTCGCGAAGGCCATCGAGGAGAAGCAGACGGCCGAGCAGCAGGTGGCCGTGGAGCGCAACCGGCTCCAGCAGGCCAACATCGCCGCGCAGCGCAAGGTCGTGGAGGCCCGCGCGGAGTCCGACGCGGCCATCGCGCGCGCCGAGGGCGAGTCCCGGGCGCTGTCCCTGCGCGGCAAGGCCCTCAAGGAGAACCCCGAGATCATCCAGCTGACCGTCGCGGAGAAGCTCTCCCCGGGCATCCAGACGGTGATGCTGCCCTCCGACGGGAACTTCCTGCTCGACCTGAACACCCTGACCCGGGGTCGCGCGGCGACGCCCGCGCCCGCCTCGAACCGCTAGAACTGCCGGAGCCGCGTTCCCGGGCCGCGCTCACGAGAGCGCGGCCCCGTTCATGAAGGTCCGGTTGATCTGCTCATGTGAACCGAGGCGCGACGTTGGCACTTTCATTTTCGCCCTGCGTGCGATAATGCGACGCATGAGCGTCATCCCCTATGTGATCGAGCAGACCGGGCGCGGCGAGCGCATGTACGACGTGTACTCTCGCCTCCTGAAGGACCGGATCATCTTCCTCGGAACGCCGATCGACAGCCAGGTGGCGAACACGATCGTGGCGCAGCTGCTGCTGCTCGACAGCCAGAACCCCGACCGTGAGATCCAGCTGTACATCAACTGCCCCGGCGGCGAAGTGTACGCGGGGCTGGCCATCTACGACACCATGCAGTACATCAAGGCGCCCATCAGCACCATCTGCGTCGGCATCGCGATGAGCATGGGCAGCGTCATCCTGATGGCGGGCGACAAGGGCAAGCGCTTCGCCACGCCGAACTCGCGCATCATGATCCACCAGGGCAGCGCGGGCTTCCGGGGCAACACCCCCGACCTGGAGGTGCAGGCCAAGGAGGTGCTCTACCTCCGCGACAAGATGATCGGGCTCTACCACAAGCACACGAGTCTGCCGCAGGAGAAGCTGCTGCGGGACATGGAACGCGACTACTTCATGTCGCCGCACGAGGCGAAGGACTACGGCCTGATCGACGGCGTCGTCGAGAACGTCGCGGCGGCGGGCCTGGAAGTGGGCGTGCAGGGTGGCTGAGGCGACCCGGGGGAAGGAGGCAGGACATGGCTGACCGTTGTTCCTTCTGCGGGCGTTCCTACCCGCAGATCGCGCAGCTGATCGAGGCGCCGTCGCGCGCCGCGTTCATCTGCAACGAGTGCGCCGAGCGGGCGCACGAGCTGGTGCGGGCGAGCAAGCCCGGCAGCAGCTTCGACCTCGCGGAGCTCCCGAGCCCGCGTGACATCAAGGCCTACCTCGACGAGTACGTCATCGGGCAGGACGAGGCGAAGAAGGCGCTCGCGGTGGCCGTCGTGAGCCACTACCAGCGCCTGGCGCACCCCGAGGTGTCGCTCGGCAAGAGCAACATCCTCCTGATCGGCCCGACCGGCACCGGCAAGACGCTGCTGGCGCAGTCGCTCGCGGAGATGCTGGAGGTGCCCTTCGCCATCGCGGACGCCACCACCCTCACCGAGGCGGGCTACGTCGGCGACGACGTGGAGAACGTCATCGTGCGGCTGCTGCAGGCGGCGGAGTACGACGTGGAGGCCGCCGAGCGCGGCATCATCTACATCGACGAGATCGACAAGATCGCCCGCAAGTCCGAGGGCACGAGCATCACGCGTGACGTGTCCGGCGAGGGCGTGCAGCAGGCGCTCCTCAAGATCATCGAGGGCACCGTGGCGCAGGTGCCGCCGCAGGGCGGCCGCAAGCACCCGCAGCAGGAGCTCGTGCAGGTGAACACGAAGAACATCCTGTTCATCGTGGGCGGCGCCTTCGAGGGTCTCGCGGACCTCGCGCGCAGCCGCGCGAACGTCCGCTCGGTGGGCTTCGGGCGCGAGGCGAAGGGCGAGGAGAAGGAGGAGCTGCGCTTCATCCCGGAGGACCTCGTGAAGTTCGGGTTGATCCCGGAGTTCGTGGGCCGTCTGCCGCTGGTGGTGCAGCTCACCGACCTCGACGAGAGCGCGCTGGTGCGCATCCTGACCGAGCCGCAGGGCGCGATCGTGAAGCAGTACCAGGCGCTGTTCGGCTTCCAGGGCGTGGAGCTGGAGTTCACGCCGGAGGCGCTCGCGGACGTCGCGCGCCGCGCGAAGGCGCGTGGGACGGGCGCGCGCGGGTTGCGGGCCGTCATGGAGAAGGCGATGACGGACCTGCTGTTCGAGCTGCCGCTCGACGGGCTGGGCAAGCTGCGTTTCGACGTGGAGAACCTCGACGAGCCGCTCAAGGCCCTTGAGTCCAAGGGACTCAAGAAGTCTGCCTAAAGCAACGTAAGTTACAGCAGTGACCTCCACCGACGCCTTACAATTCTGGCGTACCGGTGGGGGTACGCTGTTGTATTCCCCGCTCACGAGTCGCCCGCCCGGAACGGTTTCCAAGAGGAAGCAAGCCGGGCTCCCCCAAGGAGTCAAATGATCTGGGAACTTCCCGTCATCGCCCTGCGAAGCACCGTCGTTCTCCCCGGCACGACCACCAACATCGACGTGGGCCGCGCGAAGAGCAAACGCGCGATCGACGAGGCCCAGGCCTCGGACCGTCGCGTCCTGCTGCTCACCCAGCGTGACCAGCGCGTCGACGACCCCACGCTGCAGGAAATGTTCGACATCGGCGTCCTCGCCGTCATCAAGCAGGTCGTGCGTCTGCCCGACAGCACCCTGCAGGTCCTCGTCGAGGCGCAGGAACGCGCCCGCGTCGAGAGCCCCGTCCCTGGCAGCTACCTGCGCGTCCGCGCCGAGACCCTGCCCCGCGAGGCCGGCGACGAGCGCGAGACCGAGGTCTTCCTCACCGAGGCCAAGAGCGCCTTCGAGGAGTACCAGCGCCAGAACAAGAACCTCCGTCTCGACAACTACCAGGTCGAGGCCATCCGCACGATGGACGACGCCGGCCTCGCCGCCGACACCATCACGCACCACGCCACGTGGAGCGTCGAGGACAAGCAGGCCGTCCTCGACACCGTCAACGTGACGCGCCGCATCGAGAAGGTCGTGCAGTTCCTCGGACGTGACATGGAGCGCTTCAACATGGACAAGCGCATCAGTGCCCGCGTCAAGGAGCAGATGGACCAGAACCAGCGCGAGTACTACCTGCGCGAGCAGATGAAGGCCATCAGCAAGGAACTCGGCGGCGGCGAGGACGGACCCGCCGAGGTCGAGGCGCTGCGCGAGAAGATCGAGGCGGCCGGCATGCCCGCCGACGTCAAGGACAAGGCCCTCAAGGAACTCGCCCGCCTCGAGCGCACTCCCGGCGGCAGCCCCGAGGGCACCGTCGTGCGCAACTACATCGACTGGCTCATCGACGTGCCGTGGAGCGCGAAGGACGAGGAGATCCTCGACATCAAGCGCACCCGCGACATCCTCGACGAGGACCACTACGGCCTCGACGACGTCAAGGAGCGCATCCTGGAGTTTCTCGCGGTGCGTCAGCTCCGCGCGGGCGCCAGCGAGCAGGAGAGCAGCGAGGACCGCGAGATCCGTGCGCCCATCCTCTGCCTCGTCGGCCCTCCCGGCGTCGGCAAGACCTCGCTCGGCAAGAGCGTCGCGCGCAGCCTCAACCGCAAGTTCGTCCGCATGGCCCTCGGCGGCGTGCGTGACGAGGCCGAGATTCGCGGTCACCGCCGCACCTACATCGGCTCCATGCCCGGACGCATCATCCAGGGCATGAAGAACGCGGCCGTCGTGAACCCCGTCATGCTCCTCGACGAGATCGACAAGATGTCGAGCGACTGGCGCGGCGACCCGTCGAGCGCCATGCTCGAAGTCCTCGACCCCGAGCAGAACAACACCTTCCAGGACCACTACCTCGAGGTGCCCTACGACCTGTCGCAGGTGATGTTCATCACCACCGCGAACAGCCTCCAGACGATCCCGCGTCCCCTGCTCGACCGCATGGAAGTCATCAACATCCCCGGCTACACCATGCCCGAGAAGGTCGCGATCGCCCGCAAGTACCGCGTGCCGCGTCAGCTGCGCGCCCACGGCCTCGAAGGCCGCGTGGAGGTCACGGACGCCGCGCTCGAACGCGTCGTGGAGGAGTACACCGCCGAGAGCGGCGTGCGCAACCTCGACCGTCAGGTCAGCAAGATCGCCCGCAAGGCCGCCCGCGAACTGCTCGAAACCCCCTGGGAGGGCGTGCGCACCATCGACGCCGACCAGGTCCCGCACTACCTCGGGGTGCCGCTGCACCGCCCGGACCGCATGGAGAAGGAGCCGCAGGTCGGCGCCGCCCAGGGGCTCGCGTGGACCAGCGTCGGCGGGACGATGCTCGTCGTGGAGGCGCTCGCCACGCCCGGCACCGGCAAGATCAACATGACCGGCAGCCTCGGCGACGTCATGAAGGAGAGCGTGCAGGCCGCCGTGGCCTACCTGCGCGCGCACGCCGAGAAGTACGGCGCGGACCCCGAGTTCCACAAGAAGCTCGACCTGCACGTGCACTTCCCGGACGGCGCGACGCCCAAGGACGGCCCCAGCGCGGGCATCACCATCGCGACGGCCATCACGAGCGCCATCACGGGCCGCCCGGCCCGCATGGACATCGCCATGACCGGCGAGATCAGCCTGCGCGGCAAGGTCCTCCCGATCGGCGGCGTCAAGGAGAAGCTCCTCGCGGCGCACCAGGGCGGCATCCGCACGGTGATCATCCCGCGCGACAACGAGCCGAACCTGCAGGACGTGCCCGAGAGCATCCGCGGCGAGCTCACCATCCACACGGTGGACAACGTCAGCGAGGTCCTCGACCGCCTGCTGCTGCCCGCCACCGATCAGCCCACCCCGCCCCCCTACACGCAGGGCCGCGACGCGTCGCGCCCCGGCGCCTGAGGACGGCACAAACGAGAACGCCGCGCCCCCAAGGGGGCGCGGCGTTCTTCGTCCGTGTTGGGCCCGGACGGGGGTCTTCGTCACGCGTCAGGACGAGGCGAGGGGCCGAGCTTCACGGAAGCGGCAGGGATGTCCTACCGTTCCTGCGGACCGAAATGCTCCCAGAGAAACCGGAAGACGTCCCAGAGCAGACGCGCGAGCGTGAACAGCGGACCCCATGGAACGGGACGTTGATGTTCACGCTTGCGACGTGTAACCTTGGATCGTTTTTTGGTATTCTTCTGTACAGGCATATTGGTACCGGGCCGGACGAACCCTCTGATCCAGGGCGTCCGGCCACTTCCTTTCCTTGCGAGAGGTTCGGTCGTGAGCGGAAATGTCGCCCCGGCTTCGTCACTGATTGTCAAGCGGCTCGCCCGCCGTCCGGGCCGAACAAAACCCTAGCAGGTCCGGAGCGCGCACCTGCGGGGGCTGTCTGGACAGGTGCGGTGTCGCCCGCCCGAGCTCCCGGTTCATGCACCCTTGAACGCCGTGCCCGCGCGCGCCCGCTCGGCGCGCGAACTCACAGTCACGGAGGCCCGCGCGGCATCGAATGAGAAGACAGGGCCCGGCCCGCCCTCCGGCGCGCCCCGCCCGGAAGGGACCCATGCTGCGCCTCACCCCGCTGCGGTCCGCGCGGACCGACCCCACCCCCCGAACCCTGCACGGCCCCATCCTCGTCGTCGCGCCCCACCCGGACGACGAGACGCTCGGCGCGGGCGGCCTCATCAGCCACGCCGCCGCGCGCGGCATGCCCGTCTGGGTGCTGTTCGTCACGAGCGGCGACGCCTTCCCCTGGAGTCTTCCGCACGCCCTCGCGCGCCTCAGGCGCGGCGGGCGAGCCCAGATCGCCCTCGGCGAGGAACGCATGGACGAGGCGCTCCTCGCCACCTCCCGACTCGGCGTTCCGAACGAGCGGGTGCTGTTCATGGGCTTCCCCGACCGCGGCATGACCGCCCTGTGGCGCTCCCCGCACGACCGGCCCCTGCGCAGTTCCGCCACGGGCGCCGACCGCGTGCCCTACGACCGCGCCCTCGCGCCCGGCGCGCCCTACACCGCGCGCGAGTTCCGCCGTCAGTTCGAGGAGGTCATCGCGCGGGTGCGGCCCCGCACGATCCTCACGCCCGGACCGCACGACGGGCACGGCGACCACCGCGCCGTCACCGCGCTCGTGGAGCAGGTGTGGAGACAGACGCCCGGCGTGTCCCTGCTGTACTACCTCGTGCACTTCGGCACGGACTGGCCGCACCCGAAAGGCTACCGGCCCGCCTACCGCCTGCGTCCGCCCGTCCGGTACGGCGAGGGCGCGCGCTGGCTCACCCACGCGCTCGGGGTGCCGCACCTGCGCGACAAGCACCACGCGATCCGCGCGTACGCCACGCAGCTGCGCGTCATGGCGCCCACGCTGTGGTCCTTCCTGCGCCGCAACGAACTGCTGCTGCCCGTCGAACGCGCCCCCCAGAGGAGACGGTGAGCGCGTGCTCTCCCGCCAGCCCGACGTGACCCCGCCCCCCACCGGGGCGCCGCTCGTGCGGCCCGCCCTCGCGGGCGATCTCGACGTCATCGGACGCATCGCGTACCTCACCGGGTACTTCGGGGAGAGCGCGAGCCGCTACTTTCCCGACGAGCGGCTCTTCCGGCACCTGTGGGTCAACCCGTACTACCTCGTGCCGCAGCAGGTCTCGGTGCGCTTCGTCGCCGACGTGCCCGGCGAGACGCTCGGATACATCGTCGGCGTGACCGACCAGGTCGCCTACGAGCGGGCGCTGCGCTTCACGCTGCTCCGGCAGGTCCTCCCGAACCTGCTGCGCGGACGCTACCGCGCCCTGCCCGGCTGCGTGCCGTACCTCACGCGGATCTCGCTGTTCCCGACGCCCCACGCGCCGCGCGGGGCGTACCCCGCGCACCTCCACCTCAACCTGCTCCCGGAGGCGCGCGGTCTCGGCCTGGGGCGCGCGCTGCTCACGGCCTTCGTGGACGAGCTGCGCGCGCGAGGCGTGCCGGGCGTGCAGCTCTCCACCACGGCCGAGAACGAGGCCGCCCTCGCGCTCTACGCGAAGGCGGGCTTCGAGGTCCTCGCCGAGCGTGCCCTGCCCGTCTGGACGCCGTGGCTGGGGCGCCCGGCCACGCACGTCCTGATGGGCCTGAAGCTCTAGACGTCCATGTCCAGCGCCCGCGTGAGGAACGCGAGGACGTCCGCCGCCTCCTCGATCAGGAGACGCGTCGGCTTGCCCTGCCCGTGCCCCGCGCGGGTCTGCACGCGGATCAGGACGGGCCGGTCACAGGCCTGCGCGTGCTGGAGCGCCGCCGCGAACTTGAACGAGTGCGCGGGCACCACCCGGTCGTCGTGGTCGCCCGTCGTGACGAGCGTCGCCGGGTAGCACACGCCCTCGCGCAGGTTGTGCAGCGGCGAGTACGCCAGCAGCGTCCGGAACTGCTCGGGGTCGTCGCTGCTGCCGTAGTCGCTCACCCAGGCCCAGCCGATGGTGAAGCGGTGGAAGCGCAGCATGTCCATCACGCCGACGTCCGGGAGGCACGCGCCGAACAGGTCGGGACGCTGCGTCATGCACGCGCCGACCAGCAGGCCGCCGTTGCTGCCGCCCTGGATCGCGAGCCGCGAGGGGCGCGTCAAGCCCATGGCCACGAGGTGCTCCGCGCACGCAACGAAGTCGTCGAAGACGTTCTGCTTGCGGTGCACGGTGCCCGCCGCGTGCCACGCCTCGCCGTACTCGCCGCCGCCGCGCAGGTTCGCGACGGCCAGCACGCCGCCCAGCTCCAACCACGGCAGCCGCGCCGCCGAGAAGGACGGGGTGAGGCTGATGTCGAAGCCGCCGTAGCCGTACAGCAGGGTGGGGTGGTCGCCGGTGGGGGTGAGGCCCGCGCGGTGCACGAGGAACATCGGCACGCGCGTCCCGTCGCGGCTCGTGGCGAACACCTGCCGCGTCTCGTAGGCCGACGTGTCGAAGTCCAGCGCGGGAGGGTCGAGAGGCGCGAGGGCGGGCGCGTCCGCCGAGACGTCGAGGCGGTACGCGGAGACGGGCGTCAGGAACGACGTGAACTCCACGAACACCTCCGGGTCGTCCGGGAGGGCGTTCACGGCGCTCACCGTGCCGAGCGTGGGCAGGGTCACCTCGCCGAGCGCGGCGCCCGAGCGGTCCACGAGGCTCAGGCGGTGGCTGGCGTGCACGCCGAGGAGCGTGAGGAACCCGCCCGGCACGGGCCGCGCGGCCTCCAGCAGGTGCTCGCCCTCGGGCACGACGTCCCGCCAGCCCGCCGCGAGGTCCGCCAGGTCCACGCCCACGAGCTTCCCGAGCGGCGCGTCCCTGTTGGTGCGGAAGGACAGCGCGGAGCCCTCGCCGTGGACGAGGGTGTAGCTCGCCTCGAAGCTCGGGACGAGCTCCGTGAAGCTCCCGCCCTCCGAGAGGGGGCGCACGTACACGAGGTTGCGCGGGTCCGTGCCCTCCCAGACGTGCAGCACCAGCCAGCGCCCGTCGTGCGTCACGACCGGGCTGAAGCCCCAGGTGGGCCGGTCGGGGCGCTCGTACACCAGCTCGTCCCGGGTCTGTGGCGTGCCGACGCGGTGCAGCCACAGCTGCTGTCCGTAGTTCGCCGCCGTGAGCGCCTCGCCTTCTCCGGGCTGCGGGTAGCGGCCGTAGAGGAAGCCG
Source organism: Deinococcus pimensis DSM 21231 (assembly GCF_000519345.1). Taxonomy (GTDB): domain Bacteria; phylum Deinococcota; class Deinococci; order Deinococcales; family Deinococcaceae; genus Deinococcus_A; species Deinococcus_A pimensis. The sequence continues at coordinate 261,246 of NZ_KI912633.1, forward strand.
CTGCCGTCCGGGAGCCACTCGGCGCCGCTGAACTTGCTCCATGAGAGTTCCTCGGGCAGGTCCGCGCCCGACTCGACGTCGCGGACGCGCCACGTCTGCCAGTCCGAGCCGCCCGCGCTGACCGAGTACGCCAGGAAGCGCCCGTCACGGCTCACGGAGACGGTCTGCAGCGCGACCGTGCCGTCCTCGCTGAGGGTGTTCGGGTCGAGCAGGACGCGCCAGTCGCCCGCGCCGCCGTCCTCGTCGTCACGGACGTAGAGGACGTTCTGGTCCTGCAGGCCCGTGTTGCGGAGGCGGAAGAGGCGGGCGCCGCGCCGCCAGGGCGCTCCGGCGCGAGGGTGGTCCCACAGCGTCCGCAGGCGTTCTCTCAACGCTCCGCGTGCCGGGACGTCCGTGAGGAAGGCCGCCGTCGCGGTGTTCTGCGCCTCCACCCACGCGCGCGTCTCGGGCGAGTCGGGATCTTCGAGCCAGCGGTAGGGATCCGGGACGGTCGTGCCGTGGTAGACGTCGACGTGGTCGCCTCGTCGGGCGACGGGAGGGGCAGGTTTGAGCATGCGGTCAGCCTACCGAACGTTCGCGGACCACAGGCGCTTCACCCCCGCTTTAGGCTTCGCTCATCTGGGTATTCCCGCCCATCCAGCTCCGCGCGGCTCGGCTACATTGCGAACATCAGACCGCACCGTCCCACCTCCGAGGACACCTTCCAGCCGCGCGGCGTGGACTTCGCCGCTGCGGTCGAGCTTCTCCCCGACCCCTTCTTCCTCCTCACGCACGACTGGCGGCTCCGCTACGCCAACCCCGCCGCGCGCACCTTCGTCGGCTGGCCATCCGACCTCGTGCCGACGGCCGACTTCTGGAAGGAATTCCCCGCCACCGTCGGCACACCCTTCGAAGCGGAATTCCACCGTGCGCTGCGCGAGGGCGTCTCCGCGCACTTCGAGGCGTACTACACGCCCCGCGACGCCTGGCTCGAGGTTCGCGCCTTCCCCTGCGACGGCGGGCTCGGCGTGCACTACCGCGACGTCACCGCCCGCCGCGCCGAACTCGACGCCCGCCGCCTCGCCGAGGGCCGCGCCGCCGCCCTGTACGAGGTCACCGCGCGCCTCGCGCGGGCCGACACCGTCGAGGACGTCACGCACGTCATCCTCACCGACGGGCTCTGCGCGCTCGGCGCGGGGCGCGGCGCCGTCTCCATCGTCGAGGACGGCGGGCAGTACCTGCGGGTCCTCGCGTCACGCGGGTACGACGACCACCTCATGGACGCCTGGAGCCGCGTTCCCCTCACGCTCGCCACGCCCGCCGCGCAGGCGGTGGGGG
>NZ_KI912633.1:262662-265891 GCF_000519345.1 Deinococcus pimensis DSM 21231
GCACAGGCGCTCGAGCGCACCCGCCTCGCCGACGCCGCCCGCCTCGCCGAGGCGCAGGTGCGCGCGCAGGCCGAACTCATCGCCCTCGCCAACGAGACCGTCATCATCCGCGACGCCGGGGACCGCATCCTCAGCTGGAACGCCGCCGCCGAACGCATGTACGGCTTCACGGCCCGCGACGCGCTCGGACGGGTCACGCACGACCTGCTCTCCACCCGCTTCCCCGACTCCCGGACGGCGGTGGCGCGCGCCCTCGCCCGCGACGGGTTCTGGGAGGGACAGCTGGCCCACGTCCGCGCCGACGGCACCACCATCCACGTCCTGAGCCGACAGGCCGTGCGCCGCGACGCGGACGGACGCGTCCTCGCCATCGTCGAGCTCGACTGGGACATCACGGAACGCGTCGTCGCGGAGCGAACGCTGCGCGAGTGGAGCGACACCCTCGAAGCGCGCGTCGCGGAACGCACCGCCGAGCTGGAGGCCCGCACGCGGGCGCTCGCGGCCTTCACCGCCTTCACGGAGGCGGCGGGCGTCACGACGGACCTCGCGGGGCTCGCGTCGCGCGCCGTGAGCGTCCTGCGCGACGTCCTGGAGGCGCCCGTCAGCGGCGTGTACTACGCCCTCGACGAGCACGACCGCGAGTGGCACGCCCGCGCGTGGTCCGAGGATCTCGGCGCGGAGATCGTCGCGGACGTTCCCGCCGCGCTGCGGCTCGACCACGAGCGCCTGAACGCCATGATCAGCACGACCGGACCGACCTTCGTGAACGACTACCGCTCCGACGATCCCGCCGTGGAGCGCATCGTGCGGGCGTACGGCACGCTCGCGTTCTGCCCCGTCACGGTCAGCGGGAAGGTCACGGGCATCCTGATCGTCGGGGAGCGCGGCGACCGGCGCTGGAGCGAGCGCGAGGAGGCCGTCGTGCGCGCCGTGACCCGCAGCCTCACCCTCGCGCTGGAGCACGCGGAGCAGGGCCGCCGCCTCGCGCGGCAGAACGACGAGCTCGTCGCGCGCAACGCCGCCCTGCGCGGCTTCGCGCTCCTCGCGCGTGATCTCGCGTTCACCACCGATCCCCTCGAACTCGTCGGGCAGGCGCAGGACCTCGTGCTGTCGCTGCTGCCGGGCGGGGCGAGCACCTACTGGGAGGCGCGCGACGGTCGGATGTTCCTCACGCAGCACCGGGGCGAGCTCGGCTCTCCCGAGCTGATCGAGTACCTGCGCGGCGGCGTGGAGCTCGCCGCGAGCCCGAACCTCTCGCGGGCGCTGGGCGGCGAACGCGTCTTCCTCGACACCTACGACGCGGTGGTTTCCGGTCTCGACCGTCGACTCGTGGAGCACGTCGGGGCCGCCGCGATGCTGCCCGTCATCATCGACGGCCGCGCGCGCGCCGTGTTCGGCGTGGTGCTGTTCGGACGGCACCGCTGGACGGGCGTGGAACGCGCCGTGCTGGAGACGGCGGTGCACAGCCTCGGCCTCGCGCTCGAACGCGTCGACTTCGCCCGCGCCCTGGAGGATCAGCGCGCGAAGCTGGAAGTCGCCAACGCGGACCTGGAGGCCTTCGCGTACAGCATCAGCCACGACCTGCGCGCGCCCGTGCGGCACATCGGGGCCTTCGCGGGCCTGCTGAAGCGCTCCGTGGAGCACGACGAGCGCGCCCTGAAGTACCTCGGCACCATCGAGGGCGCGGCGGGCCGCATGAACACCCTGATCGACGAGCTGCTGCACTTCGCGCGGCTCGGGCTGTCCGAACCCGGGCGCGCCCCGGTGGATCTCGCCGCGCTCGTCGAGGCGACCCGCGAGGAGCTCGCGCCCGCCCTGGAGGGCCGTCAGGTGCGCTGGCGCGTGGGCGCGCTGCCGAACGTCCCGGGCGACGAGACGCTGCTGCGTCAGGTCGTCGCGAACCTGCTGGGGAACGCGGTGAAGTACAGCCGGACGCGGGACGTGGCGGTCGTGGAGGTGTGGGCGGACGTGACGGACGCGGAGGTGCGGGTGTTTGTTCGGGACAACGGGGTGGGCTTCGATCCGCGCTACGCGAGTCGGCTGTTCGGGGTGTTCCAGCGGCTGCACCGCGCGGAGGAGTTCGAGGGCAACGGGGTGGGGCTGGCGAACGTGAAGCGGATCGTGCAGCGGCACGGGGGGCGGGTGTGGGCGGAGTCCTCGCCGGGCGAGGGCGCCACCTTCTCCTTCTCCCTGCCGCGCTGAAGGCGGCCACACGACGGGAGGAGGCCCGGACGACGTGTCGTCCGGGCCTCCTCCCGTCGCTCGGGGCCTGACCTCAGAGCTTGGGTGGGTTGGCCATCGCACGGAACCCCGCGGCCTTCTCCCGCATGCCCATGCGGTCGTAGCACTCCCCGAGGCGGGAGGCGAAGAACTGCTGGGCTTGGACGTCCTCGCGGCGCTCGGCCGCTTCCAGACAGGTCCGGTAGTGCAGGACGGCGATGTGGAGGGCGCCTCCCTGAACGGCGCTCTCGGCGCGGCAGTGGCACAGGCGCAGGGAAACGATGTCGTGCAGTGGGCGTTCCATGAACACCCCAAGTGTAGGCAGGCGTGCCGTCCGCCGACTGCGAGTTAACGCAGCATTCACGTTCCAGCGCGGCTTTGATTAAGATTCAGGCCCAGTGGCGTCCCGGGCGGACCTCCACCGCGCCGTCCGTCTCCCGGATCTCGAAGCAGGGCTGCGAGTGTGCCGACGGACCGTCCAGCACCTGCCCGTCCTTCAGGCGGAAGGCCGATCCGTGCCAGGGGCAGCGGATCGCGCCGTCCTCCACGCTCCCCTCCGAGAGGGGGCCGCCGAGGTGCGTGCAGCGCTCCGCGAGGGCGTACACGCGCCCGCCGTCGCGGACGAGCACCACGGGCACGTCGCCCGTCGTGACGCGCAGCGGGCGGCCCTCCACGACGTCCGCGCTCGACGCGACGCGCGTGAAGCCGTCGGGCGGGAAGACGTCCACGACGTGCGTCACCGCCTGCGCCTCCTTGTGCACGAGCGCCCCGCCGAGGTGCGCGCTCGCGCCCGACACGGAGAAGCCCGCGAGGGCCAGCAGACGCGCGCCGTCCCGACGTCCCTGGCGGCGCATCACCCACGAGCCGACGTACAGCCCCAGCGCGACCGTGTTGAGCGTGCCGTGGACGAAGCCCACGCGCCGCTTGAGCCGGAAGTCCCCCACGGAATGCCAGTCCGTGATGCCCGTGACCGCCGCGAGGACCGCCCCGACGATGCCGACGCCGAGCG
>NZ_KI912633.1:265991-282070 GCF_000519345.1 Deinococcus pimensis DSM 21231
CGAGCGGCGTGCCGTGCAGGACGTTCTCCACCGCGCGGCCCGCGCCGCCGAAGCGGTCGAACAGACCGCGCACGCCCTTCTGCACGGGCCGCGCGGCGCCGTCGATCCACGCCTGACGGTCGATCAGGGCCTCCGAGATGCCGACACTCCTGTCGTAGCGGTACTCGTTCGTGCGTTCCTCCATACCCGACCTCCGGACGGCGCCGGGCCCACCGGAACTCCGGTGGGCCCGGCCGTCACGTCAAGGCTAGGAGGGCGCGGGCGGCGCGTTCGTGTGGACGCCCTTGAGGCGAAGCCTACCGACGGCTGGCGAGCCCGAGCAGCGCCGCGCCCGCCGCGAGGTACAGCACGTCCGGCGCCCAGGCGGCCACGGCGGGCGGCACGGCGCCCTGCTCGCCCATCACGCGGAACACGCTCCACGTGGCGTAGTACGCGAAGGTCAGCAGCAGCACCCACACCAGCCCCAGCCCGCCACCCGAGCGGAAGGTCAGCAGGGCCAGCGACACCCCGAAGAACGCGAACGCGAGCGCCGCGAGCGGCTCGGCGAACTTGCGGTGCAGGGCCGTCAGTTCCTGCGGGGCGGCTCCGCCCGTCTCGCGGATGGTCCTCAGGCGCGACAGCAGTTCCGGCAGGGGCAGGTTCACGGGACGCAGCACCTCCCCGCCGAGGTCGATGTTCGCCTGGACGTCCTGCACGGGCAGTTCGAGCTCCCGGAAGGTCGCGACGGTGGAGGGCCGCGTGCCCTGGTACGTGACGCGCGTGCCGCCGTAGAGGCGCAGCACGCTCGATCCGGGCCTGAGTTCGCCCCGGTCGGCACGGATGACCTCGCGGGCGGGACCGCCCTGGGTGGTCTGCACGATCCGCACGCCCTCCATCACGCCGCCCGCGCCGATCCGGTCGATGCTGATGGCCCGTCCGAGCGCGTCTCGCAGCACCGCGCCCTGCCGGTCGAGGCCGAGGACGCGCGGGTTGTCGAGCAGGATCGCGCGGATCACCACGAGGCGCTCCTGCGTGGCGCGCGGCACGAGCGTCTCGCCGTTCGCGAAGCTCAGGGCCGCCACGACCGCCGCGAGGCCCAGCACGGGCCACATCAGCCGCGTGGGCGCCAGGCCTCCCGCCATGAGGGCCTTGATCTCGCCGTCGCTCGACAGACGCGAGCAGGCGAGCAGCACCGCGAACAGCAGCGCGATGGGCAGCCCGCGCGAGATCGCCTCGGGAATGGTGAAGGCCGCGAGCTGCGCGACGAGCAGGGGCGCGGCGCCCTTGGCGAGCAGCGGCGCGAGCACCTCGTAGAGCGCGGCGAGCAGGAACAGCAGCAGCAGCGCCGTGACGCTGCCGATCAGGAGGGGCAGCACCTCCCCGAGGACGTAGCGCGGGACGATGCGCGGCCTCACGTGAGCCTCCGCGCCAGCACGGCGGCGACCAGCACCAGCAGGACGTTCGGCAGCCACGCCGCGAGGACGGGGGAGAGCGCGCCCGCCTTCACCATCTCGGGCATGGCGGCGTACACGACGTACGTGCCGAAGATCATCAGGACGAGGCTCGCGAAGGCCCAGCCGAGGTTGCGCAGCAGCAGACCCAGCGTGCCCGCCGCGAGCGCGAGCGCGAGCGCGCTCATGGGCTCGGCGTAGCGGCGCTGCAGGGTGAAGCTCGCCTCGCGGCGCTCGCGGACGTCGAGGCCCGCGTCGCTGGCGCGGGCACGTAGGACGGGCAGCGTGAGCTGCTCCACCGAGCGGGCGGGCTGCCGCAGCCGGTCGTCCTGCGCGAAGGTGAGCGCCTCGGGCACGAAGCGGGGCGAGCCGCCCGCGCGGACCTCGTAGGCGCCCGTGACCTGCCAGGTGCGCTTCCTGGAGTCCCAGGTGCCGCCCGGAGCGCTGTACGTCACGTCGGGCTTCTGCACGAGGACGCCCGCGAGGGTCGCGCGGGTCGGGTCGTCCGGGAAGGGCGTCACGCTGCCCGCGTAGTACAGCGTGCTGCCGTCGCGGTAGGTGTAGCGGAACTGCTGTGGCGGGCCGGGCGGCGTGCGGAACCACGCCTCGGTCCAGAGGCGGTCGAAGCGGGCGTTCGCGGCGGGCAGCAGACGGCTGGAGTTGTAGAAGGACGCGGCGCTCACGACGAGGCCGAGCAGCAGCACGGGCCACAGCAGATGCACGGGGCGCACGCCGCCCGCCTGCGCCGCCTTGAGCTCGCTGTCCTTCGCGAGCCGTCCGAAGCCCACGAGGACCGCGAAGGCCACGGCGAGCGGCAGGATCTGCAGGTTGAGCATGTACGGGAGCCGCGCGAGGTAGAGCTCCACGCCCTGCGAGAGCGGGACGCCGTTGCGCAGCAGCACGCCGACGATGGAGGAGAGCAGGTCGGTCGTGGACAGCACGAGGAACAGCACGAACCCCGCGACGTACAGCGGGATCACCTCGCGCAGGACGTAGCGAGCGAGACGGAAGGGCACGAGGTCAGTCTAGTGCAGCGCCGCTGTGACGTCTGAACGCAGGGCCGCCCTATTCCGAGTGGCTGAGTCGGATATCGTGACCTCAATAACGTACAAAAGAACTCAACTGCTTTAGGATGGGCAGGTTCGGCGGCCCCGCCGCCCAGGAGGACCCATGAACTTCAACCGTGCCATCCTCGCCGGCCTCACCGTCAGCACCACGCTCGTCGGCACCGCGCTCGCCGACACCCCCGACCTGCTCACCACCGTCAAGGGGCGCGGCACCCTCCGCATCGCCCTCGAAGGCACCTACCCGCCCTTCAACTCCAAGGACGAGAAGGGCCAGCTCGTCGGCTTCGACGTCGACATCGCCCGCGCCGTCGCCCAGAAGATGGGTCTCAAGGCCGAATTCGTCCTCACCGAATGGTCCGGCATCCTCGCGGGCCTCCAGGCGAAGAAGTTCGACGTCATCGTCAACCAGGTGACCATCACCCCCGAACGCCGCAAGGCCTTCGACTTCAGCGACCCCTACGTCGTCTCCAGCCCGCAGCTCATCCAGCGCGCGAACGACAAGACGAACTACCCCAGCCTGAACGCCCTCAAGGGCCACAAGCTCGGCGTCGGCACCGGCAGCAACTACGAACAGACCGCCCGCGCCGTCGGCGGCATCGACGTCCGCACCTACAAGGCCGCGCCCGACACCCTCAAGGACCTCAGCCTGCGCCGCATCGACGCCGCCCTCAACGACCGCCTGCTCGCCGCGTACCTCGTCAAGCAGAGCGGCCTGCCCCTGCGCGCCGGCGCCCGCGTCGGCGAGGCCACCGAGATGGGCATCCCCGTCCGCAAGGGCAACCCGCAGTTCCTCGCCGCCGTCAACAAGGCCCTCGCCGACATCAAGAAGGACGGCACCTACGCCAAGATCAGCCAGAAGTGGTTCGGTCAGGACGTCAGCAAGTAATCAGCGGTCAGCGGTCAGCGGTCAGCACTCAGTTCAAGGATCCTTGCGCTGAATACTGACCGCTGATCCCTGAAAGCTGCTTTCCTGACTCCCATGGACGTCGTCATCGCGAACCTCCCGGCCCTGCTGCGCGCGTCGCTCGTGACGCTCGGCTACGCCGCCGGGTCGATGGTGCCGGGCTTCCTCATCGGACTCCTCACGGCCCTCGCGCGGCTCTCCGGCGTGAAGCTCCTGGGCTGGATCGCGGGCCTGTACGTCTCGATCATCCGCGGCACGCCCCTGCTCGTGCAGATCTACATCGTCTACTACGTCCTGCCCGACCTCACCGGCATCGACCTCGGACCGCTCGCGTCCGGCCTGCTCGCCCTCGCCCTCAACGTCGGCGCGTACGTCAGCGAGGCCCTGCGCGGCGCGTTCCTCTCCGTCCCCGCCGGGCAGCGCGAGGCGGCCCTCGCGCTCGGCCTCAGCGGCGCCCAGACCTTCCGCGAGGTCGTCGCGCCGCAGGCGCTGCGCATCGCCGTGCCGTCGCTCGGCAACTCCTTCATCAGCCTCGTGAAGGACACGTCGCTCGTCTCCATCATCACCGTCGTGGAGCTCCTGCAGGAGGCGAACCTCGCCATCGCCCGCACCTTCCGGCCCACCCCGCTGTACCTCGCGGTCGCCCTGATCTACTGGATCATCAGCAGCGTCCTCGCCTACGCCCTGCGCGGCGTCGAGAGACGACTCTCACGCGGCGTCACCGCCCGCCGCTAGAGGAGGGAGGAAGCGTGCCCACCCCCGAATTCCTGCGCCGACGCAACGCGCTGTGGGCTGAACTGCGCGCCCTGCCGGAGTTCACGCCCGCCTTCGAGGCCAAGCTCGCGGAACTCGGCGCCCTCATCGGCTGGCCGCGCGAGCGGATCCTCGCGGGCCTCGGCCTGCACGACGACGAAAGCGGACGCCCCGACGAGCGCCCGCCCTCCTGACCCCCCGGCTCAGGGACGCGTGATCCACACGGGCTCGGGCTCGATGTGCTCCGCCGGGGCCTTCCCCGGCTCCAGCCCCGAGTTCGACGCCGTCTGCACGAGCCGCACCGTCATGTCGTGATCGCACTCGATCTGACACGACAGCCGCGCCGAGCCCAGCAGCCCCTTGGCCTCCAGCACCGCCCGCTCCGCCTCGGTCATGCGTTCGGGCTCGCCCGCCACGAACTCCACCCGGCAGGTCGTGCAGCGCGCCTGACCGCCGCAGCGGTGCAGCACGTCCACGCCCGCGCCCTCCAGCGCCAGCACCAGCCGCGCGCCCTCCTGAACCTCGAAGGTGCCGCGCTCCTCCACCGTCACGCGCGCCACGTCAGCCCTCCCCGGTGACCGCGCCCGCGAAGTCCGGCCTGCGCTTCTCCAGGAACGCCGAGATGCCCTCGCGGTGCTCCGCGCCCTCGCCCGCCACCTGCTGCAGCTGCGCCTCGTACTCCAGCGCCTCCTCCAGCGTGCTCGTCATCGCGCGGTTCAGCGCGCGCTTCGTGAGGCCCAGAGCCCGCACGGGCCGCGCCGCGAGCCGCGCCGCGTACGCCTGCACCTCCTCACGGAAGGTGTCGTGCGGCAGCACCTGCTCGCACAGGCCCAGCCGGAGCGCGTCCTCCGCCGACACGCGCTCCGCGAGCGCCATCAGCTCGAACGCCCGGTTCCAGCCCACCAGGCGCGGCAGCGTCCACGTGCTCCCCGAGTCCGGCACGAGCGCGATGTTGCTGAACACCTCGATGAAGCTCGCGGCCTCCGAGAAGAGGCGCACGTCCCCCGCCAGCGCGATGCTCGCGCCCGCGCCCGCCGCGACGCCGTTCACCGCCGTGATCACCGGCTTCTCGATCGAACGCATCTTCGACACCAGCGGGTTGTACGTGTGCCGCAGGTGCTCCGCGAAGCCCATCTCGCGCGCGCCCACGTCACCGAGGTCCTGCCCCGCGCAGAAGCCGCGCCCCGCCCCCGTGATCACCACGACGCGCACCGCGTCGTCCCGCTCCGCGTCCCTGAGCGCCGCCGTGAGGCCGAGCAGCAGCGGATCGTTCGCGGCGTTGAGCTTGTCCGGTCGGTTCATCGTGAGGGTCAGCACGCCCTCCTGCAGGTCCCGCAGCACCACCTGATCTGACATGCGCCCACCATACCAGGGGGGCCGCGTCTCTCCTCGTGGGCCATGGGCGGTGACGCGTCTCTCCAACCCTGGGAGGCCGTCGTACGCACCGGGGCGGCCCGGTGCTCTTGCCATGGGCGGTGACGCGTCTCTCCAACCCTGGGGCCACCCCGCGCTACTCTGAGGCGTGGTCCAGGTAGAGGAAACCAAGCTGCCCGGCGTCGGCGTCCGACACGACTTCCAGGGCAAGTACGGCAAGCGCGTCGGCGTGCTCACGCACCGCGACGGACGACGCGAGATCTTCGTGACGCGCGGCGACGACCCCGACGCCTGCGCGGAAAGCATCACCCTCAGCGAGGAGGAGGCCGAGGCCGTCAGCGACCTCCTCGGTGGCAGCACCATCACCCGCCGTCTCAGCGCCATGGTCCAGGAAGTCGAGGGTCTCGCCTTCGACTGGCTGCCCCTGCAGGCGAGCTCCCCCTTCGCGGACCATCCGCTCGGCGACACGCGCCTGCGCACCCGCACGGGTACCAGCGTCGTCGCGGTGCTGCGCGGCGGCGGCGCCGTCGCCGCGCCCGACCCCTCCTTCGTCCTGCGTGCCGGGGACACCGTCGTCGTGCTCGGCAGCGCCGAGGGTGTGAAAGCCGCCGAACGCATCCTCGCCGGACCGTAGACTGGGAGAGGCGCACGCGCCCCCCACACCGCTTCACCGTACGCCCCGCCGCCCTGACGTTCCCCGAACGCCAGGGCGACGTCGCACCATCAACGCGGCTCGCCTTCTGGACGGCGGGCCACGTCATGAACGGAGGTCCGCTTGTCCCTCGGTCAGCTCTTCGTCGAGATCGGCGCCGTCATCCTCGCCCTCGCCCTCGTGGGCCGCGTCGCGGGCCGCGTCGGCCTCAGTCCCATCCCGCTGTACCTCCTCGCGGGCATAGGACTCGGCCCGGTCCTCACGCTCGGCGGGGAGGTCAAGGAGTTCATTCATATCGGCGCGGAGATCGGCGCGGTGCTGCTGCTCTTCACCCTCGGCCTGGAATACACCGAGGACGAACTGCGCACCAGCCTGCGCACCAACGTCGGCGTCGGCGCGCTCGACCTCGCGCTGAACTTCACGCCGGGCGTGCTGTTCGGGCTGCTGCTCGGCCTCTCTCCCCTCGGGGCGCTGCTGCTCGGCGGCGTCACGTACCTCAGCTCCTCCGGCATCGTCAGCAAGGTCCTCGGGGAGCTCGGACGGCTCGGCAACCGCGAGACGCCCGTCGTGCTGGCCGTCTGCGTCCTGGAGGACCTCGCGATGGCCGTGTACCTTCCCGTCGTCGCGGCGCTCCTCGTGGGGGGCGGGCTGCTCGCGACGGGCCTGTCGCTCGGCGTGGCGCTCCTCGCGTTCGGCGTGACGCTCTTCCTGTCGCTGCGCTTCGGTCCCGTCCTGAGCCGCCTCATCGTGGCGCGCAGCGACGAGACGCTGCTGCTCAGCGTGTTCGGGCTGGTACTGCTCGTCGCGGGCCTCGCCGATCTCCTCAAGGTGTCCGCCGCGATCGGCGCGTTCCTCGTCGGCATCGCCCTCAGCGGTGACGTCGCTCACCGCGCGCGGCAGCTCACGGCGCCCCTGCGGGACTTCTTCGCCGCGATCTTCTTCGTGTTCTTCGGGCTGCAACTGCCCCTCGCGAGCGTGCCGGGCGTGCTGCTGCCCGCCCTCGCGCTCGCGCTCGTGACGGCCGCGACGAAGATCGCGACGGGCTGGTGGGGCGCCGCCCGCGCCGGGGTCGGCCCGCGCGGACGCTGGCGCGCGGGCGCCACGCTCGTCGCGCGCGGCGAGTTCAGAGTGCTCATAGCGGGCCTCGCCGTCACGAGAGGCGTCGCGCCCGACCTCGGCCCGCTCGCCGCCGTGTACGTCCTGCTCACCGCCGCGCTCGGGCCCATGCTCGCCCGCCTCGACACGCCCCTCGCGCCGTACCTCGACCGCCTCGCGCGCAGAACGGCGACGGCGAAGCCGTGACTACTTCCTGTTCGCCGCCTTCCACTGCTTCACGAAGTCCGCGACGACCTCCTGCACGTCGGAGAGCAGCTCCTTCGTGACCGCGTCGTCCTCGCCGCCGATGGTGCCGTACTGCCCGCCCGTCCAGATCGCCACGTACGTCTTGTACTTCGGGTTGCTCCAGTCGGACACGTCCGCCGCGAGGTCGTACGCGCGCCAGCCGTCGCTGTTGGCGGACGTCATGCCGATCGAGAGGTAGAACGCCGCCGGTGCCTGCGCGCAGCTGTCCGATTCCTGGAAGGTCACGCCGCCGGCGCGGAACTGCCGCTTGATCTCCGCGTACGCGCCGTCGCTCAGCGCCTTGAGGTTCATCCTGCCCGCGCCGTCCACGTCGATGCTGACGGTGTACTTCGCGGTGAGGCACATCTTCGTGCCGCCGAGGTTGCTCTCGTCCTGAGCCAGGGCCGTGCCGAACGTGGCGGCCGCGAGGGCCGCGAGGGTCATGGTGGTCTTCACCTCCTCACCTTACGCTCAGCGGCGTGACGATGGAATGACCATCGGCGCCTGTGGGTTGCTCCAGCGCGCCTGACGGAAATGAAGGATCGCGACCACAGCCCGCGATCCCAACACCCGTTAGACTGAGCCTCGTATGGACTACGATCTTCTCGTCATCGGCGCTGGCCCCGGCGGTTACCACGCCGCGATCCGCGCCGCGCAGCTCGGCCTCAAGGTCGCCTGCGCGGAGATGGGCAACCTCGGCGGCGTCTGCCTCAACATCGGCTGCATCCCCACGAAGGCCCTGCTGCACGCGGGCGAGGAGATGCGCTCCGCGAAGCACGCCGCGGACTTCGGGCTCAGCTTCGGCGAGCCCACCCTCGACATCGCCAAGCTCAACGGCTGGAAGGACGGCATCGTGAAGCGCCTCACGGGCGGCGTGGGCGGCCTGTTCAAGGCGAACAAGGTCACGCACCTCGTCGGGCAGGCGCGCTTCCTCGACGCCAACACCGTGCAGGTCGGCGATCAGAAGGTCACGGCCAGGAACGTCATCATCGCGACGGGCAGCGACGTCGCGCCCCTGCCGGGCTTCCCGGTGGACCAGAACAGGATCATCGACTCGACCGGCGCGCTCGTCGTGCCCGACCCCCTCCCGAAGCGCATGCTCGCGATCGGCGCGGGCGCCATCGGCCTGGAGTTCTCGCAGGTCTACAACAACATGGGCGTCAAGGTGAAGGTCATCGAGTTCGCCCCTCAGGTCGTGCCCGCCGCCGACGCGGACGCCGCGAAGGAGTTCGCGAAGATCCTGCGCAAGCAGGGCATCGAGATCGAGACGGGCGTCAAGGCCAACGGCTACACCGAGCGGGACGGCGAGCTCCACGTGGAGATCGAGGACGTGAAGACCGGCGAGAAGCGCACCGAGGTCTTCGACAAGATCCTCGTCGCGGTCGGGCGCCGTCCGCGCAGCGCGGACCTCGGGCTGGAGGCGGCGGGCGTCAAGGTCGGCGAGCGCGGCTTCATCCCGGTGGACCACGAGCTCCGCACGAACGTGCCGCACATCTTCGCGATCGGCGACGTCATCGGCAACCCCATGCTGGCCCACAAGGCCATGAAGGAGGGCCTCGTCGCCGCCGAGGTCATCGCGGGCAAGAAGTCCGCGATGGACGTCGTCGCGATTCCCGCCGTGGTGTACACCACCCCCGAGCTCGCCTGGGTGGGCCTCACGGAGGCCGAGGCGAAGGCGAAGGGCTACAACGTCAAGACCGGCACCTTCCCCATGAGCGCGTCGGGCCGCGCGATGACGCTCGGCGACACGGACGGCTTCGTGAAGATGATCAGCGACGCCGACACGGACCTCGTGCTGGGCGTGCACATCGTCGCGCCGCACGGCAGCGACATGCTCGGCGAGGCGGGCCTCGCGCTGGAGATGGCCGCGACCGTCACGGACATCTCCCTGACCGTGCACAGCCACCCCACGCTCTCCGAGGCGGTGCTCGAAGCCGCCGAGAACGTGCACAAGCAGGCGATCCACATCATCAATCGATAACGGCGGTGAAGTGGACCGAGGAACGTCACCTCGGTCCACTTCAGCCGAGCGGAGCGAGTGGCCGTCACAGAGCGGCCGAAGTGGAAGGGCCGGACCGAGAGGTCCGGCCCTGAAACGCAGGTCGCGAACCGAACGCGCCTATCTACACCCTCGCCAGCTCACGCTCCCGCACGTCCGCGCGCAGGTGCGCGAGAAGCACGTCCATCACCTCGGTCGGCTGGAGGTGATCGCCGGGCAGCAGGTCCGGGCGGGACGTGATCAGCAGGGGGCCCCGCGCACGGTTCCCGGTGACGCGGCCGTGCGTGCCGCGCACGACGGTCGCGTCGAGGCCGATGACGTCCATGAGGTAGCGCATCCCCAGCGTCTTCTTCAGGAGGGCGCGCGCCGCCTTGAGCTTCGCGGGGGAGTGCGGGTCCATGAAGAGCTCGGCGGGGTCGTAGCCGGGCTTGCGGTGGATGTCCACCGTGCGGGCGTAGTCGGGGGCCTTCCCGTCGTCCGTCCACCAGTAGTACGTGAACCACGCGCCGGGCTCCGCGACCACCACGAGGTCGCCGGACCGCTCGTGGTCGAGGTGCCGCTCGCGCTTGCCCTCCTCGCCGAGCACCTCCGCCACGCCGGGCGTGCGCGCCAGCAGGTCGCGCACCTCCTCCAGCCGGGATCGGTCGTTGACGTACACGTGCGCCACCTGATGGTCCGCCACGGCGAACGCGCCCGAGGTGGCCACGTCGATCATTTCCCGGCCCACCTCCATGCGGTAACGGATGAGGCCCGCCTCCCGCAGCACGCGGTTGAGGTGCACGGGCCGCCACGCGCGCTCGATGCCGTACTCGGAGAGCACCACGACCGTCACGCCGCGCGCCTCCAGGTCCTCGATCAGCGTCCCGGCGACCTCGTCGATCTCGCGCAGGGCCCGCGCGATCTCGGGGGAGTCCGGCCCGTGCTGCTGCAGGCCGTAGTCGAGGTGCGGGAGGTACACCAGTTGCAGGCTCGGCGCGTGCTGCTCCTCGATGAGGCGCGTGGCGTCCGCGATCCAGCGGCTCGACGAGATGTTCGCGTTCGGGCCCCAGTACGAGAAGAGCGGGAAGGTCCCGAGCTTCTCCTGCAACTCGTCACGCAGCTCCATCGGCTGGGTGTAGCAGTCGGGCAGCTTGCGCCCGTCGGCGGGGTACATGGGGCGCGGCGTGACCGCGAGGTCCACGGTGGAGTTCATGTTGTACCACCAGCAGACGTTCGCGCAGGTGAAGCCCTCGAACTCCGCGCGCGCGAGGTCCCAGATCTTCGGGGCTCCCACGAGGTGGTTGCTCTGACGCCAGAACTTCACCTCCATCTCGTCGCGGAAGAGCCAGCCGTTGCCGACCGCGCCGTGCTCGGCGGGCCACTTCCCCGTGAGGTACGTGGCCTGCACGCTGCACGTCACGGCGGGCAGCACCTCCCCGACGGTCGCGAGCTTCCCGCGCGAAGCGAAGGCCCTCAGGCGCGGGGTGTGCTCCCCGATGAGGTCGGGCGTGAGGCCCACGACGTTCAGGACGGCGGTTCGTCGCATGATCAGGTTCCTTTCACCCAGCGCTGCAGCGCGAGGGTCAGCGCGAACGCGGCGAGCGCGATCCCGACGAGCGGCCAGGCGCCGCGCTGCGCGAGGATCATCGCGTCGAGCAGGGACACGCCCGCGATGAGGGACACGACGGCCCGCCCGACCGAGCGGCGCGCGCCGTACACGAAGGTGAGGGCGTACGCGGCCCAGCCGAGGAACAGCGCGAGCAGCGCGAACCCGAGGACGTCCGGGGCGCGCGTGACGAAGTACAGGCCGGGCAGGAAGACGAGCGCGGCGGGCCAGAAGCGCGCCACGCCGGGGCGGTTCTCGGTCTTCGCGACGTACGTGAGGCCCACGATGTAGCCGCCCATCAGGAGGGTCCACGCGACGAAGTCCGCGGTGACGGCCCCCGAGAAGGCCGTCAGCGCCGTGACGTACACGAGGGCGCGCGTGACGGCCATCACGACGGGACTCAGCGGGTTCGTCTTGTGCCACGCGTCGTACACGACGATCACGCCGACGAGCACGAGGCCGCTCAGCAGGGCCGGACCGCCGAGCGGCACGAGCAGCGCGAGCCCCACCGCGAACAGCAGGGCCGTCACGACGATCGCCTCGGCGCGGCCCACCACGCCCGACGGGAGGGGCCGCGAGGGGCGCTCGCGGCGGTCGATCGCCTCGTCCATGACGTCGTTGAGGTACATCCCGCCCGTGTAGAACAGCACCATCGCGGCGGCCACGAGCAGCACCGTGAGGTCGGGCCGCGTGACGCCCGCGAGCGCCGCGCCCGCGAGGGCGTTCGTGACGACCGTGGGCGTGTTGCTGACGCGCGCGAGCGAGAGGTGCCCGTGCAGGCGCCGCGCGAGCGTCAAGGGCGCGGAATTCGAGCTAGAGGACATCCATCACCCACCGGTATTCACGCTCGACGGAGTCGAGGAGGGGAAGCTTCAGGTCGGGCGGCAGCACGTCCCACGTGTACGTCTCGATCTCGAGGTGCGTGGTGTAGTGCTGCTGCCGCAGCAGGTCGAGGGAGCGTTCGATGGCGTCCCGGGTGGAGTCGAGCGTGCCGAACGCGCCCGTGAAGACCGGCACGTGGAAGTGCACGCGCCACTCCCGCGCGTCCGGATCGTCGAGGTGCGCGAGCGCGTCGGGCAGGTCCGGGAAGTGCCGGGTGCTGCCGTCCGCGTGGCAGGCGATGACCTGATGGAGGTAGGTGCTCTCCACGAACGGCGCGAGGGCTCGCCGCACGTCCTCGCGCTCGCCCGCGCCCGGCAGGCGCACCCTCACGGCGGAGCTCACCTGCACCTTCCCGATCCGCATCCCCGCCTCGCGGTAGGTCTCCAGGGCGCGCGCGGGGTCCTCGTACATCAGGGCGACGTGGCAGGTGTCGAAGCAGACCCGCACGTGCTCCCGCACGAGGTCGCGCGCGCGGTCCACGCTCACGCCGAGCCGCCCGGCCAGTTCCACCGCGCCGCGCGTCAGGAGGTGCGCCCGGAAGAAGTCCGCGAGCTGGTCGGAGCGTTCGAGCAGCCCGTCCGGCTCGGGCTCGACATCCACGTGAATGAGCGGCCCGCCCGACGCGTGCAGACGGGCGAGCTCCTCCACCACCCGGACGACGTTGGTCGTCAGGAGCACCATCGTGGCGTCGTCGTGGCGGTCCACCCACGCCCCGTACGACAGCGGGCTCGTGGAGATGCCGCCCTCCATGCCCCGGGGCAGGAGCGCCGCGAGGATCCGCGCGAGACGCAGCGTGTACGCCACGCGCTCCTCGTCACGCCAGTCGGGCGCGTGCACGTCCTCCTTCACGCGGCCCCCGTGGAAGGCGCCGTACGGGAAGCCGTTCATCGTGAAGACGTACAGGCCGCGCCCGTCGAGGAACGCACGGAAGTCGCGCAGCGCGTCCCCACCCAGCAGTTCGCGGCTCTCCTCCCCGGAGAGGCGCAGGCCCACCCCGAAGGGCCGCCCGGGCGCGAGGCGTTCCCGCAGCGGAACCGCCACCGCGTCCAGCGCGGCGCGCACGTCCGCCAGGCCGCGCGTGGGGTGGATGTTCGTGCAGTACGTGAGCTGCACGCCGCGTTCACCGACCTGCATCAGTCCGCCGCCACCCGCTCGCGCGGGGCGTCGGGCCGCACGAACTTCGGCGACTGCCCCAGGAAGCTCGCGGGGTTGTGCAGCACCACCCGGTAGATGAGGGCCTCGTCGTGGCCGCGTCGGCGCATCTCCAGCACGAACTCCGGCACGGCGAGCGCGTCGCTGGGACCCCAGTCGCACGCGCTCGCCACGCACAGCCGTTCGGGGCCGTACATCTCGATCATGTCCACCGCGCGCGCCGGGCTGGCCTTCGTGCGCGGGTACAGCGTGAAGCCCGTCCAGAAGCCGTGATCCAGGATCATCTCGACGGTGTGCTCCTCCGCGTGGTCCACCATGACCCGCGCGGGGTCGATGCGGCCGTCCTTCGCGAGGGTCTCCACGATCACCCGCGTGCCCTTGTACTTGTCCTCCAGGTGCGGGGTGTGGATGTGGATCATCTGGTCGTGCTCCAGCGCGAGCTCCACGTGGTCGAGGAAGGTGGCGAGCTCGTTGCGGGTGACGCGGTTGAGGCCGATCTCGCCGATGCCCAGCACCGTGGGCCGTGACAGGAACTCCGGGATGAGCGCCAGCACCTGCCGGGCGAGCTCGCGGTCCTCGCCCTCCTTCGGGTTGAGGCACAGCCACGCGTAGTGCGCGACGCCGTACTGCGCCGCGCGGGCGGGCTCGAAGGTCGTGATGTGGTCGAAGTAGTCCGCGAAGGCCTGCGCGCCGAGCCGGTCACGGCCCGACCAGAAGGCGGGTTCCGTGACGGCGACGCAGCCCGTCAGGGCCATCTTGTGGTAGTCGTCGGTGGTGCGCGAGATCATGTGCGCGTGCAGGTCGATGTACCTCATCCCTCGCCTCCGTCCTGCAGGTCGTGCGCCCGGCCCGACGCGCCGAGGGCGTTCTGCCGGTCGCGTTCCTCCAGCAGGCGCACGTCGCGGTCGCTCAGCAGCATCTGCACGCGGCCCACGCGTCCGCCCTCGCTCTCCGTGAGGACGTGCAGCGCCTCGCGCAGCGCGGTGAGGCGGAAGTCCCCGCCTGCGTCCTGATCGCGGGAGCGGTCGAGGCGGTCGAGGAACGCCGCGACGGCGAGCACCTGCGCGCGGTGCTCCATGAACGAGTCGTCGAGGAGCCTCGTCTGGCTCAGCGGGCAGGTTCCGGCGTGGGTCGCCATGCGTCTTCTCCTTCGGCGTGAATGCGGTTGAGGGTGTCGGCGGCGCGGGCGAGCAGGTCGAGGTCCATCTCGTGGACCTCCACGGGCCGCCCCACGCCGCGCGGCAGGGTGATGGTGAGCCGCCCGCCGAGATGCTCGCGGAACTCGTTCAGGCCCGCGAGCACCTCCCCCGTGCGGGTGGTGAGCAGCGGATGCGTGAGGTCGAGGCCGAAGCCCGCGATCACGCCGAGCACGCGCCGCCAGTCGGCCTCCGGGAGCATCCCGGCGAGCCACGCGTAGGTCGTGTCGAGCGCGATGCCGATCCCGACGGCCTCGCCGTGACGCAGCTCGTAATCGGTCATGGCCTCCAGCTTGTGCGCCGCCCAGTGCCCGAAGTCGAGGGGACGCGCGGAGCCCAGCTCGAACGCGTCGCCGCTCGTGGCGATGTGCTCCAGGTGCAGTTCCGCGCAGCGCACCACGGCGTGCTCCATCGCGCGCGCGTCACGGCCTCGCAGGGCCGCCGCGTTCGCCTCCAGGAAATCCAGGAAGGCCGGGTCGCGCAGCACCGCCACCTTCACGGCCTCCGTGAGGCCGCCGCGCCAGTCGCGGTCGTGGAGGGTCGTGAGGAAGTCGAGGTCGCACAGCACCGCCGCCGGGGGCGCGAAGGTGCCGAGCCAGTTCTTCTTGCCGTACGCGTTCACGCTGTTCTTCACGCCCACGGCGGAGTCGTTCTGCGAGAGCACCGTCGTGGGAACCCGCACGAGCCGCACGCCCCGGTGCGCCGTGGCCGCTGCGTACCCGACCATGTCGAGCAGGGCGCCCCCGCCGATCGCGACGACGTACGAGTGCCGGTCGATGCCGCGCGCCTCGACGAGGTCCTGCACCTGCGTCACGAAGGCGGGGTCGTGCTTGACGGCCTCCCCGCCGGGCAGCACGAGGGGCGGCGCCGCGAGGTCGAGGGCGCTCGCGTGCGCGCGCGCGTACGCCTCGACGTCCGCGAGGAGCGTCGTGTGCGCGCGCGCCACGCCGTCGTCCACCACCACGACGAACTTCGCCCGGTCGTGAGCGGCGTCGAGGGCGTCCCGGAAGGTGAGGTTGCTGGAGTGAAAGAGCCCGGTCGTGAACTCGACCGGGTACCGGAAGGTGACCGTCACGGTCTGCTGGATCGATCGGTTCGCCATGCCTCTCCTGCCCGACCGTCCGGCGCCCGTGCGGGCGGTGACGATCGTGTGAAGTCAAGACAAAGGCTAGAGTCCCCAGGGCTTGTGAAGTACCCCGGTTTCCTTCACGTGGGTTTGAGCAGATCTCAAGGTTTCGCGCGGCTCCTCTCACGTGTCTCGTCGTTCGGCTCCGTCGGACTCAACCAGGGCGCGAACAGCCGCGTCACCCACGGCATCACGAGGTACGTCATCATGGACACCACCAGCACCGCGAAGAGGAGCAGCCGCGCCGCGAGCGGCCACGCCGTGAGGTGCGGCGCGAACAGCAGGTTCAGCGAGAGGTTCAGCGGGTAGAGCGCCAGCACCGTCAGCAGCACCATCTTCCACCTCGGCGGCTGACGCAGCACCGGCGAGTCGGGCGGCGTGAACCAGTACTCCAGCCCGCCCGTCACGGACTCGCGCGGCTCCCCCTCGATCAGCTCCGACGCCCGCGCCAGCCAGGCCGCCCGCTGGGGTGAGTCCTGCCACGCGCGGAAGCTCCCGAAGTCGCTGAACCGGACCACCAGCGTGTACTCGCGCGGCCCCACCCGCGCGGGCCGGATGACGCCCACCCCGAGGTGCCCCGGGAAGCGGCCCGCCTCCGCGCTCAGGCCCGCCGCCCAC
>NZ_KI912633.1:282170-338811 GCF_000519345.1 Deinococcus pimensis DSM 21231
CCACGGACGCGCGGGTGCAGGGCGGCGCGACGGGCAGCGCGAACGGTCAGACCTCGGACAGCACCTCGGGCAGCGCGAACGGTCAGACTTCGGGCAGCACCTCGGGCAACGCGTCCGGCGGGATCAGCGTCGGGATCGGCGTGGGCATCGGCGGCGGGATCAGCATCGGCGGCGGCAGGTAACGCGGCACACGGCAGGGGCGGGCGAGCGCCCGCCCCTGCCGCGTCCTCCGGTCGTCACTCCGCCGTCATCGGCCTCGGCCTACGGTGAGGACACCACGAGCGACCACTCCCCGGGAGGACGATCATGACCAGCACACCCGTCGGCCACGACCCGCACCCCGTCTGCGCCACCTGCGGCACCCAGTACCCCGCCTCGCCCGAGCCGCCCGAGCGCTGCGTCGTCTGCGACGACGAACGGCAGTACGTCGGCTGGCAGGGCCAGCAGTGGACCACCGTGACACGCCTGCGGGAAACGCATCGGGTGCGCGTCTGGCAGGAGGAGCCGGACCTTCACGGCGTGGGCGTCACGCCGTCCCTGATGATCGGCCAGCGCGCCCTGCTCGTCCGCACCCTTCACGGCAACGTCCTGTGGGACTGCCTGCCCCTCATCGACGACGAGGGCGTGCGCGCCGTGACCGAACTCGGCGGCATCCGTCACATCGCCGTCTCCCACCCGCACTACTACGGCGCGATGGTGGAATGGGCCCGAGCGTTCGACGCTCCCATCCACCTGCACGCCGCCGACCGCGAGTGGGTCTGTCGTCCTGACCCGCGCGTGCGTTTCTGGGAGGGCGACTCGTACCTCCTCGGCCCCGGCACGACCCTCGTGCGCTGCGGCGGGCACTTCGACGGCGGGACCGTCCTCCACTGGGCGGACGGCGCGGACGGACGAGGCGTCCTCCTCGGCGGCGACATCATCAACGTCGTCATGGACCGTCGCTGGGTGAGCTTCATGTACAGCTTCCCGAACCTCATCCCGCTCGGTCCACGAGCGGTGCGCACCATCGCCGCCGCTGTGGAGCCCTTCCCCTTCGAACGGCTCTACGCCGCGTGGGAAGGCAAGGTCGTACCCGAGGACGCGCACGGCGCCGTGCGCCGCAGCGCCGAACGTTATCTGCGCGCCATAAAGGACTGAGGTGACCGGACGCGCCTGAACGTCACGAGTCCCGCGGGCGGCCACGGCCCCGAGACCGCCGCCTGCACCGGCAGGACGCCGGGCGCTCGCGGCGACAGGCAAAAAAGGTTCAGCGGAACCCGACGCCCCTCCCCTTGCTCACGTCGGATCCCGCTGACCTGAGGTAAGCATAGGACGAACGCCGTGAAGAGCTCGTGAAGCGCCGCGAGATGACGTGACGGCGACGTGAACGCCGCGAATCGGCGAATTCACGCGCGGACGTTCAGTCCCGCGAACGGCGCGCCACGAACACGTCCCGTGGTGTCCGGTCCTCCGTCGTGACCTCCGTCACCCGCTCCGCCTCGAAGCCTGCCTCCGCCAGCCACCTCAGCCACTCCGCACGACCGAACAGGCCCAGCTCGTGCGTCTCGTGCACCGAACGGACCGACCCGTCCGCCTCCCTGAGCAGGAACGCGTACTCCGTCCGGAAGGTGCCGTCCGACGGGTCCGGATCCCAGCTCCAGTCCATGAACCGCACGCCCCGCCCGTCCGGCCCGTCGTTGCCACCGCAACCACAACCCGGCTCGAACGTCTCCCTCGTCTGGTCCGGCACGAAGACCGCCACGCCCAGCGGGCGGCAGTGTGCGAACGCCGTGTCCATCGCGCGGCGCAGGTCCGCCTCGCTCGTCATGTAATCCACCGCGTCGTGCACGAACACCGCGTCGAACGTCCGGCCCAGCCGCACGCTCCGCATGTCGCCCCGCACGTGCGCGCACGAGGGGTTGAGGGACCGCGACACCTCCAGCATCTCCTCCGACAGGTCCACCAGCGTCAGATCGAAGTGCGCCTTCAGGTGCGCCGCGTTGTGCCCGCCGCCACTGCCCAGCTCCAGCACCTCACGCACCTCCCGCCCGGCCGACCGCAGCAACCCCACCGCGAAGGCCGCCTCCTCCGCGTACTCCTCCACGGGAGAGATCAGCGGCCACCAGGACGCCAGCTCCGAATAGAACGCCAGGGGACCGCGCGCTTCAGTCATGCCCCATTGTGCGCCCGTGCCGCGGCCCCCACCCCCCAGGGCGCCCCTGCCCACAACATCCCCGCAACCCCCTATACTCACTCACGCGTCAAAGGCAGGCCCCCAGACGCACCCCACGAACGGGGGGTTGGCCGAGCGGTTGAAGGCAGCAGTCTTGAAAACTGCAGTAGGGAAACCTACCGGGGGCCCCCATCCCTCACCCTCCGCCAAACCCGTCCCCACACCTGGAGAGGTGGGTGAGCGGCTTAAACCACGGTCCTGCTAAGACCGTTTATCAAACTGGGTTCCCAGGAGCCGCCTGACCTCAATCCGCTGCAAGCGGAGGACGCTTCGTGACTTCCGGCAGGCCCGTTCGCGTTTCTCCTCGCGGCGGCACCGTCCCTGGATGCTGCTCCATCGATAGAGGTCCCACAGGCGTATCATCCTCACGCGTTTGCGGAGCTATCGGTTCCACGAGCACGTTCCCCTCGCCTGCCGCAATGGCAGCCGTGAGCCCCGGAATCTGCAACAACAGCGCGCCGAACTTCCGCTCCTCGCGCTTCAACGCGCGCTCCTCCCGGTCCACCAGACGCTGCAGCGCCCGCATCCTCGCGGCGCTGCCCGCGGCGCCTTCCCGCCCCGCTCGCCGCTCATCCCCCAGCGCGGTCTTATGCTCGGCCTGGGAGCGGTACACCAACCCCAGGCAGGACCGGCACCCCACCAGCGCCTCGGGCGCCGTGAGCTCCAGCGTCTCGCTCAACCCGCACGCCGCCACGGCGTACACCCGCTCCGTGGCCGTCTCGCAGGCAGGGCACACGAACGACCAGCGGCTGCGCCGCGCGCCCCGCGTGAACCGCACCGCGTGCCCATCACCCGACGTGTCCTCGGAGCACAGGGCGCCCGTGGTCACGTTGAAGAACAGCACCGTCGTCTCGAGGCTGCCCGCCGGGAGCTCAGCCGCTGCCTCGTGCACCGAGCGGGACTGTACGCCCACCTCGTCGGTACGGAGACGTCGATACCCGACCCGCCCGTTTCGCGGCTCCTGCAGCACCACCCGCGGGGCGCTCCTGCCCCGCAGCTGCCCGCGCACATGCGCCCGCACGTCAGCGGGAAGGCGCCGCAGATCAAACAGCAACGACTCTTCCTGCGGATCGGGAACTTTTGGGATCGTCACGCTGGCCACTCCCCACAAGATTACGGAGGTTTCACCCCCTTGCTGCTCGCTACGCCCACATTCTTAGAGGAGAGTCCGCCCAGCACGTCATTTCTGCTGAAGCATGAGCGTCAGACCCACCGCAACCCTCCTGCTCAGTTACCGCCATATACCGCCAAATAGATTTCCGCCCTACCATCGCCGCGTATCTTGCACTGCCAAAATCACCGTCAATTACCGCCAAATAGAGCATCATACTCGTATGACCGAGCACCACAAGACCCGCTTTGCACGACGCCGCGCGGATCGTTACTTCGACTGGCTCAAGGACCTCCCGCCTCACGAGCGCAGCCTCGCCAACCTCGCCGACCAGCTCAACGGCATCGGCGACGGCGTCAGCGTCCGCACCCTCGAACGCTACAGCAGCGACCACGACTGGCAGAACCGCCTCCAAGAGCACGACGCACAGGAACTCCGCAGCCACCGTGCCGCACCCGCCCAGACCCTGCACGACCTTGAACAGGCCGCCATTCAAGCACGAGCGGCCGAGCCGCCCGCCCTATCCCCTGCCCATCCCGACGACCTCACCCTTGACCCGATCGAGCTCGCACGCGTCGAGGGCAGGCCGACGCCCGAACCTACCCCTCCCGCGCCCGCGACCGCCGCGCCCATCACACCTCACAGCTCACACCAGCCCCAGGTCCAGCCGCCCGCGCTGCGCAGCGCCATCCCCGCGCCTCAGGACGCTCCCAGAACGCCCCGCGGCGCCCACAGGAAAAGCAGGTACTGACGCTCTCCGAGCCAGCTTGACTTTTCGTCCTCACGCATGCCCTGCACCTGCCCGCGACCCCGCCCTCATCGTCTTACCCACGAACAGCAAGGGTTACGCGTCAGAGATGACCCCGGTGCTTCCTAACGCCACGCTGCATTACTTCAACCTCTTCGCAGCTGGTACTCCACGACTGCCCAATCCGCTTCCCCTCGGATCTGCTGCAGGTTCTTCATATCGAACGGACGATGCAGGTAACGGTCGCGGAGTTCACACCCCAGCTCAAGCAGGTCCGTGTCGTCGTGCCTGGAGGCTAATTGGAGCACCTCTGTGACAGATTTTCGCGCGTCTTCTCGCGCGGCCTTCCACTTCCTTTGGTCATCCATGGGGAGGTGCATGCGTCCATGCTCCGTCCTATGTCTGTGACAGCTTCACACCGCTCGGAGAGAGTTCCTTGACCTGTGCTATGCGTTTCCGCCCAGGGCCGCCCACCTAGCGACCTGCCTTCTTTTGCTCCACGGAAGGCTCCATGAACAAGCTGCTGTCCATCCTCGCCGTGCTGGTCTTCGGTCTCGTCTCCTTCGCGTTCGTCCAGTCAGGCGACTTCACCGTCGGCACGTACACCCTGCCTGAGCAGTACCAAGTGCTCTTCACGACCGTGCCAGGTGCTAGGTCGTGTCGGCTAAGGGACGGCACAGTGGTGCCAACTGTGTCTGCCCACGTGGAACACTGATCAGGTGAACTTCAAGGTCATCATCGTGGACTGTTCGGGCGTGACCTCCGAAGACGAGTTCTGGGAAGCGTACGTGCGCGACGTGAACTCACCCCATCCCGGCTTTGGCCGTAACTTCGATGCCTTCGCTGATTCCTTATTAGGCGGGCCGGGTGCTCCAGTCGCGAACGAGGTCCGCTTCGTCGGGACCGCCTCGCTCGAAGCCTTGCGTCAGGGTCGGTTCCTGGCCCTGCTCAAGGACCTCGCGCATGACGCTCCCGACACCCGCATCACCTTCGAGTAGCTTCCGTCAGCCACAACGGCAACCACTCCAGTACGGCCACGACCGTCACGACCGCCGCGAAGTGACTCGCGCGCTTCTCGTACCGCGTCGCCACGCGCTGCCAGCGTTTCATCCGTCCCACAAGCCGCTCGACCCGGTTGCGCTCCCGATACGTCACCGCGTCGAAGGTCGCACGTGAGGGTTGGTTGGTGCGGCGCGGAACGACCACACGTATTCCACGACGGCGTAGGTCACGTTGGATGCGGTGGTACGAGTAGCCCTTGTCGCCCACCACCTGCACTGGCCGGATCTTGGGTCGTCCTCGCCCGCCGCGCTTGACTGCACCCGTACGCATCAGCTCATCGAAGAAGGCCGCCTCGTGGCGCTCGCCGCCACTGGGCACGAACGCGAAGGGTCGGCCGTGCCCTTCGGCGCGCAGATGGATCTTCGTCCCGAAGCCACCACGGGAGCGTCCCAGCGCTTCGTGCTGCTGTCCACCTCGGGCACCGGCGGCACAGGGGTGCGCGCGAACGACGGTGCCGTCCACGAAGTGCGTGGACCAGTCGAGCTGCCCAGCACGGTCAGCAAGTTCGAGCACGCGAGTGAACACGCGCTGCCAGACGCCTTGCGCGGTCCAGCGGCGAAAGCGGCTGTAGATGGTGGTCCACTTGCCGAACCGCTCGGGCACGTCGCGCCAGGGCGCGCCCGTGCGGATGGCCCAGAGGATGCCGCTGACGATGGGTCGGTGGTCCAGGTAGGGACGGCCACGTCCGTTGAGAGCGGGGAGCAGTGGTGAGAGGTCAGCCCATTGTGCATCGGTGAGTTCTTCGCGGCACAGCGTGCAAGGGTAGCGGCTCTTCGTGAGCCGCTACCCTTGGCCTACACGACCTAGGCCTTGTCATGAACGCCCTCGCGAGTCCCCTCACGGCGCACGACCGAGTTGAACGCGAACGCGTCCGGTGTGCTCGCGCACTCGGGGACGATCTCCTCGGTGCGCTGCGCGTCGGTCTGCAGGTCGAAGAGGTGGGACGCTTCATGTGGGAGGAACGCCGTCCAGGTATGGGCGCGCATGTGGATGGTGTTCTGACGGTCGTCGAAGTACGCCTGCGTCTGCACGTCCATGCCTTCGGCGGTCGTGACGAGTGTCCAGGTGGGGTCGTCGTAGATGTTGACAACGCCGATTACGCCTTGGAAGGCGATGGGGAAGTGCGCGAGGGGCGGGTAGGTCTTGGGGGTGCGGGTGGTGAGGACCCCAGCGGTGATGACGGCGCCGAGGAGCAGGAGCAGCAGGAAGGGACGGCGTGCGTTGGTGGGGGCAGGGGCGGGCACGAATGCTCTCAGTATGCGCGAGGAGCGCAACCGCTTAGGGTGACCGTGCTCCCCAGTGGAAGCCCCCGTACTTGAGGGGGTACGGGGGCTTCCGAAACAGTGATGTTCAGGGGAGATTGATGGTGGTGTTGTCGTTGAACCTCACGGTCACCTTGGGGTCCGCGGGGTTGTTCCCGACGGTCACGGTGCAGCTGCGGACATAGTACGGCGTGTCCGGCAGTTCTTGCAGGGTGTTTTCGCAGGGACCGTCGCGTAACGTCGTGATGGCGCCCTGCGCGATGGCCTGCGCGTAGATGGCTTGGGCGTAGGACTGATGACCCATCGCCATGGCGCGGTTGCGGGCGCTCAGCATGTTCGGCACCAGGATCGAGGCGAGCACGCCAAAGGGGGCGAGGGCGGCGAGCACCAGGTGGACGGCGATCAGCGTCCATTTGAAGCCGTCGTTGATGCCGATGACTGGGACGCCGGGCGTGAACTGCTGCACGTAGAAGTTGCGGTACTGCACGAGGCAGAGGATGAACGCGGCGAGTTGGGCGAGGACGCTGACGACCGCGAGGGGAGGGAGGGCGTTGATCAGGATGGCGTTGAGGACGGAGAGCCCGAAGTGAATGCCGATCCAGCCAGCGTGCCATCCTGGCCGGTTGATGTAGGTGTGGCCGGCGCCCTGGAAGAACCAGGTGAGGAGGAAGCCCCCCCAGTAATTGGGTCGAGTACGGGCGGGTTGAGGTACGAGCTGCGGTTGGACTGTCGTCATGGGCAAATAGTAAGCGTTGAGTGAGATAAGTGGGGTTGCACATGCTGGCCATTGGTCACAGGTGCGCCGCTGAGTAGGAAAGCCAGGAAGTACAGTAAGCGCGTGAAGCGACTCGCTCTGCTGCCCTTGCCCCTGCTTGCCCTCGTGAGTTGTGTGCCGCGCGTCACCGAGCAACCCCCCTTCATCGTCAACGCGGAGTACGCTGCGACGCCACAACAGATTCAGGGTGCACTGCTCGAGTTTGGCCCGACGGTACGGGCGGGCGCGAATTACGAGCCGTACCGGTACGTGCGTCAGATAGGGCAGAGCACGGTGTTCGAGGCAGCCCCCCTGACAGCGCAGGTGGGCACGCCAAGCACGATCACGTGGTCGTATGAGGCGCGGACGAACGTGACGCTCGTCCGCGCGGAGATACGTGGGCTCCCGGTGGACACAGCGCTTTCTAGATGGGTTGAAGGCGCGGTTCAAGCGACTGTAGGTGGATGGTCGAAGCGCCCCGGTCAAAGCTGGAGGCGCTTTTTTCCTTCAGATCAGAGCCCTGGCCTTACGAACACATCGCCATTTTTGAATCGCATGCGGATCGTCGAATTTTCTTCTGCGTCCGTTGTCACTTCGCACGACACGAGGTCGTTGGGTGGCGCAAGCAACATATTCTGCAATCTTGTCACGCAGGAGCCGGTCGTGATGGGACCTCGGAGGGCATGTTGTTGTACCGCCGCGCCAAAGACTCCGCGCGCGAAGTCCCTGTGACTCTGCTCCTCGGCCGATACACCCACAACCATCAAGTTCGGTATGAGGACCGCGGCGACCATGCTGAGCACTGCGGCGCTGCCAAGCCCGGCGTGGACGCTCACCAAGCCCCACTTCAACCCTTCTTTGATCCCTGTCACCGGAGTACCCGGGGTGAACTGCCGTGCGTAGAGGCTCCGGTAGTGCGTGAGCCGCACGACGAGCAGCACGACCTGCGCGACGAGCGCGGTAATTCCCAGGGCGGGCGCGGCTTGATAGGTGTTGCCCAGGAGGGACAGGAAGATGACGATGCCGAGCCACGCGGCGTGCCAGCCAGGACGGTTGATGTACGTGTGGCCGGCCCCGGGGAAGAACCAGGTGAGCCAGAAGCCAAGCCAGTAGTTTAGTGGGCGTCCAGCAGGCGTCGGCGCCTGGGGAAGGGTGGCGGGCACATCGCCAGCATAAGCTGCATGTGCACCTGATGAGCTGAAAGTTCCTACGGAAGGAACACGAAGCGCCGGCACCTGCGGGAGCCAGGCGCCGCAAGCGTAGCGACAAACCCGCAGGTGTACTGACCTCTGTCCATCTCCCCAAGGCGCTCAGACAGATCCGCCGAGCACGGGAGGAAGGAGGCCGGAATGGTTCGTCCGAAACCCGCCAGCACCCCAGCCCCACTCACCGATCAACCGCCTGACCACCCTCAACAAACCCAAAACCACAAACCACCGCGCAACCAGAACGCCCACCCAATTACAACAAAGACCACCCAAAAAACCCTCAACCCCACCCAAACACCCCTTCACCCCCCACCCCCCACCCCACAAACCCACCACCCCCACCCTAAAAACATGCGCATCATCGACTTCAGCCGCGCCGCCCTCATCCGCATCCTCCTCCTCCTCACCATCGGCGCCATCACCATCGCCAACGTCACCCACAAACAACAAGAAACCCGCCGCATCCACGACCCCATCTACACCCAACACACCCCCACCACCCACCCCGCCTAACCACAGTTGACAACACCCCCACAACCCCCTATACTCACTCACGCGTCAAAGGAACACCCCAAGACGCACCCCACCAAGGGGGGTTGGCCGAGCGGTTGAAGGCAGCAGTCTTGAAAACTGCAGCGGGGCAACCCGCCGGGGGTTCGAATCCCTCACCCTCCGCCAAAACCCCACACCACCACGGAGAGGTGGGTGAGCGGCTTAAACCACGGTCCTGCTAAGACCGCGTACTCCAAAAGGGTACCGAGGGTTCAAATCCCTCCCTCTCCGCCAACACGCGCCCGTAGCTCAGCTGGATAGAGCGTCTGACTACGGATCAGAAGGCCAGGAGTTCGAATCTCTTCGGGCGCGCCAAAAAAACCCCCACTCAGTGGGGGTTTTTGCATTTGAGTTTCGGAGAGGAACGGACCGCGTGCCTTGTTCGTGCCTTACAATGTTGAGGCAAGCTCCAAGAGTGAGCCTTCCTCAATTGTTGGCAGATCAATTGCTAAGGGATTAATTCAGGCGACTACTCTACGTTCTGTGCCGCAAGGTCGGCTTGGCGAAAGACGAGCTGTGTAGCTCCTTCCGAAAGATCCGGTGGATAGCCGTGCAGTGTGAGCAGTCGACGAACTTACGACGAAAGTCTGCTCGCACACTTTCGCGCTGAGTCCAGTCTAGGCGGGGCATCTTCTTTACCATCTCTGTTAATTCGCGCGCCATAAAGCGAAGCTCTTCGGACGTGATGACCTCTTTGGCCGATCCGTTTTACGCCTACACGTCGTAGAAGACCGTCTCCTCGCCGCTGAGCCCCAGCTCCTCTCCGTGTCGCTTCGCCTCGCGGACCCATTTCGCCAACTCCAGGAGCTGCACGATCATCTGCGCCGTGGTGAGCTGCTTGTTCGTGTAGCCGAGCATCGCCCGATCCAGCGCCTCGCTGAACTTCCGAGCCTGCACAAGATTGGTCCGCTCGCTCCTCCTGATCATTCAGCAACTTCCGCAGCGTTTCCAGCACGAGGTTCTTCTGCTCGAGGGCCGACACCCGTTCCAGGAACTCGTCGCTGAGGATGTCCAACCGCACCTCGTCAAGTCCGGCGACGGCAAACAGATCAATGACTTCACCGGCGTCCACTGCGCCGCCGATTACCTGCCGCACGGCCGCGTCGATATCGCCTGATCCGCTTACGCTCACATCGGGTTCGGCCTCGTCAGCTAGCCGCTTACGAATCATCGTCGCGACACGCTGGAAGAACGCCAGATGCGGCGCGATCTCCCGGGTCTCTTCGCGCGGCACGGCCAGCGCGAACGCCGTCGCAAGCCGTTTCACCATTTCCGACGGTATGGCTCGTGTCCAACACGTGGTCTATCGCGTCCAAGTACACTCGCAGCACGTTAGTCGGGTGTGCGTTTAAGGCCGCTGTGTAGTCATGGCCATGGAAGAACGAACGCAACTGCTCGAAGGCCGCCGGCATCGCGGGAATCGCCTCGTCCTGAAGTTCCTTCACTGGCTTGTTCGTCTCGCCGGTTGCGTTCGCGTAGGCTGCCAGCGCGTCCGATAGTGGGTCGGCTATGGTCTGTGCGACTGAATTTTGAACTTCTGGGTAAGGTTCATTCAGAGCGTATCCTGGACCGTGTCTTGCCGTCCGTTGATCAACCATCGCAGCCGACCGGGCACGTTGTGAGGGGCCCTCTAGGCCGCGTTGACGAATTAGCCGACAGGACGGGAGCAAGTCACTTACAGTCGAGGCGTGAGCGAACTCCGCCAACTCCTGGATCAAATCAAGAGTCATCCCGACTGCGTCGTCCACCCCACCGGTGGGCTGCCCCAACCCGTACCACCGCACCAACTTCCTGATGACGTTCGCGATTTCTACACCCTGTGCGGCGGGGTCGAGTTCTTCAGCAAGAGCGACATCTCGTTTCCATTCCGCATCATTACCCCTCAGGAGTTCGTTCTCGCCAACCCGAAGATCGTGGGCGAGCTGTACGAGGATGACATCACCGCACAGTGGTACCTCATCGCTGAAGACTTTGGCGGCGACTACCTCTCCATCGACCTGGCCCCCGAGCGGCTGGGGCGGTGCTACGACAGCAACCACGAGATCCATGGGATCGTGGGAAGCTGCGCGGTGGTCGCGCGATCCTTCACCAAGCTCGTGAAGTCCTTGTGGGAAGCACCCGGAGACGAGCTCTTCTGGCTTTCAGACCGCTTCACTTCCCTCGGCGACGCCTACGACGGCGTGGACGTGTAACTCCCACGTTCACCTTGCTGCACTAACATCGTGGGCTGTGCCGTTATGACCTGACCGACGAGCAGTGGGCCATCCTGTTTCCACTCCTCCCTTCCCAGCGCCCACCCCGTGGCCGACCCTGCCATGACCATCGGCGTGTCCTGAACGGCATCCTGTGGATGTTGCGCTCGGGCGCCGCATGGCGGGACCTACCTGAACGCTACGGGAAGTGGAACAGCGTCTACGTCCGCTTCCGCCGCTGGACGCGTTCCGGTCTGTGGGAGCGCCTGCTGCATCACCTGCAACGGACCGCTGACCTCCAGGGACTGCTCGACTGGCACACCCACTTCGTGGATGGGACGGTCATCCGCGCCCACCCTTGTGCGGCGGGCGCGCGCGACGGGCAGGACGACCAAGCGCTGGGCCGTTCTCGTGGCGGCTTTGGCACCAAGCTCCACCTGCGCGCG
Source organism: Deinococcus pimensis DSM 21231 (assembly GCF_000519345.1). GTDB lineage: Bacteria > Deinococcota > Deinococci > Deinococcales > Deinococcaceae > Deinococcus_A > Deinococcus_A pimensis. The sequence continues at coordinate 293,718 of NZ_KI912633.1, forward strand.
GAAGGGAACGGCAAGCCCATGGCGTTCGTCCTTTCTGGAGGCGAGCGACATGAAGCGAAGTACCTGAAGCCGCTGTTGGACCTTGGCCGAGTCAAACGGGAACGGCAAGGGCGGCCCCGCTCACGCCCTGCCGTGCTGGTTGGAGACAAAGGGTACAGCTACCTGAGTCTGCGGCGGTTGCTGCACCGTCGGCACATTAAAGCGGTGACTCCCAGGCGCTCGGATCAGGGGCGATCGCGGGGGTTCGACGGTGGGGTGTACCGGGAGCGGAATAAGATCGAGCGTCTCGTCGCTCGTCTCAAACGGCACCGCCGGATCGCCACGCGGTACGACAAGCTCGCGGTGATGTTCGAGGCGTGGGTGACGTTGGCGTGCGTCCTTGAATGGCTTCCCACCCGGAAAGGTGCGACTGCCAGCTCGTGCAGCTCACGCCCGAGATGGCGGCATGGTTCAACCGCCTTCAACTGGACCGCTGCCACCGCTGGGCCTACGCCGAGACCGACCACTGGGAAGCGCTGGGCATCGCGCAAGAGGTGGAGTGAAGGCTTCGGAGGGCGGAAAACAGCGGGTGGGCGCCGCGACCCGTACGCGAACCGCTCAGTCCTCGAACGGCTTCCACTCGTACGCGGGCGCGCCCTCCACGACCAAGGTGCTCGGCGTCCCCGCGCCTTCACCCACGCAGGGCTTCCGCCCGGCCCACGCCCGTTCAACGCCCGTCAAGGCCGCGCTCAACAACCCCCGCGTCCGCTGCTCCGTACCGTCCGGGAGGACGGACAGCGCCAGCCTGAGCAGCCGCTCCTGCGCCTCGAGGCTGAGATTGCTCCCCCGGACCGCGGTGCGCTCCGCCGCCACGTTGAGCGCGAGCCCCACCCCGAGTTGCCGCGCCGCGAGCATTTCGTGTGCCTCCAGCGCACGCCACACCAGCTCGACGACGGCGACGAGGTCCTCCGCCTGGGAGGGGTTCTCCAACAGCACCGTCACAAAGGTCGCGCGGGCCGACTGGCCGAAGTTGCTGTGCAGCTGGCACACACCGTCGAGCGTCAACGACTCCAGCCTCCACCTCGCGTCGCCCATCGTTCCCCGCGGCAGCGGCATCCGAAGGGCGTCGCGTACCCCTTCGATCTCCGCGAGTCGAAGCAACGGGACACTGTTCGACGATGATCCACGGTGGACGACCAATCGCGGTGGTGTGGGCGCCGAAGTCGTGTTCGACCCGTTCGACGCACAAGGCGCCAGGGTGGCCGTCAAAGCGTATCGGATTTGCTCCGGGAGAAGCTCGAGCAGTTGAGGCGCGAGGTCCGGGTTGGCGAGGCAGAGCTCGAGGCTCGAGGGCCGGTACCTCCCGAATAGAGGGTTGACCGTCGGAGAGAACGTGTACCCAGGCGTAGACCGAGGTCTCGTGCTCTCCGAGGACCACCAAGACACCACGACCGCCTTCGGGCAAGTTCAAGCCACGTGCGGTGAAACACCGAGTTCAATGGAGGCAGGTGCGTCTTCGACATGTCGTCGTTCCAGCGTAGCCGGAGTGGGCGAGTCGGTGTGGGGTCTGGGCGACTGGCGTTGACGTCGTACCAGTGCGGGTTCGACGTGGGGAGGGGGTAGGGTGGTTTGCCCAGTTTTTCGGCGTCCTCGAATGCTGGTGTGGAGAGACGCCGTCCGGGACGAAGAAGAAGCGCCTCCATGCGGAGGCGCTTCGATTCAAGGGCTGGGCATATACATCGGTGAGTGGGCAACTAGAGTGGCAACCTACAATGGGAATCTTCGGTGTCCGCCTACAACCCTTACTGGCTGAGCTGACCGATGATGGCGAACATCGGGAGAAACATGCCCGCGACGATCAAGCCGACGATGGCGCCGAGGAACACGATCATGATCGGTTCGATCGCGGCGGTGAGGCTGTCGACAGCTTCATCGACTTCCCGGTCGTAGAAATCCGCGACTTTGTCGAGCATGTTGTCGAGCGCGCCGGTTTCCTCACCGATGGAGACCATCGACACGACCATGGGGGGGAAGATCTTGCTGGCGGCGCCGAGGCTGCCGGACATCATTTCGCCCACCATGACGACGTTGCGGGCATTGTCGAGGGCGTCTTCGACGATGATGTTGTTTGCGGTGCCTTTGGTGATTTCAAGGCTTTCGATGATGTTCACGCCGCTGGAGAGCAGTAGACCGAAGGTGCGCGCGAAGGACGCGATGGCAGAGCGTTTGATGAGGGTACCGAAGACAGGCACGCGGAGTTTGAAGTCGTCGATGACATGACGGCCTTGTTTGGTTTTGTAGTACTCGCGGTAGGCGAAGAAGCCGGCGACGCCGACCAGCGCGAGGATCCAGGTTTTAGACTTGAGGAAGTCCGAGACGGCGATCAGGGCGCGGGTCAGCAGCGGCAGGGGTGCGCCGAGCTGGGTGAGGATGCCCGCGAACTGCGGCACGATGGTGGTGAGGAGGAAGTAGGTGATGCCGATCGCGAAGATGAGCACGATGATGGGGTAGGTCATGGCGCTTTTGATCTTGCCGCGGAGCGCGAGGTCCTTTTCGAGGAAGGCACTGACGCGGTCGAGGATGCTGTCGAGCGTGCCGGACGCCTCACCTGCACGGACGAGGTTGAGGTAGAGGCGATTGAACACCTTGGGGTGCTTGGCGATCGAGTCGGAGAGCGGCATGCCGGACTCGACGTCCACGCGCATGCCCGTGACGATCTTCTTGAACCCCGGGTGTTCCATCTGGCGTTGCATGATCGCGAGGGACTGCACGAGGGGCACGCCGGAGTTGATGAGGGTGGCCATCTGGCGGGAGAAGATGGCGACCTGTTTGAGGCTGGGGGGACGGTTCTCTAGAAAAGGGATCTTGATGTCGCCGTGGAGGCCGGTTTTGGGGGGTTTGATGTCGATGACGAAGAGCTCTTTGGCGCGCAGGGCGTCGCGGACGACGGAGATGTTGTCCGCTTCGTACTGGGATTTGATGATGTTGCCGGAGCGGTCGCGCACACGGTACTCGAAGACGGGCATATATGAAGTATATATGTGAGGTTGCGTAACGATGTGAAAATTGAAGCGTGTCTGAGCCTGGCATCGAGCTTCGTCAGGAAAATGAGAAAGATTCCTCACGCTATCTTAATTTATTGGGCTGGTTGCGCTCTACTGAAGGTATGTGTGCCCTGAAGCCTTCCACCTTTTCCTGGACCCTCAAACCACCCGGAGTCACCCAGGGCGTCACCCTGGTCGTCACCGGCATTGCGCTGCTCACCACGTACCAGCTCAACACCCTCGGTCCTCAGTTCAGCCAACAACCCCTCCCCCTCCTGATCGGGTTTGGCACGCTCGCCGTTCATCTCTTGCGCCGTCACGACCTGCCCCTCCTCGCCTGGCTCTGGTGGGCCTCGGGGCTACTGACCCTGCTGTGGAGCCGCGCGCCCGGTGACACCATCAACCTCGCCCTGTGGGAACTGACCTACCTCGCCGCCTTCATCGCCGGACGAACCCGCCATGCCGCCACGCTCGTCCTGGGGCTGCTGCTGCTCAACGGCCTGTACACTAACCTCGTCTCCATCACGCTCGGCGGCATCTCCTATCTGTCAGGCTCGAGTCTGTACACCAGCGCCGCCCAGGCGTTGCCGCTCCTGCCCGTCGGTCTCACCCTTTGGCTACGGCATCCGCGCCTGAAGGTCTGGGCTGCCGGCGTCACGGTCCTCGCCGCGTACGCCGTGGCGATGTCCGGCTCACGTTCCGTCACCGTTCCCGCCCTGCTGGTCAGCCTGCTCGCGCTCGGCCTCCTTCACCGCAAAGGCGTGTCTTTGCGCGTCCTCGGAAGTGTCGTCCTCACCATGGCCCTCGGTGTCGCCGCCATCGACGCGGTCGTTCCCAAACATCCGCTGCTGCAGGCCACCACCGTCAAAGGCGCCATGACCGTCTCCACTGCCGACGCGGAACAAGGTGGGAACCTGCAGACACGCCTGCAAATGTGGGAAGCCGCCGCGGACCTCGCGTGGCGCCACCCGCTGGGCGTCGGGAACGGCGCATACCAGAACGCTTTTCAAGCGTATCTGCGCTGGCCCGTGTACTTCTCGCGGTTCCCGCACAACTACTACCTCGAGACGGTCGCCACCGGCGGATGGGCGCGGATGATAACGCTGCTGTTGCTCCTCGGGCTGGTGCTGCGCGCCAGCTGGCGCGAGGGCCGCTGGAGCTGGGGGCTGGGCGCGCTGGGTCTCTGGCTGTCCCTGCTGACCGACATCACCGGGGACATGCCGCTGGTGATGATCGCCGCCTTCGTCACGCTTGGCGCCGCCTTCGGTCCCACCAAAGCCACCGAGAGGGAGGACCTCACGCTCGGATCTTCTGTAGCCCGGTTTGGTGGCTGGGGCTGGTCGGCATTGCTGATCGCCGTGACGTTGGCCTGGTTCTGGCCGCTGCGCACCCTGGGGTCACCATTGCAGCAGCATCTCGCGTGGCTGCCCGAACTTAAGGACCGTCTGCCTCACGTGTCGCCTGCGGAAGCGGACCTTTTGCTCGACCACGCCACAAGGATGAATCCGGACAGCTTCGACCCTTACCGGCTGCGTCTGGCCCTCGCGCGCACACCCGCGCAGCAGGAGCGGGCGCTGCAGGAGGTCATCGAGCGGTTTCCCTACGCCTACCTCAGGGCGTACCTTGACCTCGCGGCTCTGAAGACGCAGCAGCAAGACGTTCCAGCGGCTCAGGTCGTGCTGAAGCAGGGCATCGAGCGCTTCTCCCGTACGACGTCACCGCTGGGGTTGACGTTGACGCCCTACCACAACAAAGAGTTGCTGCGCGCCGCGCGTAAGGAGCTGAACCGCCTTTTGCGCTGACGTCGACCACTGGTTTCGGCTGGAGCGCGGCTCACCTCAGTCCTGGGGACGGTTGTCTGCGCCGTTGCGTACGGTATTCGGGCGTGAAGGTGCAGGGTGGTCACGGCGCGTACGTTCTGTGCTCATACCTGAGGCGAACGCTGATCATCACACTGCAAGCGACAGAAGCGTGAAATTCCTCGGGTTTCTTCGGGAAAGTACCCCCATCAGGGGGTAACAGGAGATTTACCCACGCGCAATATTTAAGAAGTCTGAGTTTTCCGTCAAGCCCTCGCTTCGCCCCTTCCCGGGCTGGTTGGAGATCCATGAAGCAAAGAACCTCCGGTGTCGCCCTGCTCGTCGTTGTCCTCTTCACCGCCGCGATCCTCGTCACGATCCTCATCACCACCACCACCATCGCCCTCAACACCCGACAGACCTCCTCCTCGGACACCGCGTCTTACCAGGCGCTCCTCGCCGCCGAAAGCGGCGCCAACGCCTTCACCCCCCTGGTCACCAGCGCCGCCACCCGCTTCACAGGCACTGTCCCCACCAGCTGCGCGACCAGCAGCACCGCCGCCCTCAAGGCCGCCTGCGCCCTCAACGCCTGGTTGAGCGCATCGACCATCACGCCCTACTCGGCCGCCAACGGCACCGTCAACTTCACCGCCAAAAACATCACCCTCGACAGCAGCGGCAACATCAGCAGCGTCGACGTCGAGGCCGGCAGCGTCGTCGGAGGTGACCAAGCGCGAGTCATTGGCACCTACAAACTCTCCAAGCTGGCGCTCGCCCCCCCCAACGTGTACGGCGCCCTCACCTCCTGGCCATCCGTCACGCTGTCCGGCGGCGCGGTCATATCGGGCACCACCGCCTCCGGCAGTTCCGAAACGTACACCAACTTCCTCAACGTCACTTCGTCCAACACCATTAACCTCACTACCAGCATCACCCCCACCACCGCCACCGTCTCCGTCGCTTCGGACGCCACCAGCCAAAGCAACTCCAGCCTGCTCAAAGCCGGCATGTACGTGCGCCTGCCCGTCAAGAGCAACACAAGCGCCACCACCGCCACTGGCACCTTCAAGGTGACCAGCAACAACAATGGAGAGGTCAACCTCACCGCTGTCAGCCTGCCCGCCCTGCCCAGCGGGACGAGCAGCTGGCAATTGCCTTCCGGCACGTCCGGCCTTAACTACATCTACAACGCCGTCACCAGCTACACCAGCGCCTCGAACACCCTCACCCTCACCAGCGCAGAAGGCTTCTACAAAGACGACACCATCGCCCTCAACATCGGCGGCGTCACATACACCGCCACCGTCGCGACCGCCACCAACAACAGCACCGATCCCAAAACCTCCACCGTCACCGTGACGGGCTGGGTACCCACCAACCCTGGCGTACTCGTCACGGAGGGGCAGGCAGTCACGAAATCCACCAACGGCATCGCCACCAGCGGCGTTTACAACCAGAACGGCGGCGCCAACGTCGTCGGGGGCGTCGTACAGGGCAGCGGTACTGTCCCCAGTCCGCTCAGCGACGCGCTCTTCCAGCAGACCTTCGGGGTCAACAGCGCCACCCTCAGCAGCTACACCACCAAAGTGCCCGAAGCGAGCTTCACAGGCGCGGTCAGCGGACTCACCTGGGTCAGCAGCACCGACGGAAACGTCAACCTCAATAACGAAAAAATCAACGGTAACGGCATCCTCGTCATCGACGGTGACCTCAACATCAACCAGAACGGACAGGCCGGCGATGTGTGCGACTTCAAAGGGCTGATCTACGTCCGCGGGAACCTCGACCTCAAAGGCAACCTGCAGGTCTGCGGCGCCGTGGTCGTTGAAGGCTCCGTGCTGTCTAGCGGCACCGTGATCGGCACGGACAACAGCAGCACCGACATCGCCGGCAACGGCCGCAAAGTCGCGTACGACATCAACGCCCTCATCAGCGCCTTCAACGGCATCGGCGGCTACACCTTCGCGCCCCTCAACTACACCTGGAGACAGCGATGAAGCGCGGCTTCACCTTGCTCGAACTTATCCTGGTGCTCGCCATCGGCACCATCCTCGCGACGCTCGCGGTTCCCAAATACCTCAGCTGGACGATCAGCACGAGACTCAAGATGGACGCCAACATCATCGCATCCGCCGTTTACAACACCCGCATGCAGGCCAAACGCACCGCGAGCAGCAAACAGCTCAGCACCACCAGCGGCAGCTCCTCCTTCACGGCCGCGGGCGTCACCACCACCTTGCAGTACACGAAACTCATGACCACCTCTACCCTCAACTTCAACCCGCCCTACGGCACCAGCCCGGACACCCTCCCCATCGCTCTGACCGTGCAGTCCCTGCGTGACAGCAGCAAAACCCTCACCGTGCGTGTGGTGAGCCGCATGGGCAAGGTGGTGGTGCAGTGACCTCCTCAAGACAGGCCGGATTCTCCATTCTCGAGGTGCTGGTCGCGTTGGCCTTTCTCGCCGTCGTCATCGTCGTCGGGATGGGACTGATCACCAGCAACATGACCATGAACGTCCGCTCAAAGGACCGCACCGACATCACCATGACCGTACGTTCGTACTTCGAACAGGCCCGCGCGACCTACGTCACGAACTTCGACAGTGCCGCTCCAGCCGCGCCGAGCAACTGCACGATCTCCCCGGCAGGATCACCCGTGAGCCTGAAGACCAGCACCTCAGGCAGCGTGATTCTCAAACGCATCACCTTAAACTGCACGCTCAGTTCGAAGTCGTACACCTTCTCGATGGACTTCGCGAGGCCCTGATGAAAACGACCGGTTTCACCCTTGTCGAGATGCTCGTTGCGATGGCCGTGTTTGCCGTTGCTATCGTGGCGCTGATTCAATTCCAGTCGTTCACGGTGAGCTCCTCGACCCGCACTTCGTACGAATCGCAACGGTTGATCTCCCTCACAGATGTCGGCGGGTACATCGGGGACATCGTCAAGGCCGCCCAACAGGTACCGGACGGGTACACCATCGACGGGCTGGACTGCCGCCGCACGCCTACGAGCGGAAACCTTCCGTGTCTCGCCGTAGTGCTGCCTGTGGTGAACGCCTCAACGGGGGAGATCACCAGTTGGACCTTGTACGCCTTCCGTTACCGCCTCCGCACCGTGATGGCAAGCACCGAACGGGACAATACCCGCCTTGACGCGTACGCATATGCGCTGCAGGAAGTCACGGTGGCGTACGACGCGAGTGTCACCGGGTGCGGCGCTATCACCGCCACTTCAACTCCCAGCATCACCTGCTTCACAGGTGGCAGCGGCGCGGTCACACGCGCCTGGATTGCCGACAATTTGATGCTGGCCAGTGGCACGACGATGTTTAGCTTCAGCACAGCTTCCAAAGTTGTGACCATCGCGTTGCAAAGCGTTAGCATTCAGGGTAATAGTATAAAGTACACGCCGTCAACGTCGCCTTATACACTTAAAGTGTTCGCACGAAATGCTTCATAAGGGGCTGAGGACAGTTTAGAGAGCGCTATGGTGGCATGATGGTCGACCAGCCCACCCCTGACGACCTTTGGTATCTCGTCAAGACCATCATCCCCTCCGCGCTCAGTACGAACGCCCCAAGCGAAAGTGTATTCACCCTGCTGCACCCTCGCTGGCATTCTCTATAAACCAAATCTCGAACGGAAGACTGTCTGTCCTGTCGCTGATCTCGTCGTTCTCGAAGAACCTGAACGACTTCATCACTTCGTCTGCATCGGCTGGTGGGATACCAATATGCCCCGCAAGGGTCCTGGCCCTGTTATGGCAGTTAGGTCTTGAGCCCAAGTTTTTATTCTCTTGAAAGGCGTTCCTGTGGCTTGGTAGAGTGCTGCTCTTTGCTCTGCCCGATTATGAGAAAAATATATATACAATGTGAATAATATGATGTAAGCTTAAGGTGAGGTGGTACGCCCAAGCTAAGCCGGGTGGAAAAACCTCGACTGACACGATGCAGAGCTCATATATACCTCCAACTGCATCGAGGAGTCTTATGAAGAATAGCACGCAAGGCTTCACCCTGATCGAGCTGCTGATCGTGATCGCGATCATCGGCATCCTCGCCGCCGTCCTCATCCCCAACCTGCTCGGCGCACGTAAGCGCGCCTATGACACCGCCAGCCTCAACTGCGGTAAGCAGATTCAGGCAGCACAGACGGCCTACAACGGCAACTATCGCACCTACACTGGCGCGATAACGAGCCTGGACCAGGACTTGATTGATAACTGTGATTCACAGGGCATCGTTGTTACTGATGGAGTCGGCACAGCAACTACATTTAGTCTCAGAGTAAAGAATACCAACGGTACCAGTGAATATACGATCACCCAAAATGCAATTACAAAAACTAGCAACTTTTAAATGAATTCATGATATCTCCCTTTTATTGTGGGGGCTACAAGACTTTTTTACTTCTGGGCGGCTCTCAGTCGCCCAGCGCCCCTTTGACTGATCCTGACCCTTAGGGCCGTACCTCACTCCTGGCCGGAGGCGTTTCGAGACTTCCTGCTTCCTATCTCAAAACTCTCCATCGCGCCCAGCAACGCGCCTGCCTCCCCAAGTACATCCGTCGGCTCCTCGCTCCACTCGAACGCAAAAGCACCGAGCCGATCGCCGAGCACCTCGGCGTGCCCTACCAGCGACTGCATCACTTCCTCAACGTCAGCACCTAGGATGCCGGGACCACCTTGCAGCAACTCGCCCAGCAAGCCCAACTCCTATGCGGCAAGAAGCACGCCGTGCTGATCATCGACGACACCGCCCTGCCCAAAAGCGGTGACCGCAGTGTCGGTGTTGCGCCCCAGTACTGCGGAGTGCAGCGCCGCGTCACCAACTGCCAGGTGCTCGTCACCCTCACGCTCGCTGACGGGCCAGTGTTCGCGCCGCTGGGGATGCGGTTGTTCCTGCCGCAAGTCTGGACCGCTGATCCATTAAGGTGTGCCTCTGCAGGCGTCCCCGCACAGCTGCGCGCGTTCGCGACCAAGCAGGACCTCGCGCTGAACGAACTCGACCGGGTGCGCGATGCGGGCGTGACCTTCGGCGTGGTGGTCGCGGACGCCGGGTACGGATCGAGTGTGGCCTTTCGGCGTGGCCTGACACAGCGGGGGTGACCTGGGCGGTTGGAATCGTTGGGTATCATGGCGTCTATCGTCTGGACGTCGACCTTGCTGCGCAGGCCAAGCAACGTACGGGACGTCCGGCCAAGCACCTTATACCGAGCGAGCGGGCGCGGCCGATTCACGAGGCGTTGGGCCTTTTGCCGCCGCATTACTGGCATGCCGTCGAAGGCGCAAAGAAGTCGCGTTGGGGGCTTGTGCGGATGCGACTAGGGTCTGTCTGACTGATCAGAGCCACAGCAGGATGCACGCGACATGGACGGCACTCAAGAAGTGCCGTCCACGCTTGTCATACCGCGTCGCCAGCGCACGGAAGTCCTTGAGCCGGTTGATGCACCGCTCCACTACCTGCCGCCCCTCGTACAACACTCGGTCGAACGTTGGCGGTCGTCCCCCCTTCGACCCACGCCGCAAGCGCGCCTGACGGGCATCTTCGCGCTCCGGACACACGCACCTGATGCCCCGCCGGCGCAACAAGCGCCGGTACTTCCGCGCGCCGTACGCCTTGTCCACCCGCAAGATCGGCGGGCGCTTGCGGGGACGACCACCGCCCACACGCGGCACCCGGACGGTGTCCAGTAAGGGCTCCAGGTACGTCGCGTCGCTCGCCTGACCTTCGGACACCAGCACCGCCAGCGGTCGCGCCTTACCGTCGCTCAGCACGTGGATTTTGCTGGTTCGACCGCCTCGACTCGCGCCGAGCCACTCGCCTGGAATCAACCCCTTTTTTCGAGCCTGGCAGGGGTCTTGCGGGCCCCGGTGGCGCTGCGCTGGGCGCGGACGTGGGTGCTGTCGGCGGCGGCGCCATCCCAGTCGATGTGGCCGTCAGCGTCCTGTTTGACTTGCAGGGCGGTGAGGATGCGCTGCCAGGTGCCGTCACGGGACCAGCGGACGAAGCGGTCGAAACAGGTCTGCCAGGGCCCGTAGCGTTCGGGAATGTCGCGCCAGGTGGCGCCGGTCTTGAGGCGCCAGAGGATGCCGTTGATGACGCGGCGGTGGTCAGTGTAGGCGTGTCCTCGTCGGGGGTTGCCGGGGAGGTGGGGTGCGAGGGTGCGCCACTGGGATTCGGTGAGGTCCGTGCGGCCTATGGCCTGACCGTACGACCTCACCGTGAGATCAGTCAGACAGACCCTAGCCGACGGCCCTAAGATCTCCAAGGGCGAGCGTCTCCCCAGCGAGGAGGTGTGGGTCATCGGAGAGAAACGGCGCGGTGGGACATCAAATACTACGTGGCGAACCATCTGAAGTGTACGTCGAAAGCAGTGATCGTGCAGCATACGAAGGCGCGGTGGGCGTGTGAGGTGAATCACGGCCAAACGAAGGAAGAGCTGGGCCTCGACCATTTTGAAGGACGGTCGTGGCGGGGGTTGACGCATCATGTGGTGCTGATGATGTTGACGATGCTGTTCTTGCAATGGGTGCGGGTCCGGACCCGCACTGGGGCGGCGTGTGTGTTCACGCTGCCGGCAGCGCGACGTGAAGCGAGCCGAACGCTGGAGGCCGTTCGGCTTGGAAGGTGCCCGCTTGGAAGGTGCCCGCATTGCTGGTAGCGGATTCGGGCTGCCCCCTCATGACCGCGAAGGGAAGTGACAAAGTTCTGCCTGTCTCCTCGAGAAGGACCAGGGTCGCGTCACCCGCGAGGTCCTTTTTTTCAGCTCGGAGAGTGTCTCTGAGTGCCAATGCTCAACGAGTCCATCGTCGCGTTCTCGTGCACGCTTGACAGGCTTTTGAGGACTCCAGCCCAGGGTGTGCAGCAGCGTCCCGAAATACCCAACCGGGTAGAGCACCTTGAAGTGCTGCCAGAGAAGATTACGAACACGCGGCAGCGTCCACTCGTCCGTCGGGTAGCCGTGATGCGGCCCGCCCTGGGTCAACAGGGTGAGCAGGTCGCGCTTCTGATCGGCGGTGAGGTAGGGGGTGCGGCCAGGAGCAGTCCGAGCGCGCAGGGCATCAGGGCCACCTGCCTGAAAGGTGCGGTGCGAACGTTGGATGGTCGTGAGGTGCACCCCGAGCTCGCGTGCGAGGGCAGGGTGCGTGAGGTGGTGCTGTTGGAAGAGCCGAGCTGCTTCCAGACGGCGTTCTTCCATCTGCGCGCGAGTAAAGTGGCTGGGGCGCCAAGTCATCGCGGAAATGTACTGGTCGCAGCGTTAACTACCTGAGGGTCAGTAATGGTGCTCTGGGACAAGATGATAGGCATGTCCGTCCCACACGCGTTGCCTCGCGGCTTGCGCACCTACCTCAACCCCTTCGCCACGCTGAGCAGCACTCTAGCCTCGCAGGTTACCTCCGAGGTCTGATCGCCGTTTAGCAGTTACAGTGGTCGAACACCAGAGGGTGTTCCGCTGTTCGAAGTCGCTGAGCAGGCGGAGTTGATGCTTTTTACTCCGGGTCATGCTGGCCTCCTTCCAGGTTTCCTTGACCCTATGCCTGCCAGCACCAGTGGGATTATCCCGGCCAGTCAACCAGCTGACCCATGACCTCCGTATAGAGCGAAAAGAACCGACCACCAGGACGGTGGTCGGTATGAATCCCGAGCTTGTTACTGGGCCTTGATGCTGTCCTGCGTAACGTTGTAGGTCTTGGTGCCCAGCGTGTTGGTCACGACGAACTTGAACGCCGTGGCGGTGTTGTCAGCCGCCGTGGTGGTGACAGTCACAGTGCCGGTGCAGTTGGACACAAGGTCCGCCTGCAGCTTGCTGAAGGCGTCGGCGTAGATCTGGTAGTCGCCGTTGTAGGCCGTCTGTGCCGCCTGAATCTGCTTACCGCAGTTGAGGCTGGCGGTGTCATAGGCGCGCTTACGTGCGCCGAGCAGGTTGGGGATGAGGACGGCGGCGAGGATGCCGATGATCGCGATCACGATCAGCAGCTCGATCAGGGTGAAGCCTTGCGTGCTGTTCTTCATAAGACTCCTTGGGCTGCCCCGAAATAAAATAGATGCAGGCGCAGCGGGGGTAGGGCTTACAGTGCTCTCCTTTGGGGAGTTGCGCTGTATTTATAACCTACTCAAGAAACTCTTACAAAAGCCTTACGGAGGGTGCGGGCCATTCATCTTAGCTCGTGATTTAACCGCGACCGCCATCTCGGTGGTCGCTTTTCTCCGTCCTGTCCAAGGTCAAGCGGACCGTTTGGTGGCTGGAAAGCGCGGCGCCTTGCCCGACACCGCCCCATTTGGCCGACCCGGCGACCGACCGCATGGTTTCGGCACGCACGCCGGACTCCCCAAGCGCACCAGAAGCCGCACAAAACCCTGCCGTACCCGAGCGGGGGTCATCCGTCCAGCCTCCTGTGGTCGTTGCCAAGGGAGCCGAGCATCCTCCACGATGCCTCTTGACAAGCGGAGTTGCGTGAACGCCAGCAACACCAGCCATGACCAGCGATCCGCCTGCTCCGGGTGCCGCACTCTCGGCGTGTCCCAGTTCAGGGTCTGCTTGACGAAGCGGTACGTGTGCTCAAGGTCAAAGCGTTACACGTACGCTCGCCACAACAGGACTAGATCTGGCTCGCCCGGGCCTCGCCACCATAACCACAACACCTTAGGCGCGCGGACTTCTCGTGGCAGTCGGCTCACCTCCACGGGCAGCACCGTCCCCTTCAAGATCGGTCTGGGTTGGTCAGGGCCTCGTCGGTTCGGGTCGGTCACCTTCGAGTGCAGCCCGCTCCAAGCGCGAACATTCACCTGCCCGTACCGCGCGTCCTGTTCGCACAACTCGTAGGTTGGAGCGGTCCAGGTGCTCGGGTCGTGGCACGAGAACTTCGTGCCGTGCCGCTTGGGTCGCCCGCCGATTGCACTGTACGTGTTCTGGGCGTCCGCGTAGAAGTTGCGGTTGCGGCGGATGCGTTCCAGGATTGCTGCTTTAGACGGGTCCGTGTTCATCGCGAGCCGCATCGGATCGTACCCACCATCGAACACGAACAGGGGTGGCTCACCGCCTGGAAGTGCGTGCAGGACGTGCTGCATCTGTTCGAGGGCCACCGCATGGAAGTTGGTGTCCATGTGGACGCGCCGCACGTCTAGTGAGGTTGTCCAGCTGCGGCGCTGACCACTGATGCCCGCGACCCAGGAGTACGACCAGCCGGCGACGAACGGACGACCGCCGCTGTGACGGCTGGTGTGATAGTGATAGCCGCGCCCGGGGCTGGTTTCGGCGTCATTTCGGATCCAGGTGGTGGTGTCGACGGCGAAGACACGTGGTGCTTGTGGCTCGACGGTCCGGGCGACCAGGGTCCGGAGGCGCTCGACATCCATCCGTCCGTGCTGGAGTGCACCATAGAGACTGCCGTGGCCGCGTTGGTGGACGGGTTGCAGGCTGAGGGTGGCGAGGCTGGGCGCGAGTCCAGCGGTGAGGATTGCGTCGGTGAGCGCGAACAGGGCGTCTCGGTGGCGGGTAAAGCAGCGGTGCATGTGGGCGCGGAGGGTCTGGAGTCGCGCCAGAAGCGAGGTAGCATCCATACCCGAGGGTACGAGACGCTGCCAGCTGACCAATAATGGGATTACAACCGAGGTGAGACGGGGTATATATACCCCCAACTATATGAGTATTTTATTAGATAACTCAAGAATTGATTAAGACAAGATTGGAGATATGAGGCTATTGTAGTGGTAAGCGCAATCTCCTCCTTATCTTCCTCATGGGCTTGGGGGGGTAGTGCATCGGCGCAACGTGGAATGCGTATACGCCATTCCACGTTATAGGAGTCTTATGAAGAACAGCACGCAAGGCTTCACCCTGATCGAGCTGCTGATCGTGATCGCGATCATCGGCATCCTCGCCGCCGTCCTCATCCCCAACCTGCTCGGCGCACGTAAGCGCGCCTATGACACCGCCAGCCTCAACTGCGGTAAGCAGATTCAGGCGGCACAGACGGCCTACAACGGCGACTACCAGATCTACGCCGACGCCTTCAGCAAGCTGCAGGCGGACCTTGTGTCCAACTGCACCGGCACTGTGACTGTCACCACCACGGCGGCTGACAACACCGCCACGGCGTTCAAGTTCGTCGTGACCAACACGCTGGGCACCAAGACCTACGACGTTACGCAGGACAGCATCAAGGCCCAGTAACAAGCTCGGGATTCATACCGACCACCGTCCTGGTGGTCGGTTCTTTTCGCTCTATACGGGACTTAGACCGCCTAACAAAACCTCAGGTAGGGCTGCGAGGCTTGGGTATGCCCAAGCCTCAAGTCAGTGACGACCTCTGGGCGCTGATCCACCCCCTGCTCCCACCCGAACCCCCCAAACCCAAAGGCGGCAGGCCCCGCATCTCTGACCGGGACGCGCTCGAAGGCATCCTCTTTGTGCTCAGGACCGGCACGCCCTGGGAACACCTGCCGCTCGAACTCGGGTACGGCAGCGGCATGACGTGCTGGCGCCGCTTGCGGGACTGGCATGAAGCGGTGTCTTCACGCGGCTGCATCACGTGCTGCTCGACCGCCTGGCCGAAGCTGACCAACTCGACTGGAGCCGCGCCAGTCTCGACAGCACGACGGTCCCCGCGGCAAGGGGGGCTCTCAAACCGGTCCGAACCCGACGGATCGAGGACGTCCAGGAAGCAAACGGCATGTGATCGTCGACGGACACGGAACGCCGCTGGCGGTGTTGATCTCACCGGCCAATCGACACGACAGCATGCTGTTCGAGCCTCTGCTGGACGCCGTTCCCCTGATCCGCAACGGTCAGCGGGGCCACCCGAGGAAGCGTCCCGACACGCTGTACGCGGACAAGGCGTATGACATCCCAAGATGCCGGCGGGCACGGCGAGCGGCGAATCAAGGTGCGCATCGCGAGACGCAGGGTGGAGTCGAGCGAGCGTCTGGGGCGGCATCGGTGGATCGTGGAGCGGACCTTGTCATGGTTCAGCCGGTTCCGTCGGTTGAAGGTGCGGTATGAAGTGCGGGCGGACATCTTCTTGGCGTTCACGCAACTGGCGTGCTGCCTGATCACGTTCAGGCAGCACGCCCGGTTTTGTTAGGCGGTCTAAGAGCCTGTTTCATGACCGATCAGAGATGTCGAGTACAACACACCCGCACGGTTCGGTGTTGCCCCGATATGACTCGATCAAGCGCTAAATCTCTACGGCCTGACGGAGCGGACCACCGGTACTTGATCGGACAAGCCATGCCAGTCGTAACTTACAGTGAAAAAGCCACAACGATCGGACCGCTGCGCCACGAACTGCCGCGCATCCGCGTGTTCAAGCCACTTCTCCACCAGCAGTTCGTCGTCAATCCGCCCACACCCGGCACGCGGTGGAATCACGAACTCCAAGGACCGCAGCGCGCCTGTGTCCGCGCGGACGATCAACAGCCGGATGATGGACGGATCACGCTCTAGGCCGGTCGCTCTTCGCTGACGAAACAGCAGTTCGCTGTGACTGCCGGCCAGCGGAAGGCCGGTCGCCGTCGTCGCCCACAACTGGCGGCCGTCCAACAGTCGGAAGCCGACGATGTCGTTCGTCCAGTCCACCGCGTTGGAGATCCGTCCCACCCACAAGACGTTCCCGATGACCTGCCAACCACGCCGCGGTCCGGTCGCGGCCCCAAGAAACCTCCCATCAAGGTCGCGGTGCCACACGGTGTGCCTGTTGACAGTTGAACGCACGATGATGCGAAGCTGCCGCCTGCCACTTCGAGTGTTGCCGAACTCGCCCAGGATGACGACGTACCGTCCGACCTCACCTGTGCTGACAAGGTCGATTCCGGGTGAAATTTGGGATTGGGAGGTTCCCCCGGGCACGGCAGGCACCTTGGCCGGGCGGGGAGACGCGGCCGAGGAGGAACTGAGAGGAGGGCCGGCGCCCCCCGCGAACGCCAGATTGAGCAACACGAACAGGATCACGAGGGCTGGGCGCATGCTCGCACCATACCGTTGCTGTTTGTTCGCCGTGATCGAATTCGTGCTGCTTAAACCGGTCCACTTGGCGCACCTGTCCGGTCTACCCGTCAAGACGGCACAGCGTCCGATAGCAGATCAACGCGCACCCTAACAAGTGAAGCGCCAAGAAGGCTGATGCACTGCGTTCTGCACGCAAACGAAGCCGCCGAAAGCCATTGAGCCAGCGGTAGTGATTCCGTTCCACGGCGCGACCGTCCGGTTGCTGTGGACTGAACCCCAGGGAACGGAGGAGTTTGCGGACGTGGTCGCGGTGGTACCACACGCCAAAGTGCTGCCCGATCACGTCTCGCACGCGCGGCTCCGTCCAGGTGGCGTCGGGGAAGCCGTGCGCGAGCGCGCCTTGTCGCAGCAGACTGCGGACGTGCTCACGCTGCTCGCCTGTGAGGCGTGGAGTGGGGCCGGGAGCGACCGTGGCTTGGAGGGTGCCGCGCTGCTTGTGGCGTTCGACCCAGGTGGAGACGGTCTTGATGCTGACGCCGAAGTGCTCGGCGATGTCTTTGTGGGTTTGGGTGTCGGCTTGGAGCCAGTCGAGGGCGGCGAGGCGGCGTTCTTCGAGTTGAGCTCGGGTGTATCGCTTGGGCTGCCAGCCGATCATGCTCCAACGTACACCTTCCGAGCCACGCCGAAATCAATAAATTGTCCGTACACGCCCACGGTGTGACACCTCGCTCCGATTTTTGCACAGCAATAGGGGCAACTCAGGTGATGTGGCAAGATCCTCTGGGGACGAGTAGGGTGACGTTAGTGCAACGCCCCCCCCATCTCCTACTCTGTCTTCTCGTTGCCGTGGCCACACTGGCACTATGGGTAACGTACAGGCCGCTCAACCTACCGACTAAGGCGCGATTTCCCGTCGCCTTCCAGGGAGTGGGTGGAGTTGTTTATCTATATAGTGGTGCCGTTTGGCCTGATATTTTGATTGCTGAGCGCGCGACACCAACCACATTGGCTATGTACGATGAGTTACACAACATTATTAGGATGCGTGAAGATGTCTGGGTCGCTGTCCTTCCTCATGAAATATCTCACTTATACGACCGTCAGACCCACGCGTTAGACCTTGACGCCACCATACCGCATTGCTTGGCCTTCCCAGAGGCTTATGGTTTTAATGCGCCCGATACGGTTGGCGAGACCGGCATTTCAGGTGGAAGTCTTGAATATTTCTGCTCAAAGGCCGAAGTGCTCGCGCGGTTTCGTTCGTATATGTTTGAATTGAACTGTCCCAGTCGTGCCATTGGTGCGTTTGGAGTCAAGGGATTTGCGGTATGCGCCAATACGCCAATTTTTGCACAGTTAGGGGTAGCCCAAGCAGTTGCTCTGGCGAAAACATATAGGCTGTCACCCCAAGGGCCGAATCGTTAAAAGCCGAAACGGTCTTGTATGTTCGAGGTGGGGCGCAGCGCGGACAGATCGCAAACGGTCAGGTTCCTTTGAGACCGCTTTTGAGCCCAGGTCACCGCGCTGAACCCTCCAGCAGAGCCCGAATGGTTGCCTGAGCAGCACCTCGAATCCACAAGACAGGGCGGCGCTGGAAGTGCCCCACTGGAGGTGCTGATGAACTCAAAAACGTTTATCGGCGTGGACGTCAGCAAGCACCGTCTGGATTTCGCCGTCCGACCTACCGGCGAAATTGACGCCGAAGCGAACAACCCGGACGGCGTTTTGCGTCTGGCACAGCGTCTCGCTGAACTCCGCCCGGACCTGGTGGTCGTCGAAGCGACCGGCGGGTACGAGCAATCTTTGGTGATCGCGCTGGCCGAGCTGCACCTTCCGATCGTTGTGGCCAATCCCCGCCAAGTGCGCGACTTCGCCAAAGCGACCGGGCAGCTCGCCAAAAACGACACCCTCGACGCGATGTTGCTTGCCCAGTACGCCGAGGCCGTCCGGCCATGTGTGCGCGGACTGCCTGACGCGCACCTGCGCGCCTTACGTGACGTGGTGAACCGACGCCGGCAAGTGGTGGAAATGCTGGTCGCTGAAGGCAACCGGCTGCGGGAGACGTGCGACTCCGCGGTCCGCCAAGACATTCAGGCGCACCTTGAGTACCTCAAGCAGCGCTGCAGGACGCTGGAGCAAGAACTCCTTGATCGGGTGGAAGCTGATCCGTTGTGGCATCAACGGTGCGACGTGCTGATCAGCGTGCCCGGCGTCGGGCAGGTCATCGCCGTGACCCTGCTGGCCGACCTTCCAGAACTGGGTCAATTGACTGGCAAGCAGATCACCGCCTTGGTAGGTTTGGCGCCGTACAGCTACGACAGCGGGAAACGCCAGGGCCGGCGGTTCATCTGGGGTGGGCGGAGCGCCGTAAGGAGAGCGTTATTCATGGCCGCCATGAGCGGCATTCGTTGGAATCCAGTGTTGAGGGTGTTCTACGAGCGGCTGGTGGCGCGGGGGAAACCGAAGATGGTGGCGATCGTCGCGTGCATGCGTAAATTGCTGATCGTCCTGAACGCCATGATTCGGACTTCGTCCCCTTGGCGGGGGGAGGCTGTCGTGGCATGACGCCACGACAGCCTCCCCCCGCCCTCCTGCCTGCCTTGACAACCAACATGGTTGCTCAAAACGCCTTCAGGACATAAAGGTCATGGCGATCGCGGACGGCCACCGTCTCCCGATCGCGTTGCATGTGGCAAGTGCCAGCCCACACGAAGTCACCCTCGTCCACGACACGCTCGAACACACCCTCGGCTTTGACCTCCCGAAACGGCTCATCGGCGATCGCGCTTACGACAGCGACGGTCTGGACACCGAACTCGCCGCGCTGGGGATCGAGATGATCGCGCCGAACCGAAGGAAGCGCTCAAAGACGCAGGACGGCCGACCTTTGCGCCGCTATGAGCGACGCTGGCGAATCGAGCGGTTGTTCGCGTGGCTGCACAACTTCCGGCGTTTGGTGACGCGGTGGGAGTGGCACGCTGAGAACTTCCTCGGCATGGTGCAACTCGGTGTCGCCATGATCCTTCTTCGTCAATGGCCTCTCAAGGTCAAAGCACCAGCGTGATATTCCACAATCGCCCGTCCTGAAGAGCGATGCGGGCACCCGACGGTGTTGACCACAGTTGGGTGCCGTTCTCTTCCCGATCAAGCGAGAGGTCAATGTCGTGTTCGTGGCACCACGCAAGCGGATCGCCGTCGTGCATCGAGAAGCCACACCAGTCCACCACATCGGAGGGTTCGTGCCCTGCGGATCGGGTCAGCTCCACACTATGTAAGGTCCCATTGAGGAGCCAGAGCACCAGGTTGCCTCTCTGGAGCTGACACCAGCCTTTGGAGACGCGTCCAGCATGGAAGGTGACTCTGAAGCGTTCCAGCAGGTGTTCGACGCGGTCGTCCGGTCGCAACGGTAGGTGGTCACGGGACGTCAGCAGGGTACGGAGCGATAGGGTCTTGAGACGTGGCACAAACACACCCTGGCAGGAACCGCAGGTCATCACATCCGCGTTTTAGCCCAGGCTAAACGTATGCGGTCGGTAGAACGCCTAACATCGCGTTTTTGGTTTTTTGGATGGCTTCTAATTTCTATGTTTCATAGCGATTTATAGTAATCATTGATTTATCCAAGGCCGATATGATAAGGATCATCCTTATTGTAGTAATAGATATGATGCTTATCACTACATACAATATTAGGCAAGAAGCGGAACACCGTAATCGAATCCTATATTTGTTATCCTGCCCATCTCTAAAAGCCAGTATGACATCAAGAATTCAAAAATCTTTGATTAGTCTTCAAAATTTATTAGCACGTGCTGCTCTAATATGAGTACCGTATCAGAGCAGCACGTGCTAAACGAGCTTTACGCAGACCTCACTGTGCTGTGCCGCCTGTCTTAGTGCCACCGCTGATGTTCCGCGCAAAGGCACCAAGCGTCACATATGTCGTTTGGCTCGGTGTGTATGTGGTCACTCCACGAATGGTGCGGCCCGCCCGTAGCTTGATCGTCGCTTCCGTGGGATCGCTCACCGACGTCCCCGTCACTTCAAAACGCGCGTCTTCGACATAGTCCATCACCAACCGCACCCATGGATTTGACAGGCTCGCAATCCCGGACGCATCCGGAAGGGACGAGCATGCCCGGTACTCGGCGATGACGTACCGTGTGGCGTTGCTGTCATCCGACGGCACCTTAAGGTACTCACCGCTGAACCCTGTGAAGCTCTGGCGTGAGGCCACATAATACGCGACGAACTCGTTCGGCGTGCTGGGATCCGTCACGCAGGTCCCGTAGACTGCTGCGGGAACGATCATCGCGATCATGCTAGTTCCCGCAGCAGACGGCGCGGCCGGGGCGATGCTCGTGTCGAGCGTCACCGTCTTCCCAGCCGGCAGGATGTACGTGGCCTTGCGAACGTCGTCCGCGATGACGTTCGCCGTGCCCATTAACGCCTGGTAGGAGGTGCTCCCGAAGCTCGTGGAACTCGTGAGGGTACTCGACGTCGCGAAAAAGTTTACCGCGATCGTCAGGACCAGCCCGCCCACGACCAACGCGATGAGCAGCTCGATCAAGGTGAAGCCCACAGCGTTCTTCATGGACGCGCCACCCCCATCGTCGCTTTGAACGTCTGCCCCGAGGCCGGCGAACTTGAGGTCTTCTTGTACTCCACGGTGAGCAGCACGACTTTGGCGGTGTTGAGGTTCACGCTCGGCCCGCTCGGCTGCACGGCCGCGGCGGCGGTGCAGGTCGTGAAGCTGGTGGTGTCCGCAGCGCAGGCGGTCACTTCCCAGGTGTACCCGCTCACGCTGAGTGGCGGCGCAGTGTATTTCGCGCTGGTGGTGGAGGCGTCCAGGATGCCGTACCGGTCAGTGTTGCGCCAGACGTTGGTGATGCGCTCGAGGTACTCCTGTCCGGCCTGGTTGACGCTGATGGTGTTTTTTGACTTGGTGTTGAGTTGCAGGTTCGTCATGAGGAGGTTCATCAGCAGCAAGCTGGCGACGAACACCCCCATCGCGACGAGCACTTCCAGAAGTGTGAATCCCTGATGGAGGCGCTGCATCAGCGGACCTCCGCGATGACCGTCTGACCCAGCACGTACGCGTACCGAGTCTGGGACTGTCGGGTGAGGGTCACTTTGACATCCCAGGCGAGCGACCCGAACGGCGCGGTGAACGTGAACGGATATGCCGAGCCGGACGGGGTGGGGCAGGACGTGCGGCACTCCAGGCCAACGGTGGTGACGGGCAGCTTGAGGGCGCTGACGGTCCGACTGTCCTGGCTGACCTTCACGGTGTTGGCCGACAGGTCAAGCGTGACCACAGCGGACATGTTCTTTTTGCGGGTGAGCGCCTGCGCGAGCTGGAAGCTGCTGGTGATGCTCTGCGCGGCGTCTCGGGCCTGCATGTTGTTGTAGGTCGACCGGAAGGACATGACGCCCAGGGCGAGCAGGATCGTGGTGACGCCGATCACGACGAGCAGTTCCACAAAGGTGAAGCCAGCGGATCTCAATTGCTCACTTCCTTCCACTGATTGGTGCGGGCGATCGTGACGCTGCTGGGGATGGTGACGTAGTTGGCGAGGTCCTTGCTCAGCTGCGCGAGCATCTCGGGATCAAAGCAGATTTTGGGGTTGTGCTGGGCACTCAGGGCGTTGCTGGAGCATACGGCCACGCTGTCACCGCCGCCGTTGCCGCGCACCTTGAGCTGCGGGTTGGTGTTGGCGGTGCCAGTTTCAGCGACGACCGCGCCCGCGAAGCTTTGTCCGCCGGGCATGTTGATGGGTCGGTTGTCGGTCATGACGTAGATCAGCCCTTTGAAGGCGCCGTTGCTGGGGTTGTTGACGTTGAAGAACGTGTCGGCGCTGATGTTGGATTTGCGGGCGTCGATGATGAGGACGCGGGGGGTGGTGCAGTTTTTCAGGTCGACGCTCGCGGCGGTACCTGTGTCGAGCCATTGAACGGTGGAGGTGGTGGGGCAGCTGTCCGCGCTGATCTTCTGGGTGCTGCTCAGGCCGCTGTAGAAGGTGGTCTTGTCGACACCGAAGATTGTGTCGAACAGCGTGGCGGGCGGCTGATCGAAGGTGGCGCAACCGCCACTCATGTTGGTCTGGCAGGTGAAGCCGCTGGTATTCGCGCCGCCGGTGGTGGTGCCGCCCGTGTAGTACGTCATCACGGCGGGAATGTTGGTGTTGGGGACGAGCGTGCCGTCGCTCGTGCTGGGGTAGGCGGGCATGCTCAGGGGGGTGCTCTGGTAACCGGTGGTGACGTAGGTGGTCGTGGTGGTGCCCCCACCGCTACTGCCACCACCGCCACTGTTGCCGCCACCGTTGCCGTTGCCGCCACCGTTGCCGTTGCCGCCGCTGTTGCCGTTGGTGGTGGTGGTCTGGGCGATCTTGGTGGGCACCTGCTCATTGATGGCGGTGAGGGTCATCTTGCCGGTAGCGCTGTCGGACGCAGTGACCATGTAGCGGGTGAGCTCGTTGGCGGACAGTGTGTAGCTGAGGCCGGAGGGCTGCGGCATGCTGACGATGTCGCCGAGTTTGGGCTGTGTTCCACCCGACTTGTAGGTGACGTCGTACTTTTTGGGGCTGCCGCTGCCGCTGCAGGTGCGGTTGTTGCTGGCGACGGGCGTGCAGGTGAAGGTGAAGCTCTTGCTCAGGTCGATTGTCGCGGCGACTCCATCAACGGGAGCGTTGCCGTTGTCGGTGCTGTTGCCGGTGGTGGTGATCGCGGCGGGGGTGAAGAGACCGACCTTGCCGGATCCAGCGGTGGCTTTGACGAGGAGGTTGGTCTGGACGACACGGACGCTGAGGGCGGTGCGGTCCTTGCCGGTGCTTTTGACGGTGACGAGGTTGCCCGCGGCAGTGGCGGTGACGGTGAAGGTGCCGGTGCCAGTGTCGAAGGTGGTGGTGCCGGCAGCATTCTTCATGCTCGTGAGAACAGTGACGAGGCTGGTGGCGGCGTTGTTGTCGGTGGTCCCAGTGACGGCGCTCGTCTTGGCCTGCGCGTAGGCGATGGCCTGTTCGAGCCCGGTGCTCGCGGCGTAAAAGGCCTCGAGGCGTTGGTTATCGTTGGTGCTGTTGCGGTAGGACCCTATGGATGTGAATGAGAGGGTGGCGATGGCAAGACCCATCACAATGATGATGCCGAGGACAGCAATGAGGACGAAGCCGGACCGACAGGTTATGTTCATGCGTCTCCTTGGGGAGGGTGACGAGTAGAACGATGTGAAGTATCTAACGCTCACCTCATCATAGGGGGCCGAGCGAATTGGGGAGTACCCCCTGATAGGGGTACTTTCTATGAAAAATTTCTAAATATACTTCGGTGCGGACCTATCCAGGTCCTTTCTTTCAAGAACTCCAACCTCAACGTGAACCCGTGCCCTTAGGACCACCCCGTGTATTCACAGGTCGAACTGCTGCGCTTTGGCCTTGCCTGAGTTTTGTGGACAGCGAGTCTAGACGACCCGACGTTGCTCCTCGAACAGTACCGGAGCCAAGAAGCCTCATGCTGAATGTCGCCGTTGTCGGTTGAAGAACACCGAGGGTGGACTCGAAGACCTCCAGACGCGCCCGCGCCCTCGACTCGAACAACCGACCGTCCAGCAACTCCCGTTTCAGCGACGCGAAAAACGACTCCACCACCGCGTTGTCCCAGCAATCCCCCTTCCGACTCATGCTCGGCACTGCACCCATTCGCCGCAACGCCCGCTGATACGACCAGCTCGCGTATTGACTCCCCCGGTCCGTGTGATGCACCAATCCTGGCGCGGGTCGGCGGCCCTTGTATGCCATCTCCAGCGCAGCGAGCGGCAACGCAGTGGTGATCCGCTCACTCATCGCCCAGCCCACCACCCGCCGCGAGTACAGGTCGATCAGCACCGACAAGTACAGCCAGCCCTCTCGGGTCGGCAGATACGTCAGGTCACCGACCCATACCGTGTTCGGCTCGTTCACGCCGAACCGCCGTTCCAGCAGGTTGGCAGCCAGCGGGTACATGGGATCGGACATCGTCGTGACGCGGTACTTCCGTTTCCCTTTGCCCTGCAAGCCCGCTGTACGCATCAAACGCGCCACGCGCTGCCGACCGCACCGCACGCCCCGCGCTTGAAGTTCGGCGTGCACGCGCGGTGCGCCGTACCGTCCCTTGCTGCGCTCGTGCACGTCCTGGATGTGCTGCGTCAACTGTTGATCCTGCTGCCTACGGCGGCTGACGGGTCGGTCCCGCCAGGCGTAATATCCGGCCCTGGACACGCTGAGTACGCGGCACAGCAACCCGATGGGGTGTGTCCCACGCTGCGCGTGAATGAACGCGAACTTCACCGGGCCTCCTTGGCAAAGAACGCGGCCGCTTTTTTCAGGATGTCTCGTTCCTGGCGCAGTATCTCGTTCTCGCGACGGAGACGCTTGATTTCAAGCGTTCTTTGCCCGACCCAGGGAAGGCCAGTCCGTCTCGGTTGCGGTGATCCGCGACCCACTTACGCAGCAAGGATTCACTGAGGCCGAGGTCGCGGGCGACGCTGGCCAGGGTGACATCGGGTTGCTGCGCAAGCCGGATGGCGTCGTGTTTGAACTCAAGGGTGTAGGTTCGGCGTGCTGCCATGGTGACCTCGTCCTGATTGTCGAGGCTATTCCCGTTGTCCACCAAACCCAACCAATTTCAACATGACCATGGGAGAGTTTCAGTACACCGCGCGTCACGTCTACTCATTCGAAGGTCGGCGCAACCTATGTGGCCCTTTTGAGCGCTGTCTTCTACATTGGACGCATGCTTGACGAGCGCGCCCTTAACGACACCCTTCAACGTGCTCTTCAACGCGCTGGGCACCATCCTCATAAGGTGCTCCTCACCCTTGACCAATTGCGGGTCCTTGCGGAAAAGGCGAACTTTACCTGCCAGGTCACGGGGCGCCGTTTGAACACGGACGATAACGGGGCTTTTCCGGAGGTTGTGAAGTCCAACCTGCGGTCGAATCTCAGTGTGTCCAACGCGCGCCTCGTGTGCAGAGCGGCCGCAAAGCTGCTCGACCTCACCACGGACGACGTTGAGGGCCGTGATCTGCTGCTGGAGGTCTTCCGAGACTTACGTCAGCTTCGTACTCGTGGACAAGGGACGGTTCCACCGCGTCGGGGTAGGGCAGACCCTGCCGTTCAGCGCCTGTCGGGGGAGGGTATGCCAGCCCCGCAGCAGGACCTCTCGTCGCTTGATCCGGACGTGACGATCACGCTAATGCAGCGGCTTAGGAGAGGTACGGTCCGCAGACGAGCGGGAACCTACGAGGGCCGGGTCTGGCTGGCAGGTTCGCGTCTGACGGTGTATGCCTCCACTGAGGAGGAAGTCTGGCGGCAACTCGCCAAGGCCGTGACCACTTCAGCGGAGTAGAGGAGCCGTTGAGGCGGATGGAGGGGTGATTGGCGTGGCTCCTCGTCGCTTATGCTTCAGTTGCTGACCTGAAAGGACAAAATGGTCAGCGACGTCATTGGCTCGACTGGGAATTGCGGCCAAGTCGTAGGAGCTTTTTATGCCTTGAGGAATTCCCGCTGAAGCTGGCAGCGTATTGACAGTCCGCAGTCAGGTACTCCAGCAAAAAGCAGCCTCATCGAACAGCGTGATTGCGCTGATAGACGAGCTGCGTAGTCATGTCGAAAGCCCCGCCGTTTGACCAGCTGAGCCGCCTGCTCGACCTCGTCGAGAGGTACGCCGCGCAGCACCTCGAAGTCGTCCAGGCGCTCGCACGGGCCCTCACGCCAGCCTCTGCGAGGAGACTCAGATTGGAGGCGCCGCCCGACCCGCTTGAGTTCGACCGGGAAGACGTTGAGCCGAGTTTTACGCTTGGGAACGCGGACGTCCTGAAGTTCGACATGGCGCTGGGGTTGCGGCTCACGCGCAAGGACGGGCGGGCACGTGGAGTGCGTCATCGACCAGGTCCGCAAAGAACGGCAGTGTGCGTTACGCTTCACCAGATGGAGCGTCTACGCGCTGGCTGGACGTGTACAAAAGCGGGGCCAGGGCGTCCACCCTGGCCTCGTCTATCTGCTCACACCTCACAGCTCACAGCTGAGGTTCGTGTTCGAGCGCCTCGTCGGGAATCACGAGCACACGGACACTGCGCATGAGCGCTGGGCAGTACAGCGCCTGGGTGCTGGTCGTCTCACCCGGCTGGATCCAGCCCGCGGCCGCCCAGCGCCGCCCGTGCAACTGCACCGCCTGCTTCGGGAGTTGACCTTTCATGGCGCTGGTGATGATGTACCACGTGCCGCCTTGCCGCCAGCCGATCAGCGCTCCACCCGTGTGGAGGCTGTCTCCCCATGGCTTCGTCTCGCGACGCGCCTGCAGGACCAGCATCCGCAGCGTCTCGAACACCTCCGCGGTAGGAGCGCTCGAACGGCGCTGCTCGGTCATGAGCTCTGCCAGGACGCCGGGAAGGTGAGTAACCTGGTCGGGCACCTCGCACCTTAGGACCTGTGTGCAGAGCACTTCCAGCACGGTCTGCGCCGCCGCGACCGTGTGCGCCCAGTCCTGCAGCGCCCGCAGGGCCTCTGTGCGGCGCAGTTGATCCACACGCGTCTCAAATGCTGACCAGTCGGCGAGGACGCAGCGCGCGACCTGCACGCCGAGATGCCCGGCGCCACGTTCCCACGCGTCCTCAAGCAGTCTCGCGCGCTCAGCGCCAAGGGCGCTGGCGCGTCCGGCGCCCGTGCCGAGCGGGAGCTGGTCGTTGCCGTCGAGGATCAGCATGCGGTTGTGGCTGCCTGCGTACAGCAGGCTTGGGGGCGCTTCACCGACGAGCAGCATCGCTCCGCCGAGTGGGGTGTTGCCCTGCGCGCCTGTGAAAGGGGTACCGCGGGTGTAGGACTGCCCGTTGGCGAAGTTGTACGTGACGCGGTCCAGTACACCCGAACGTCCAGCGGTGTGCGCTTCGTCGATCAGGACGGGCAGCCCGCCGAGCGTCTCGAGGGTCTGCAGGTAGCCTTTGTCGGTGCTGCCCGTCGCCTGCATCGAGAAGGGCGCCAGGCCGGGCGTACCCCAGATGCCGGTGGCGAAGTTCGCGGCGGTGGTCTTGCCGAGGTTGGAGTCCCCAGCGAGGTACGTGACGGGAAAGCGGCGGACGCGGAGGCGACGCAGGAAGGGCGCGGCGAGCGCTTGCCCGATCAGCCACAGCAGCGCGTGGTTGCCTTCCCAGTCCAGCAGGTTGCGTAGCGCGCACTGGTAGGCGTGCTCATCCGGAGTGGGAACGTGCTGATCGGCGCCGGGACCGACGTAGGGCACGTTGCCTTCGGAGCTGGAGGTGGATGTGACGAGATGCCCGGAACGCAGCAGACCCAGCCGGGTGCTGACGAGCCGTTCGGGCAGCGAGGAGGTGTTGCGCGCTTCGTACTCGAAGAGGAACTTAACAAGCGCGGTCGCGTTGCAGACGCTGATGTTGGCGCCCCTGCCCGTAAGGTGCCGGATGAGTCCACCGGGGTAGGCGAGTTCACGTCGTGGAACAGTAATGGTATGCGCGCGACCACGCACCCCGAAGAGCACTTCAAAGAACTGCTCGTCGGTTGCAACATCTCTCGTCACCGCATGAACGCGGATGGGACCTTCATAAGCGAGTATAGTTGGCCTGTTGACTGGCGTGTAATATAAGTTTTCGCCACGGTATTCAAATTGAACGGGCAACTGAAGTAGTAAATTAGTCTCAGGGTGAACCCTTGGACAGATGTCTTGGTCTTCTTCTGTTGGCCTGAGAGTTGGATCTTCAGTGATCATGCGGGCCTCTTTTTGCAATGAGAGGGCGGCCGAGCCTCGCGGTCCGGTTCGGTGGAGTTCTTGACTCCCCTTGTTCGTGGATAGGAGCCGACAGTCGCGTGGTCAGACGCGTGGAACGTCACCGTGCTGTCCGGGCGGTGCGGTTCCCGTCAACTTCCTCATAAACATCCTGGCAGTTCCGTCAACTTGGAAAGGTGTGCCTGGTCGAGCAATCAAGTCGGTGCGGGTGGAGCGGCCGCTCCACCCGCTGCTCAAGCTGCCGCTCAGGCAACTCGGGTTTCGTCCATTCCGGGCGGATTGTGGTCTGACGCCTGGGCTTGGGGAGCGGGGAGCCGCGCGGTGAGGAGGTCGGCGAGGGTGGGAGTGTGACGTTCGTGTTCCTCGCGGTAGACGTGGCGGTACAGGTCGAGGGTGACGCTGGGGCGGCTGTGCCCGAGCTTCTCGCTGACCACCTCGACGGGCACGCCGCGGGCGAGCATCAGGCTCGCGTGGGTGTGACGCAGGTCGTGAAAGCGCAGCGGGCCGAGACCAGCCGCGCGTGCGAGGCGGGTGGCGAGTTTGGTGAGGGAGTCGGGGTGAAGGCGGCGGCCCCACTGGTTGGTGAAGACGGGGCCGTCCTCGCGCAGCTGCGGGTGCTCGGCGTGCTGACGCTGGAGGTGGGCGCGTAGCAGGGTGATGGTGTCGTGAGCGAGGTGCACATCGCGGGTGCCGGCGGCCGTCTTGGGGGACCCGAGGGTGGGCTGACGACCGGCGAGGGTGAGGTTCTCGCGGACACGCAGGATGCCCGCGTCAAGGTCGAGGTGGGCGCGGCGGAGCGCGCAGAGTTCGCCGCGTCTGAGGCCGGTGAGGACCGCGAGGTGCAGGAGCGGCTCGAGCCGCTCACCTGCGGCGGTGGTGAGGAAGACGCGCAGCTCGTCGGGGGTGAGGGCGCGGGCGCGGCGGGGTTGTGAGCGGCGGGGAGCGCGAGCGCTGCGGGCGGGATTGTGCGCGGTGAGGCCCGTTTCGTGCGCGTCCTGAAGGGCGCCGCGGAGGATGACGCGGATCTGGTGGAGGAGAGAGTTGGAGTACCCGGCGCGGCTGAGGCGGCGGTAGGTGCGGGTGAGGTCGGTGGGGGTGAGGGTGTGGAGGTCGTGGTCGCCGAGCAGGGGCAGGAGGTGTTTGTGCGCGAGGTGGGTGTAGTTCGCGTGGGTTTTGGGGCTGAGGGTCGCTTGCTTGATGTCGAGCCAGCGGGGAAGCCAGTCGCGCAGGAGCAGCGGCGCGGAGGGCGCGTTGAGGGTCAGGGGGGCGGGGTGGGTCATAAGGGTCTCCGTTCAGTCGTGGGTGCGGGCGCGGTCGGCGGCGAGCAGGGCGCGCAGCAGCGTGACGAGCTCCGCGCGGGTGTGGGCGTGCGGGGTGAGCAGCAGGTGATGGACAGCCTGAACGCAGACGCGCCGGACCTGCGCGGGATTGAGGCGGTGGGTGTCGTGTGGCAGGAGCCGCAGCCGCAGCTGACGGGTGAGGTCGGCGACGGAGTCGTCGGACGCATCGTGGGGAGGCGTCACTGGTCGTCCTCGGGGAAGGGCGCCTCGAGGCGGCCCTGCAGGAAGCGGGCGCGCGCTTCCTCGGTGGGCGCCTGGGGGTGGGTGGAGAGCCAAGTGCCGTACTCAACGTGGAGGAAGGGCAGCGCGGCGCGGCCGTGGTGGAGGAGCAGCGTGACGTCCCCGGCGTGCCACGCGCTTGATTCCGGGGCGGCCCAGAGTCTGGTGGCGTGGTGGAAGAGCGGGACGAACAAGAAGAGGACCGCGTCGCGGTCGCTGCCGCGTTCTCCCTCGCGAACGGTGTCGGGCAGGGGAAGGGCGAGGAGCAGCTCGTAGAGACGGGCGAGGGTCGCGGTGAGGGCGGCGGCGCCAAGTTGTGTCCGGTCGTCCTTGAAGTGAGGATCGTTGTTCATCAAGTGATGACATTGCTCGATGTATGAAGGAATAGCAAGTTGATGAAAAAGCGCGGAAGTAATGAAGATATTCGATGTGATTTTCATGATTGGCGGCAAATAGAAAAGCCCTTCCGGCGGGAAGGGCAGGGGGACCGTCAGCGTTCAGCCGTCGGAGTCGCGGCGTGACCGTCTGAAGCGCTCGTCGGTCTTGCGGGCGTTGCGGTTGCGGGCGTCGCGCTGCTTTTCGATCAGCAGCGTCTTGGACTGCTGACGGCGTGTGAGCACAACGCGTAGCAGCATTCGCAGGACCACCGCGCGCAGCAGCGGGCGCTGTTCGCGTTTGACGAGCAGCGTGTGCAGCACGTCGAGGCTTGCGCGGATGACCTCCGCCTCGGAGGCGGGGTGGTGCGCCTCTGCGTCCCTGGAGTCGGCGAGGGTGTCGTCGAGGAGCCGCTGGAGTTCGGCGAGGGTGGTCTCGTCGGCGGGGGTAACGTTGATGACCTTGCGGATAGTGAGCGCGCGTGGATCGTCGGGCATTAGTTCACCTCGCCCGGCCAAGGGGGTGGCTGCCGACGGTCGTGGAGAAAACGGCGGTAGGCGTCAGGAGTGGGCGCGTCGGGATGATCGGGGGGCCAGTGGCCGTAGGCGACGCGGAGGAAGGGCAGAGCGCGTTTACCGTGGCGCAGCAGCAGCGCGGCGTCGCCCGGCCACCAGTCGCTGCCGCGCTCGTCGGCCCAGAGCTGAGTGGCGCGGCTGAACAGCGGCGGGAAGTGCGCGAGGAGCGTCTCGCGTTCGTTGCTTCTTTCGCCGGGCGCTCTGGTGTCGTCGAGCCTCGCGCGGAGCAGGTCCTCGTAGAGCCCGGTGAGCTGCTCGAGGTGGTCGGAGAGTCGGGTGGAGCTCACTGGGTGGTGCGGGCCTTGACGGCTGCGTCGACGCGGCCGCGCAGGTCCGGGTCGAGGCAGTAGAGCGCGACGAGGGTGACGTAGAGGTCCTTGAGGGCCTGCGGGAAGCGCGCTTCGCAGCTGGCTTTGAGGGCGCGGCTGAGCGCGGCGCTGATAGGGTGCAGCAGCTGCCGCACCTGTGCGGGCTGGGTGCGGCGCCGCCAGGGCTGTCCCGTGTCGCGCAGGAAGCTCTTGAGGGCGTCGGTTCCTGGGTCGTTCGTCGCGCTGGTACTGAAGCGCGCGGCGAGCAGGGCGAGCGCGCGCGTTTGCAGATCGGGCCACGCGAGGTACGCGCCGACGAGGGTCTGGAGGGTGAGTTTCCAGTCGGTGTCCGGGGGGACGTGGGTGATGAAAGCTGTGACGAGGGAGACGCTGGCGGCGTGAGTAGCTTGGTGTTTGCCGTGCGGCCAGGGGTCGCGAGGATGCCAGGGAATGTCGCGCTGCGTGAGGGCGAGCTGGAGGAGGGGGAGGTCTTCGTTGAGCTGAGGTGGTGCGGTCACGGTCTGACATTGCCTCACCTCACGCCTGATATCAACTTCGCAAGATCACAAGAAGACAAGCAAGCAACTAAGTGAAGCGTCTCGTCGGTACGTGAGTATCGATCCCGCCACACTTATTTTCTGACCTTTAGATCACCTATCAATACATGATTTCGCCTTTGTGCGGCCGAACGACTTTCTACTGTGTCTAAGATGCAGCACCTTGAGCGCTACGTATGGGTGTTCAGCCGAGGCAGGACGTCTGGTGTGTTCAGCTCCTTCCGTACGGCTGAGGCGTGGATCGAGCAGCACCAACTGTCCGGTCTGCTGACCGCCTACCCCCTCGACGAAGGTGTCTACGACTGGGCTATGCGCAACCATCGCTTCCGTCCCAGTAAGCCCCATCATGGAAGCCCCGACCAGGTGGCGAGCTTCGACAGCGCCTATCTGGCGCACGTGCACTACGAGGATGGGCAAGCACAGGCTGAACGTGAAGATGCCCTCGCCTTATCACGGCGTCTTGGGAGCCAGAGCAGCACATAGGCGACCAGCACGACGGCGTAGAAGTGACGCCCGCGCTTCTCGTACCGTGTCGCGATCGCGTGGAAATTTTTGAGGCGCCCGGCAAGCCGCTCTATGACGCTGCGTCCAGCGTACAGCTCGCGGTCGCATACGGGAGCACGACCACCCATTGAACCAAGCGCCAAGCGGCGCTGTCGTGCGTCCTCTCGCTCCGGGCACACGCAACGCCTCCCACGCCGCTTGAGTTGCGTTCGGTACTTCCGCGCACCGTACGCGCGATCCACGCGCAGAATCAGGGCGTGCTTCCGAAGCCATCCAACGCCGACGCGAGGAACGCGAATCACGTCGAGGACGGAAAGCAGGTACGTACCGTCAGCAAACTGCCCCTCGCTCAGCATCACCGCAAGTGGTCGAGCATGCCCGTCAGCTCAGAGATGCAGTTTGGTGGTGCTGCCACCTCGAGTGTGACCTAATCACTCGCCTTCCAGCTTGGGACGAGCATTGTTACGGGCCGCTTGTGTGCTGGCATCCGTCGCGCGGCGGTGAACACGCTTATGAGTGCTGTCGAGCGCAGCACCATGCCAGTCGATTTTCCCTTTGTGATCAGGGAGCGTTTGCAGGGTCTGGAGGAGGCGAAGCCAGGTGCTATCACGTTCCCAGCGGGCGCATCGGTCACGACAGGTACGCCAGGGGCCGTACCGCCCGGGGATATCGCGCCAAGGCGAACCAACTTTGATGCGCCAGAAGATGCCATTGAGGACGCTTCGGTGATCAGCATAGGGGTGGCCGGATAATGCTACAAGTTCTCCTTCGGACGGCGATACAAGCCCTCGCCTGACGAACCAATCGCTCCCACGGTGTCACGTACCACACCGCGGAATGCCGCCGCTCCCGGTTGTACCACCCCTCAAATCCGCGGAGTCCCCCCGTACCTCCTCCAGCGACTGCAATCAAACCGGAACGCGAAGTCATGCTTGAACGTTCGGTTGAGCCGCTCGATGATCCCCTTTCCTCCCGCCTGGCTCACCTTGCACCGCATTGACACGCCGCGCTGCGCGCACGCCGTCTGGAATACCTCACTGGTGAAGTCGCTGCCCGCGTCGCTCTGCACCAGCACCTCGTCTGCAACCCCGACTCGGCGCACCGCCTGCACGCCCTCATTCAGCGTGAGTTTCGCCAGTTGTCCCGATGAACTCCACGCCGCCCTGCTCGCCAAGACAGCTCGGGAGTCGACGTCCACCATCGAGTACACCCAGCACACAGAGTCCGGCAGGGACAGTCGTGTCGCGTCCATCTGTACCCGACGACCTCAGACCACTCGGTTACCGTGGGGACATTCACGCCAGCCTTCCGGGTCTTGCGTGGTTGGAGCCGGGTTGGGTTCCAGATCGCGCAGCGCGATGCGCACCTTGTGCAGCCCGATGCGCTCTCCGCGCGCTTTGCGTTCCTGGTACAGCAACCGGTACCCAGTGGTGGGCTGGGCGAGGACGACTTGCCGCACCGTGTCGCACAGCCGGTCGTGCTGTCGCCGACGTGCCAAACGCTGCGGTGCCGTCTGTCGGGCATCGCGCAACTGGTGGTACGGCACGCCCGCGTGCCGCGCGAAGCGCCGTGGGGACAAGGTGGGGTAGCGCCGATGCAGGGCCAGAAGCTCGTCATGGCTCAGAGCCGTCGGGCTGTTAAGCTCGTAACCTTCAGACCCTGTGGACCACCACGACCGTCGTGCTGCCGTCCTCCAGATCCGCGTATGTACGTGCGACACGAACCTGATTTCCGTCCACTTGGGTGATCGTTCCAACCTCAGGGGCCGCCGCCCCAGGTCGGAGCCTCACATGAATCACAGCCGCCTCGCCAACCTCTTCGTAGCTGCGGTCCGTGTAGTCCAACCCGGAAAGGCCTGTCATCCCGGCAGTGTACCGGCCGTACTCCCGACGGGGTACCCTTGACTTTTACATCTCGCTGATCCTGTTCGCTGTCCTGCTCGGCCCCT
Organism: Deinococcus pimensis DSM 21231; assembly: GCF_000519345.1. Lineage (GTDB taxonomy): Bacteria > Deinococcota > Deinococci > Deinococcales > Deinococcaceae > Deinococcus_A > Deinococcus_A pimensis. The sequence goes on from NZ_KI912633.1 coordinate 328,091, forward strand.
CCCTGGTCACGTCGTTCGTTCGACTGCCAGTCCCTCGCCGTCCGCGCCGAGGCAAGACGCGAAGGTTCTTGGTGACGATTCCCTCCGTTCCTCTCGCCGTCCGCCGCATTAGCGCAGTAGCCACCGTTCGGACGTGGCGGGGAGCATGTCGTCCAGCGCCCCGAAGGCGGCACACCTCTGAAGGCCCTCACGTTCCCTCTCACAGTGACGCTTCACCTCAATGATCATGGCGTCCGCGCGGCGTTCCACCTTGACCTCCTGCAGTCCCGATGACCGACCACCTGCGTGTTGCTCTGACGACCCTTGGTCACGCTCGTCGTCCGGTACCCCACGGGAAGCGCCCACCTTGAGCGGGACTTCGACGAGGACGACCCAACATCGCATGACCCACTCAGCCGAGCGCGAACATCAGCAGCCTCGCCGACGGCTTGACGCGGGTATCCACGATGGACGTGACCTTCGCACCAGGCGGTTGATCCGTGTGATCTATGCGGATGGAGTGACCGGCGAGGTGAAGACATGTGCCACACGGATCCTCGCGGTGGCCCAAGCGCAGGTGTTTGTGTTCTCGGCAAGGTACTGTGGTTGCCTGGCGGGATGCGATAGTGGAAGCGTCAGACTTGAGGATCTGGAATGCGAGAACTGCGGTTGACCGATCACATGACGCTGGCCCACTCCCTGTTGACCCTAGCGGACGGGGAACTCCTGACAGCTGCGGCATTGGCGTACACGGCAGGGCATGCCGCGCTCGCCATGGCCTTGCTTGGCGTGCACGAGCAGCTTCCCGACGCACCCGTCCTCGCGGCGCAGCTTGGAAGTGTGAAGCTGACCGCCGCGCAGTGTGACGCTCTGCGTGACCTTCCCTCCGTACCGCGTCCACCCCTGACGTTCCCTTCCGGGGAGGCGGACACGTGGATTCGGTTGTTGTCCAGCGTGCTTCAGCAGGACCTGCTGGGCCGCCCGGTTGCTTCACCGGATGATCCGATCGACGTGACCTGTCTGGGCGTCGGGCTTCCGGACGAGGTGACCGCGCAGCCCACGGGACTGTTCGAGATGTCCTGCTCAGATCATGAGGTGAGGCGAGCGGCCGCGTTGACGTTTGCGACGCGGCATCAACGAACGCATGGGCATCAGCGGGTCGTGTTCGCCGCGTCGCATCCGTTGTATGCGCATGACCTCAACCACGCGTGGCGCGAACTGTTCGGCGCGTCGGTCGGGTTCAACCCGCGGCATGCCGTGGTGATCACGACGGCTCGGCAGGTGATGCGGGCGCTGCTCGGCAACACCCGGCGTGACTTGAGGTTGCTGGCGTTTCTGCAGGGCAGCGTGCTGATCCTCGATCAGCCGCATGTCCTGCCCCTCAAGCATCTCGACGTGACCTTGCAGGCCCTTGAGGAGTTCGCGCACCTCACGGGCATGACGGTGCTGTTCGCGCATGATCTGCCTCAGACCTTCCGCCGGCAGCTGCCCGGTCTCACCTCGATCTCGGTGCCTCCAGTGGCCTTGCAGGGCGGCGCGACGGTCAGGCCGCACAGCCCAATTCATGTTCGCTTCGCGGGAACGTTTGACCTGGAGGAATTGGCCGTTCGGCTGGAGCAGGAGCTGCAGGTGTTGTGCGTGACGGGCAACCGGAAAAGTGCTGCGGCGCTCGCGCGGCTCGTGCCGGACGCGTTGATGCTGAGCCGAGCGTTGTGCGGGGAGCATCGGCAACTGGTGCTGCAGGAAGCGCAGCGGCGGCTCACGTTGGGGGAGCCGGTCCGGTTGTTCGCGACGCATTCAGTGCTGCACATCGCGCGTCTTCAGTTCGAGCAGGTGTGGCACACCCTCGCGCCGTTGGAGGAACTGGCGCTGGTGGCGCGCGCGTCGCGGTCGCAGCAGGACGTGCGGGTGTTCGAGGTGATCGGGGAGCAACGGCCACGTGAGAACCTGCTGGCGGAGCAGCTGACGCGGCAGGTGCTCCGCGAAGCTCAGGGGCGCGCGTTGACCTTGGAGGACCTTGCGGCGTACTACACGCTGCGTATGTCGAGCAGCAACCTGGACACCCTGCAGTTGCGGTTGCATCGTCAGCGGCTTCTCGTGCAGACCGTGGCGGAGCGGTACGCGTTCTACGACGACCCGAACATGCTGGTCGCCGTGCCGTTTGATGATGAGGCGCGTCGTCTGGCGCGTCACGCGCACGGTCGTCCGTTGAGCCGCGCGGAACGTCAACGGCTTCGGGGGTACACGGCGGCGTTGTCGCTCACGGCCTTTCAGCGGGCGGTCGAGCAGGGGAAGGTCGTCATGACGTCCGCCGGGGCGGTGTGGCTGGGAGGGTACGACCGCACCAGCGGCATCGCGGAGCCGCTCCCGTGACCTTGGTCGAGGTGGAGGCGCAAGTACGGGTGAAAGTGTGGGGCGCCGCGGCCTGCTTCACCCGTCCGGAGTTGCGGGTGGAGCGCGTGTCGTATGACGTGATGACGCCCAGCGCGGCCCGTGGCGTGCTCGAAGCGATCTACTGGAAACCGGAGTTTCATTATGAGATTCGCGCGATTGACGTGCTCCGCCCGATCCAGCGGTTGTGGCTTCGTCGCAATGAGCTCAAGGACCGCAGCCGAGGACCGACCAACGCGGAGCACAACCGCGCGCAGCGGCTCACGGTGGCGTTGCTTGACGTGGCGTACGTGATTCATGCGGATCTGATTGCCGCGCCGCACGAGCCGCACGGCGCGAGAAAGCATCAGGCGGCGCTGGAGCGGCGGTTGCGGCGCGGGCAGTGCTTCACGCGGCCGTTTCTGGGTTGCCGGGAGTTCAGCGCGAATTTCGAGCTTCCGGGCGTGGAGGATCAGCCCTGGCCGATTGATCGGGCGCTGGGGACGATGCTGCTCGACGTGCGGTTCGAGCGGGAGGAGCGCGGACCGAACCTCTTCCGTACGCATGACGTGCATGGGGCGCGCCCGGCTCGCGGGTCCGCGCGGGCGGTGTACTTCCAGGCGGCCTTGCAACAGGGGCGGATGCTGGTGCCGGCCGCGTCGTACCGGGAGGTGTGGGATGCTCGCTGAACTGCTGCGCGCGCAAACCGAACAGCCGGACGCGCCTCGGTTGTACCGGAGGGTCGCGCCGCTCCTCACGGTGCACCTCACGCGGGAAGGGCAGCTACGGCAGGTGGTGAGACATCCCAAACCAGCCAAAGGAGAAACGCCGTACACGGTCCTAGCGCCGGAACTGCCGGTCGCGCGGACCCGCACGTTGCGTGCGACCTTGCTGACCGACAACTTGATGTACGCCTTCGGGCGTCCCAAGGACGCAGATGACACGCGTGCCCGTCTGGCGCACGAACGTTACCTCGAGACGCTGCATGCCTGCGCCCGGGAGACGGGGAATCAGGAGGTGAGGGCCGTCCTAACTTTCCTCGAGGCCGTCCCACCTGACCTCTTTGCGGAGGGGGACATGCGGTGGAAGGACCTAAACCCGGACGGGTTGGTCGCGTGGCAGGTGGAAGGGCTGGACCCGGCCGTGGCGCCAGAAGTGCAGCGCTGGTGGGTCACGGTGTGTCTGACCGAACGGACCGCGTCGGAAGGGTATTGCGCGGTGACCGGGGAGTGGGGTCCCCTCGCGACGAACGCACCGGTGATCAAAGGTATGCCGTTCGGGCAGCCGAGCGGGACGCTGCTGCTCAGCCTCAACGGCAGCGCCTTCGACGCGTATGGCATGACGCACCTTCGAGTCGCGCAGAGCGCTGCGGAGCGGTTGAGCGCGCTGCTCACGCGTCTGCTCGCCGATCCGGACCGGCAGTTCAGGCCCTCCGCGCACAGCCCCGTGATTTACCTGTTGTGGACGTCCACTTCAGGGGAGGCGTTGGCGTGGCTTGATCAGTTCACCCCTGACGCCGCTCAGGCCGTGCTGAGCAGCTTACGGTCGGGCACGCCCATCAAGCACCTGCCGCAGGCAGGACGTGTGGACATCCTCGCCCTACAAAGCAACGGCGGCCGGATCAGTGTCCGCTGGCACGAGCAGGTTGACGCTGCGCGTCTGGCCGCTCAGGTCAACAGGTTTTTTGAAGCGCAACGCGTCACCCTCGACAGTGGGGCAGGGACGGTGACCTTCGGGGTGGGCGCGCTCCTGGAGACGCTGACGCTGGGAGGCGCGACGTCGATCGTCGCGCGAGATGAGGAGGCGTTGATGCAGTTCGTGCTGAACGCGCGGCCGTTGCCTGCCGTATGGCTGCCCCGACTGGTTCGTCACGCTCGCCGTGTGGAAATCACGGCGCACCTCGCGGCATTTCTTCGACTGACCCTCACCGCCAAAGGAGTGCCTGTGTCTCACGATCTCAACTCGACCCTTCATCCCGACCGTCGTCTCACACCCGAGCTTCTGACCGGGGTGGAACGAACGGCGTATCAATGCGGGCGTTACCTGGCGTTATGCGGGTACATTCACCGTCTTGTGATGGGTGACGTGCGGCTCACGCTGGCCGACCGGTTCCGGGTGGCCTTAATCACCTTCCCCGCCCGGACGTTCGGTCGGCTGGACACACAGCTGCAACTGCACCTGCGCTCACTCGCCCGGCAACGACCGGGACTGCACGCCGTCCTGACCGGTCTTCTGCTTGATCTCACCGCCGACATCACGCGGCTGCCCACGCAGTTCACGCCGGAGCAGCAGGGGTTGTTCGTGCTGGGCAGCTATCATCAACAGGCCGTGTTGCGGGAGCGGGCCCGCACGCAACGAGCGAAATCCACGAACAACGAGGCGTCTGACGAATGACCACGATCAGCTCGGAGCTTCCCGCGCACCTCGATCCTGCCCGCCGGCATGACGTGGTGTTCTTCTTCAGTGCGCACCTCAGCAATCCGAACGGCGATCCTGACGACGACAACCGCCCTAGGGTCAATCCCGTCACCAATCAGGGGCTCGTCACTCCCGAATCGTACAAACGCAAAATTCGCGATTACGTGCTGCTGACCCGCCCGTGGATGACGGCCACTGAACGGGACCGCAACGATATCTTCGTGCAGTCGGGGGTGCTGTTCAGCCAGCAGCTGACGGACGCCTACGACGCGCTGAGCCTCAACGCGTCCGAGCAGGGTCTACGGTTGTCTCCGGCCGAGGTGGAGTCGCTGATGGACGCGGCCCTCCCAACGCCCTTCACGCTTCATGAGACAGGCGTGACCTTTGACGGTACGCTGGACCGCCGAGCGACCGAGCAGCTCACGCGTGACCTACGTGAACGAGGCGTTCAAGACGCCCTGGTGAATCGACTGTTAGACCTGACCCGCGGTCGCAAGCCCTCCAAGGGCACCAAGCTGGACAACGAACGCAAGACCATGCCGTACCTGCAACGGCGGTACTTCGACATCCGGATGTTCGGCGGCGTCCTGATCGGAGAGAACGTCAGCGCGGGCAGCACCCGAGGTCCGGTGCAGTTCAGCTTGATCGAGAGTATCGACCCGGTGGACATCATCGAGCAGACCGTGACGCGTGTCGCGCGGCACAAAGCGGATGAAAAGGCGGGCGGCATGTTCGGCCGTCGCGCCCTGGTCCGGTTCGCCGTGTATCGAGGGCACATGTTTGTCAGCGCGCCGCTCGCCGGGTCCTCGGGTGTGACGCCCAACGACCTCGCGTTGCTGTACGACGCGATGCGGCAGGCATTCGAGCATTCTCGGTCCAGCGCCCGTCCGGACCTGCGGTTCCTCCGGATGGTCATCTTCTCGCATGACCACCCGTTGGGTCGGTACCCCGCGCACCGCTTGCTGGACAGCGTCCGTGTCGAACGTCACACGGACGCGCCCTCGGCTTTGGAGGACTACACGTTTGTCCTGCCTGACCCTGCCGCCCTTCCTGCCGGGGTCGTGATGACGGTGCTAGAGTGAAACTCCCCTGAGCGCCGGTGTCCGGTGAGCGAGGCGAGGATTGCAACATCGTCGGCATCCGAGGCGCCGAAGACACGACCGCTCCCAAGAGGGAGCGGTTTTGTTATGCTCGGAGTGCGCCCTCACGGGCGAGGATTGAAATAGCCTGATCGAGCTCCTGGTCGCGGTCGCGTGAGGCCCCACGGCAACGTGGGGCTTTCGTCATCGACGGTGAGGATGCGGTGGGACGCGGCCATCGTCTTTGGGACGTTCCCTGACGTCCCTAGGTGCTGAAGGCTCTTACTAAATGTTGCGTGCGACGGCCGTGACCTTGACCAGCCCGGAAGGTGGAACCCGGACGCTGTTGCCGCAAATGGTCCGTTCCGACGCGAAGGACACGGTGATCACGCTCGGGACGCCACTCGGGCCATCTTCGTACTGAAAGGTCGCTGGGGTCGGGTTGTACGCGAAGAAGCGGACACTAACGACGGGACTCATTGTAAAGCCCCTGGCTGGAGTTGCGTATCACGCGCACGAGCGTTAAAAAGACATACTTCGCACATCAAGAATCGAAGCGCCCGAGCCTAGGTTCCCGACGCATGTCATTGTGGGCCGAACGAACGTTCTTCTGATTCACCTTCACGTACCATGAGAGACCGCTTTAACTCTTCTTTGCCTTTGCGGTCGCCCTCCCCTCCCTGGAGGTTCTATGCGCCAAGGTTCCCCCGAACGATACGCCCGCGACCTGCTCGAACTCTTCGAAGGCCCTCGCGCCGAACTACGGCGCTTCGCGCACACCGAGGCCTTCCTCGGCCTCGCGCGACGAGAAGAAGCTCCCGCCGTCCGTGAACTCGTCGTGCTCGTCTTACGGCATGTCAAGAGCGCGGAGGTGCTGCCGCTCTCGTTCCTCGTCGAGGAACTTCAGACCATGCTCGACGACGCTCGGCAGGGCTTTCCCAAGGAGAATCCCGCCGTTCGTCGGCTTCGCAACGAAGCGCACTGACGCGGCATACGCTTGAATCGTCACGGAAGCGTACTCCGCGAGATCGGTAGGCCCGGAGGCCGCGTAGATATCTGGGAGGCTTCCCTGACACGCCGGGCTTCAACCTCGGGACGGTGAAGGTCGCTCGACGACGCGCGCAACCTCGAGGACCGCCCGGCGTGCCACGCTCTGACTGGAGCGTCCGTTCAACCTGACGTCGGGATGGGAGGAGACTCCGCCCTCGATTGGAGGCGCGTTCGTTCCGCCCGGCTTCTCAGCCCGTGCCGCTTACCGTGCTCAGCACGTGGTCGACGAAGGGCGAAGCCGGGATGTGCCATCGGCGTACTTTGAGGGTGGCGCGCTTCCAGAGCCTGCCCAGTTCGCCGGAGAGCCCACTCCGCCTGGTATCCGAGGGGAACGCGTCGGTCCGAGCGCTCAGCCCGACCCTCATGCCGCGACGACCGCGTGAAGTATCGAGGGCAGCGCCGGACTGACGCGCAAGCGGAACGTCCACACGACTGGACATCCCTCCGCCTGTCATGCAACTTCCTGGGGTGCGGCGTACGCTCAGAGCAGGCGCTGATGGCCACAAGCTGAGGCACAGCGTGGAGCTCCGACTCCGAACTCCACCACAGCGAGCGCGGCGCCCGTCTGCCCTGAAACCTGACCGCTGCTGTGCGCACCGTGCGCGAGGGTGATCCTGGGTATGGGCAGACTGAGGAGGACGTATGACGGACGTCTTCGTCGGCATCGACGTCAGCAAGCGGTGGTTGGACGTGGCCCTGCGTCCCTCCCTGGAGACGTGGCGCGTCACGAATAGCCCGGAGGACGTGGCAGCGCTCGCGGGGCACCTTGTGACGCTCACGCCGGTCCTGGTGGTGCTCGAAGCGACGGGCGGGCATGAGCGTGACCTCGTCGCGGCCCTGTCCGCGCAGGCATTGCCGGTGGTGGTGGCGCACGGCTGGCACGTCCGGCAGTTCGCCCGCGCCACCGGCAGGCTCGCCAAGACGGACCGGGTGGACGCGCTGGTCCTCGCGCAGTTCGCGGAGCGCATTCGCCCCGAGGTGCGTGAACTGCCGGACGCGTTCGTGGAGGAGCTGCGGGCGCTGGTGGTGCGGCGGCTTCAGGTGCAGGGCCTCCGGCTCGCGGAGGGCAAGCGACTGCTGATGACCCGTCATGAGGTGGTGCGGGCGAGTCTGACGGGGTCCGTGGCGCACCTGAAACTGCTCGAAGGGACGCTGGACAAGGAGATCATGGCCTGCGTGGGGCACAACGAGGCGGCCGTGGTGCGGTTTGGTCTGCTCACGAGCGCGCCGGGGGTGGGGCCGACGCTCGCGGTGACCTTGCTGGCCCTGCTGCCGGAACTGGGGCGGGTGTCGCACCGACAGGTAGCGGCGCTCGTGGGCGTGGCGCCCGTGAACGTGGAGAGCGGGACGAAGATCAGCCGCTGGCGGATTCACGGTGGGCGGGGGAAGGTGCGGCACGTGCTGTTCATGGCGACGATGACGGCCGTTCGGTGCAACCCGGTGCTGCACGACGCATACGTGCGCCTCAAGGGGCGGGGGAAGCCGCAACGGGTCGCAATGGTGGCGTGCATGCGGCGCTTGCTGGTGATGCTCAACGCGATGGCGCGGGATGGGAAGCCTTGGCGGGAGAGGAAGGAAGCGCCGGCCTGAAAGCGCGTACGTTGAGCTTGGGAGGCGTTGGAGCACGCGCGCTGACTCAGACGGTGAGTCTGCTGCCTAGAGGGTGCAGCTTCCCGACGTCCGGACGGGAAGCCCGGAACACCCTGGGCGCGTGAGCGCGTCATCCAGAGCGGGATTGTCCGGACGTCCTAGTAAGCCTGTCCCTTGATGTCGAGAATCGTTTCCAGAGGCTTAGCCGCGGGTGAGACGCTGGACGTACTGTGGCGGTGTCGAACCCGTCGCACCTTGTGCTGGGACAAGTCTGCCTTAACAAGCAGCAGGAGGTCCCACTCGACTGACGACCCGAGCGAAAGAAAAACGCGTGAGCTTCTGCAGCTGTTTGGGAGCACACGCCACTGTGTCTGGAGCTTCGCGCAGATCAGCATTCCTGCTTACCGCTCGACGCTACCCACTTTGAGCGGTCGGTGACCTGAGCTTTCTGATCTTGAAGCACGTTCTAACGTGAGCGTGCTTCCCATCGAGTTGGTGCTTAAGAACCTTGAAGAATTCGTGCAGGAGGTACAGATTGACATCATGGTCGAGCTCCCTTAGGTGGGTTGGGGAGGTGTGACATCGTGACCTAAGCTTGGGAATGTCTTCGTGCGGCAAGGCCAACCGCTGTGTGTAGGTGAGCGTGCCTTGCTCGTGCTTTACTACGGAAGGACGAACTGATTATTAATTTCACAAAATGCAACAGCGGATTTTGGCTAAACCCCACTTCAGTAAAAATTGTTAGCTATCGGACACATCGTTGATAATCCTCTACTCCTAGCTTCCATCTATGAATCAGAAGGCCAAGAGTTCGAATCTCTTCGGGCGCACCAGAAAGGAAGCACCCCGCACTCAGTGCGGGGTGCTTCCTTTTTCCCTGGTGGAGAGACGACCGTCCTCCCTCCCGGCCTTCAGAGCGTCGGCACCCCGACGCTCCTGAGCATCCGGTACGTTTCGTCGAGTGCGGGTTGCTCGGGAACGAAGAGGGCCATGCCGTCACGGCCTCGCGAGAGCAGCACGCGGTAGCTGTTGAGGCGCAGGGCTGCGGGGTCCTCCGGGGCGCGCCTTCCGGCCATCGTTCGTGAGGGACGGACGTTCCAGCCCTCACCGCCCCACGTGAAGTCCGTCCCCCAGCACAGGATGGGAAAGTCCAACTCCAGGCCCTGACACACGAACTCCGTCGCGATGTCCAGCAGCCGACAGCAGGACGCCGGGTCGGACGGCGGGTTGTTGAACCACGGTCCGGCCTTGTGGTGCTTCACGCCCTGCGTCCACGTGTCCAGCCCGACGCTCTTGAGGTTGGAGGCCTTGCTGGACGCGAGCAGGCCGTAGCGTTTGTCCTGCATGCCCTCGTAGCGGGCGCGTACGTACGACGTGGCCGCGTCGAGATCGCGGGTGACGTACACCTCGAAGCCCTGCTCGCGAACGCGGGGCAGGAGGGCCCGCGCCGCGTCCAGATCGCCTGACAGCAGGTCCGTCACCCACGTCTGCAGATCCTCGGCGAGGTGGGAGCGCAGCGAAACGGTCAGGTCGAGGTGGTCGCTCGTCCGCACCGGACCCGCGTTCGTGAACACGTGCGCGACCTTGGCGGGTGCAGGGACGACCCACGGCACGTCGACGCTACCCAGCGCGTCGTTCCACTGCGTCAGGCCCGCCTCCTCGCCCACATGGATCTCCTGCCCCTCGTCGATCAGGCCGACGAGCATCGCCCAGCCCGGCATGCCGCTCCCGAGCCGCAGGAAGTCCTCGGGCTCGCTGGTGGCGTGCCCGCGTTTCTCCTGTACCTGCCGCGCGTCCCAGAGGAAATCGTGCACGCCCTGCACGAACACCTTGCTCCTGAGGGCATGATGATCTCGGCCTCCCTGCGCTGCCCCCGAGATCAGACGAGGGTGGCGAGCAGCTCGCGGACACGGCGGTGTGTGGGGTGGACGTGCAGGAAGGACGCCCGGTATGCCCCGGGCACCTCGCCGATCGCGAGGTCGAGCCACTCGACGGCGGCGAGGAGCGGCGTCGCCGCGTCCGCGCGTCCGAGGGCGCTCAGCACCCGGTGGTGCGTCAGCAGGGGACGGGCGTAGTCCTCGCGGGGCGCGAAGTGCGGCAGCCGCTCCACGGACGCCGCGCTCCAGCCCAGGGCGCTCCCCGCGTCCCCCGCGTCCAGCGCCACCTCCGCCTGAACCGTGAGGGCGAGCGTCAGGAGGTCCGGGTGGTCGTGCCGACGCGCCAGTTCCGCCGCCT
>NZ_KI912633.1:338911-339066 GCF_000519345.1 Deinococcus pimensis DSM 21231
CGTGGATGCGCGCGGTCGCCGTTCCGATCCTCGCGTTCATGCTGTGGCTCTTCGGGCGGTCCGAGCCGCTCTCGTCGGACCTGCTGCTCGTCAACGCGATCGGCCTCGCCGGACTCATGTACCTCGGGTACGGCATCCGCAGGCAGCGCGAGCTG
>NZ_KI912633.1:339166-339526 GCF_000519345.1 Deinococcus pimensis DSM 21231
CGCGCCGCGCTCGGCGCGGGTGCGGCCCAGCCACGACCACGCCTTGGCGTAGTCGGCGTTCGCGCTCGTGGCACGCTCGAAGCCCGCCTCGGCGGCGGCGCGGTCGCCCTTCGTGTAGGCCGTGTAGGCGTCCCGGAAGGTCTTCACGGCGCTCAGGCCGTAACGTTCGCCCTCCCTCGCGTAGTCGAGGAAGTAGCGGTTCGTGGCGTTCGCGCCTTCGAGGCGCGTGACGTTCTCCCAGGCCTCGCGCGCCAGGGCGCCCTGGTTCGTGTCGAGCGCGATGCGGCCCACGTAGCGCCACGCCTCCGTGAAGTCCGGCGCGCCCTGCGCGGCGGAGCGGAAGCCCGCGAGCGCCGCGTC
>NZ_KI912633.1:339626-339763 GCF_000519345.1 Deinococcus pimensis DSM 21231
ACCACCGCCCCGACGCCGCTCGTGACGTGCCCCAGCATCACCTCGACGGCGGCGTGCAGACGCGGCGCGTGCGGGTCCCTGTCCACGTCGTCCGGGAACGCGTCGGGGACGAGGTGCGCGAGGGCGCGCCGGGCCCA
>NZ_KI912633.1:339863-340044 GCF_000519345.1 Deinococcus pimensis DSM 21231
CGCGCGAGCAGCAGGCGACCGCGCGAGTACGTCAGGTTGGTGTGGTTCAGCGCGTCCGAGGCGCGCGCGTAGTACGCCCGCGCGAGGTCCGCGTCACCCGCGCGGGCGGCGACCAGACCCTTGAACAGCAGCGGCACCTGACGGCCCGGATCGGTCGGCGTCTGCCGGGCGAGCGCCTCAT
>NZ_KI912633.1:340144-340253 GCF_000519345.1 Deinococcus pimensis DSM 21231
TGGCGTACGGGACGAGCGCGTCGCCGGGACGCGCCTCGATCAGCAGGGTCTGCCCGCGCTGCGAGGTGAACTCCTGCACCAGCCGGGACTTCCCGACGCCCGCGTCACC
>NZ_KI912633.1:340353-340896 GCF_000519345.1 Deinococcus pimensis DSM 21231
CGTGCGTGAACCGCTCGCCGCGCATGACCTGCGCGGCCTCCAGCTCCTCCCAGTGTTCCGCGACGGACAGCAGGGGCGCCCCCAGCACGGCCGCGACGAGTTCCGGCGAGAAGTCGCGCTGCAGCACGCTCGCCGCGCGCGCCGACTGCAGCGCGCCCTGCGAGAGGCGCGACAGGCGACGCTCGATGATGTGCCCCACCCGGTCCGGGATGGGCAGCACCTCCGGCGGAGCGCCCAGGTCCACCCGCGCTTCGAGCAGATGCCGGACGGTCTCCAGCAGGAACAGTGGGTTCCCGGCGGCGAAGCGCGTCAGGCGCGCCTCGAGTTCCGTGGTCGCGGGGACGTCCAGCTGACGCAGCAGCGCGGACGTCTCCTCGTCGCTGAGGGCGTCCAGATCGACGAGGACGCCGAGCCCGGTCTGCCGGAGGCGGTCGAGGTGGTCGCGCAGCGCGTCGCCCGTCTCGTCGGGACGGACCGTGCAGACCACGCCCGGCCCGCCGCCCGCGCGGGCGGACAGCAGCAGCAGCGTCAGGTCGAGCGAGG
>NZ_KI912633.1:340996-342000 GCF_000519345.1 Deinococcus pimensis DSM 21231
ACGGCCAGGGGGAGCCGCGCGGGCGTCCCCGGCGTGGGCGCGTGGCGTTCGCCCCGGTCGATGTCGTGGGCGAGCCGGACGGTCTCCGGGAGCGGTTCGAGGCCGAGCTCACGCGAGAGCACCTCCTTGCAGCGGTGGTACGCGCGCAGCGCCGCCGGACGGTCGCCGCGCAGGTAGTGCAGACGCATCAGCCGACGCCAGGCGTCCTCGGAGAGGTTGTCGAGCGTGACGAGCCGCTCCGTGAGGCGCGTCGCGTCGAGCAGGTCGCCGGCGTCCTCGTGCGCCTGCGCGGCGCGGATGAGGTGCGTCACGTGCAGCGCGTGGAACCGCTCGCGCGACGCGAGCGCCCACTCGTCGAGTTCGAGCATCTCGTCGAAGGTCACGTCCTTGAGAAACACCTCGTCGGGAACGTCCGCGTGGTCCGCCTGCGACGTGGTGGCGTCCTCGTGCGTCCAGCGGCGCACGTCGGTCGTGACGTACGCGGCGAGCTCCAGGACGTCCGCGCCGACGACGAGCGGCGCGCCGTACGTCCGGGTCTGTCGGCGCAGGTGATGCACGAGGTTGTTGCGCGCGGCGCTCGAAGGCGTGTCGGGCCAGAGCAGCGACGCGAGCCGCGCGCGGGACGTGGCGCCCTCCACGGCGAGGAAGGCCATCAGGGCGAGCGCCTTGCGCTCGCAGGGGGCGTCCGCGCCGTCGGGACGGCGGAGGGTCGGCGTTCCGAACAGCGTGAACTGCCACGACGGGGAGCTCGACATCGTGGCCGCAGCGTAGCAGACGTGGGAGTCCCGCCCGCGCCCACATCGCCGCGTGTCTGCGCGTAGCATGGACGCCATGAAGGGCCTCGCCGTCCTGCGTTCCCTCAGCGTTCCCGCACTGCTCGTGCTGCTGACGTTGCTGCCGCTCCTCTCGACGGACGGCGCGCGTCTGCTCGGCGCGCGGGGCGCGGCGCTCCTCGTGGCGCTCGGCGTGGTCGTCGCGGCGCTGTGGGGCCTCTTCGGCGGTTC
>NZ_KI912633.1:342100-345000 GCF_000519345.1 Deinococcus pimensis DSM 21231
GCCGTCGACTTCGCGGAGCGCAACGGCTGGGCCCTCCACGCGGACCTCGCGGACCCGCGCCTGCCGCCGCAGACCGTGGCGGCCCTCGCCCGTGCGGCGCGCGAGACGCTCGTGAACGTCGAACGTCACGCGGACGCGCGCCACCTCGACGTCACGCTGCGCGAGCAGGACGGATCGCTCGTCCTGCTCGTCGAGGACGACGGGCGCGGCTTCGACCCCGCGAGCGTCGGGAGCGGGCATTATGGACTGCGGGGCCTGCACGAACGGCTCGCGCTGCTCGGCGGGAACGTCCGCGTCGACAGCGCGCCCGGCTCGGGCGCGCGGGTCGCGCTCACGCTGCCCCTGGAGGCCCACCCCACCCCCGAAAGGACCCGCTCTTGATCCGACTCCTGATCGCCGAGGACCAGCCCCTGATGCGCGCGGGCCTGCGCGCCGTCCTGGAAACCGAGGACGACCTCGTCGTCGTCGCGGAGGCCGGAACGGGCGCGCAGGCCGTCACGCTCGCCCGCGAGCATCGCCCGGACGTCATCCTGATGGACGTGCAGCTGCCCGAAGGGTCCGGCGTGGACGCCACGCGCGCCCTCGCCGGGGACGACCTCGCCCGCAGGGTGCTGATCCTCACCACCTTCGACCGCGAGGACTACGTCCTCGACGCGCTGCGTGCCGGCGCGAGCGGGTACCTGCTCAAGGACGTCGACGCGGACGAACTCCTGAGGGTCATCCGCCTCGTCGCTCACGGCGAGAGCTTCATCCAGCCCGCCGTGGCGACGAAGTACCTGCGTCTGCTGACGCAGCGCCCGCCCGACACGGAGGAGCCGCTCACCCCGCGCGAACTCGACGTCCTGAACCTCCTCGCGCAGGGGGAGAGCAACAAGCGGATCGCCACGCGGCTCGGCCTCGCCGAGAGCACCGTGAAGAACCACGTGAACAACATCCTCGGCAAGCTGCAGGTGCGCAACCGCACCGAGGCGGCCCTCAAGGCGCGCGCGCGGCGTGAGGGGGACGGACCCGGACGGTAGACCAGTACCTTCTGCCCGGGTCCCCGAGGTCCGGACGGTGGGCGCGCCCGAGAGGGTCGGCGGCGCACCCTGGAGGCATGACCACCTTCGACTGGATCCTGAACCTCACGATTCTCGCCGTCATGATCTTCACCGTCATCGGGACGCGCCGCGTCACCGCCGCGACCTTCGTGCGTCCCCTCGTCATCGTGTGCGTCGTCGTCACGGCCTTCCTGCGCGGCGTCCCCACGAGCGGTCACGACGTGGCGCTCGTCCTGGGGTTCGTGGGTCTCGGGGCGGTGCTGGGCGCGCTGTCGAGCGCCGCGTCACGGGTGCTGGTGCGAGAAGGGCGCGTCATGGTCCAGGCGGGCGCGGCGTACGCGCTGGTGTGGCTCGTCGCGGTGGGCTTTCGCGTGGCGTTCGTGGAGCTCGCGACGCACAGCGAGCGCTTCGGTCGGTGGCTCGTGACGTTCAGCGTGCAGCATCAGATCACCGGCGCGGACGCGTGGCGCGCGGCGTTCGTGCTGATGTCCCTGACGATGGTCGTGACGCGCGTCGCGCTCGTCGCCTGGCGTGCTCACTCCGTGCGGGACCGCGCCGCGCTGGTTCCTGCCTGACCGGGCGATCATGCCCGCGTCATGCCCGCGCGCCTACCCTACGTCCATGAAGCTCCATCTCCGGCTCGCCCTCGCCCTCGCCCTGACCCTGACCGGGGCCGCGCAGGCCGCGTGGACCACCCAGGGACGGACGATCGAGCGGTCGAGCACCTCCCGCACCGACACCGCCGTGGCCTTCACCCTGCTTCCCGGCGAGGACCCCGTGACCGCCACGCTGGACTGCGTCCGCGCGACCCGTGCGGCCTATCCGAGGGTGACCTGGGTGAACTGCCTCGCCTACACGCCGCAGGGCTTCGCGAAGCGCTCCGGGAAGGTCCGCCCCTGCTACGCCGTGATCGTCCACTGGTTCGCGGACGACGGGGGCATGCTGCGGCTGTACCTCCCCCCGGACGACCGGGAGTACCCGAGGTCCTGCCCGGCCACCTGACCCATCCCGTGGGCGCGACCCTGCAGGGCTCTTGACCGAACCGTCACGACCGCGGGACCGCGCACGGCTAGCCTCACGGGCATGGACGCCCCCGCCGCCCCGGTCGAACCGCCCACGCCCGGCAGGGTGCATGTCGGGACGTCCGGCTGGACGTACCGGCACTGGCGGGGCGCGTTCTACCCGGAGGGGCTGGTGCAGCGGCGCGAGCTCGCCTACATCGCGTCGCGGTTCGACACCGTGGAGCTCAACGGGTCGTTCTACGCCCTGCAGACGCCCGGGACGTACGCGCGCTGGGCGGAGCAGACAGGGCCGGATTTCGTCTTCGCCGTGAAGGGCACGCGGTTCGTCACGCACATGAAGAAGCTTCGCGGCGTGCGCGCGCCCCTCGCGAACTTCTTCGCGTCCGGCCTGCTGCGCCTCGGGGACCGGCTCGGGCCGATCCTGTGGCAGCTGCCGGAGAGGCTGCGCTTCGATGCCCAGGTCCTCGCGGAGTTCCTGTCGTCGCTTCCGCGCACCACGGGTGAGGCCGCGCGACTCGCGGAGGAGCACGAGGCGCGCATGGAGGGCCGCGCCTGGACGAGTGTCGAGCGTGACGTCCCCCTGCGTCACGCGCTGGAGGTGCGGCACGAGAGCTTCCTCACGCCCGAGTGTACGGACCTGCTGCGTCGTCACGGCGTGGCGCTCGTCGTCGCGGACTCCGCCGGGCACTTCCCCCTGGTGGAGGAGGTCACCGCGAACTTCATGTACGTGCGGCTGCACGGCTCTCGCGAGCTGTACCGCAGCGGCTACGAAGCGGCCGAGGTCGCGGCGTGGGCGGCGCGCGTGCGCGCGTGGCAGGTGGGCAGCGAGCCGCCGGAC
>NZ_KI912633.1:345100-345486 GCF_000519345.1 Deinococcus pimensis DSM 21231
GGCGTAGCGGCGGGTGCGGGTGAGCAGCGTCGCCTGCCGGACCTTGTTGAGCGCGCGCAGCGACGGGGAGACGGCGTCGTACGCGAGGCGCTCGTCGAGCAGGCGACGCAGCGCCAGCGCCCGGTCGAAGTGCCCGACCGACTCGAAGTACCCGGCGAGGCTGTGCGTCGCCCAGGCCGCCGGGTAGGACGCGCCCTCGGCCTCGAACTCGGTCAGGGCGCGCTCCAGCAGCGTACGGGCGAGCGCGAGCTGCTCGACACGCATGAGGGCGAACCCGACGGTGAGGACGCCCTGCGCACGCTGCACGGGCGGCAGCGCGTCGTGCGCCGCGAGAACCCCGTCGGACATCGCGAGGGCCTCGGCGGTCTCGTGCTGTACGGCGCGCG
>NZ_KI912633.1:345586-355946 GCF_000519345.1 Deinococcus pimensis DSM 21231
CGACGTGTACGTCTACTTCGACAACGACGTCGGCGCGCACGCGCCCTTCGACGCGCTCGCCCTCGCGCGGGCGCTCGGTCGGGTCCTGCCGGGCCCCTCATGTGAAGTGTGATGAATTCGCCTGCACTCCTGGCGCGGTCGCCGCTTGACGGATAAATATTCGTTCAATAGACTCATCGCGATTCGTACAAAGACGAACAGTCGTCCCGGGGACGCCGTGACGGCGCGTGAATTCGCGCCGCGACGCTCGCCTCCCTCGAGGAACGACGACGCGCGTGCGCGCGGGAAAGCAGGACGGATGAAAAAGCTTCTTCTCGGCCTCACCTCAGCCCTCATCCTCGCCGGTTGCCAGCAGACTGCCGCCCCGCAGGCAGCCACGGGTGACGCCGGCGCCGTGAGCGCCCTCGGCAGTAGCGTGGCCGCCAACCGCAACTACGTCGTGGTGTTCCGGAACGAACAGCTTCCCGCCGGCGCCGCCGAACGCGTCAAGGCCGCCGGGGGCAAGGTCGGTCGTCAGCTCGGAGGCGCGGGCGTCCTCATCGCGAGCGGCAACGCCGCCTTCGCCGCGAAGCTCGCCAAGGACAGCGCCGTCCTCGCCGTCGGCCCCGAGCATCTCTACAGCCTGCCCGACTTGAAGACCGCCCGGCTGTCCGCCACGGACGCGCAGACCGAGACGATCGGCGCGCCCACCAAGGCGGACCGCTTCTACAGCTACCAGTGGGACATGCGCCGCATGAATGGCCCCGTCGTGTGGAGCCGCATCCCGCTCGAAGCGCAGCGCAAGGTCACCGTCGCGGTCCTCGACGTGGGCGTGATGGACACCCACCCCGACCTCGTCGGGCAGGTCGTGGACCGTGTCGGCACCAACTACTGCCGTGAAGCCGACGTGAACGGCAACGAGAGCTACCCCGTCTACAGCCGACTGATCGACTTCACCAAGACGCCCGACTTCGATTCCTCCAAGGACAGCTGCGTCACCGTTCCCGCGAACGAGGTCACGTACGAGGACCACGGCACGCACGTGGCGGGCACCGTCGCCGGCAAGTTCGGCGGGGGCGGCATCGTGGGGCTCGCGCCGGGCGTCGGCATCGCCGCGTACAAGGTCTTCGACCGCTACCGCCTCGTCGGTGCGGACGGCAAGGTGGCCGACCGTGTCGGCGGCTTCGATGGCCCGATCTTCGCGGCCATCATGGACGCGGCCAACAAGGGCTACGCGGTCGTCAACATGAGCCTCGGCAGCGCCCTCGACCGCTCCAACAAGGACGACAACGCCTCGTACCTCGCGTGGAACCGCGTCGCGCGCTACGCCACGAAGAAGGGCACCCTCATCGTCGCGTCGGCGGGCAACTCCGCCGAGAACTCCAACGGCACGGTCGCGCACATCCCGTCCGACCTGCCGGGCGTCGTGTCGGTCTCCGCGACCGGCTCGAACGACCTGCGGATCGTGAACGGCCAGTACACCGCCCAGCCCGGCTCGGACGTGCTGGCGTTCTACTCGAACTACGGCGCCTCCACCGACGTCTCCGCTCCCGGCGGCGACTGCGGCCCCGGCTACCCGAACACGTGCGACGCGCCGTACCTGATCCTCTCCTCGATCATCGACACGGACGGCACCCCCTGGTACGGGTTCCTCGCCGGGACGTCCATGGCGAGCCCGCACGTCGCGGCCGTCGCGGCGCTCGTCAAGAGCGTGCACCCCACGTGGACGCCCAACGAGATCCGCGATCAGCTCAAGTCCACCGCGCAGGCCGTGGGTGACCGTCAGAAGTTCGGTCAGGGTCTCGTGGACGCCGACGCCGCCACCCGCTGACCATCCCGCACGAGCCCGCCCCGCCTGACGGGGCGGGCTCGTTCCATGAGGCGCCACGCACCCCCATGCGCGCGGCCCGCCCCGGTGGAGCTCCCCCTCCCGCGGCTCCGGTCGGGCCGCCGACCCTCACCCCGGACGGCGCGCCCGCGCGGGCGCGTACGCCTCGACGATGGCGTCCATGGTCCGGTCGAGCGCCCCGTCCACGGTGCGCCGCGCGGGGTCCGCGTCGTACCACGCCATCACCTCCCGCGCGCCCCGGGAGAACGGGATCGTCGCGGTGAAGTCCGGCACGGCCCGCCTGATCTTGGCATTGTCGAAGATCATGCTGTGCGCCTTGTCGCCCAGCAGCCCCTCGCCCCACGCGGGGTCGAAGGACGCGATGACCTCGCTCGGCACGTGCACCACGTCGGGCGTGACGCCCGCCGCCTCCCCGACGATCGCGAAGATCTGGTTCCACGTGAGCCACTCGTCCGAGGTGATGTGGAAGACGTCCCCCAGGACGAGCGGGTTGCCCAGCAGCCCCACGAGGCCCAGCGCGAAGTCCCGGTGGTGCGTCAGCGTCCACAGGGACGTGCCGTCGCCGTGCACGATCACGGGCCGCCCCTGCCGCATCCGGTTCACGACGGTGTACCCGCCGTCCATCGGCAGGAGCGTCTCGTCGTACGTGTGCGAGGGCCGGACGATCGTGACGGGAAAGTCCTCCTCGCGGTGGGCGCGCACGAGCCGGTCCTCGCAGGCGATCTTGTCCCGCGAGTACCCCCAGAAGGGATTGACGAGCGGCGTGGACTCCACGATCGGAAGCCGCGCCGGGGGCGTCTGGTACGCGGAGGCGGAACTGATGAACACGTACTGCCGTGTGCGCCCCCGGAACAGCGCGAGATCCGTCTCGACGTGCTCGGGCGTGAACGCCACCCAGTTCACGACCGCGTCGAAGCTCAGGTCGCCCAGCGCCGCCCGCGCGGACTCCGCGTCGCGGATGTCGCCGCGCAGCACCCGCGCGCCCTCGGGAACGGGACGGGCGCTCGTCCGGCCCCGGTTGAGCAGGTACACCTCGAAGCCGCGCTCCAGCGCGAGGCGCGTGCAGGCCGAGCTGATGATGCCGGTACCGCCGATGAACAGGACCCTCATGACGCCTCCTCGCGGCTCACTCGAAGAACTTGAGGCCGTAGCCGGTGTCCGTCGTGGCGCCCGGCACGCCCGCGCGCGAGTACGTGGTGTTCCCCCACCACATGAACGATCCCGAGTACCACGTGCGGTTGCTCCACGAGTACGTCGTGCCCTTGGGCACCGCGTGGTACGCCAGGGGGAACTTCGAGCCCGCCGGGGGGCTCGTGCCGATGTCGCCATTCAGCAGCACGAAACTGTGATGGCCGGGGCCGTTCACGTACAGCGTCGGGTCCCAGCCGCTCATCAGGGTGGAGCGGTTCGAGCCGAACAGGCAGCCGTTGGACTTGTACCAGTCCCACACGTACGTCGGGTCGCCGCCCGCCCGCAGCCTCAGGTCCGCGAGGCAGTACTGTTCGCTCCAGCTGCCGTTGGCCGAGTACACCACGTGAAGCTGACCGTTCGGGTCCCGGATCGGCTCGGGCGCCTCGTTGATGAAGGGGTTGCCGACCACCCGCTCCCACGACTCGCGCGGCTGCGAGATGACGTACCGCGCGCCGGTCGTGGCGGTCGGGCTGGACATGCGGGCGACGTAGAGGTTCTGCTCGACGTTCGTGTCCCCGGCCCAGCCGGACCACACGAAGTACCGCTGGTTGTTGAAGAAGAACGAGGCGCCGTCGATCGCCCACTTGCCGTCGGGCAGGTTCATGAGCTGCGGGCTGCCGTACCCGCTGCCGGGACTGGCCGAGTCGGTGGCGTACATGCGCTGCCCCGCGCCGCCGTCACCGGACGCGAAGTACACGTAGTAGCGGCCCGTGCCGGGATCGCGGACGAGTTCGGGCGCCCAGACGTTCGGCAGGTTCCTCGGCGCGGACCAGATGAGGGTGCGCGCGGCGCCCGCGAGGCCGTCCACGCTGCCCGCCGAGCGGGAGTAGATGTTGTTGCCGTCGGATTCCACGGAGTAGTACGTGCTGCCGACGCGGATGACGCTGGGGTCCGCGTTCCTGATCCCCAGGCTGCCCTGCGGCGTGACGGTCACGGAGCCCGGCGAGGTGTCCTGCGGGGTGACCCCGCACGCGCCGAGCGTGAGGGCGAGAACGCCGAGCAGGCCGGGGAGGGCCGGGAGGGGCGGGGTTCGGCGGACGTCGGTCATGTGACGCTCCTTTCGCCCGGGCGCGCGGGCGGGACACGGGGGGACGCTCCCGGGGCGCGCGTGGAATGGCGGCGGAACCCAGGCTGAACCGGCGGAACTTGCGGTTTTTCCGATTCACCCTACGTTCGCCGCCCCGGGCCGGACAAGGGCCCCGTCTTGCGGTGGCGTTCACGTCCGGGACCGTCCGGCGCGGCGAACGCAGAGCTGCCGTGGCGTCGTCGTCCGCGCGCGAGGGGCGCCCCTCGCGCGCGGACGATAGATCAGGACGCCCGGGCGGGACGCTCGTCGGGCCGCGCCCCACGCCGGATCCGCGTGGCGTAGTGCGGGTAGCTCCCCCGGTAGCCCAGCAGCCGCGCGATGGGGGAGACCACCGCGCCCACCGCGACCAGCACCCACCTCGGCGGGCTCGTGAAGGTCAGCACGTCCTGGAACTCCTGACCGAACAGCACGAGCTGGAACAGGTTCGGCATGCCCTTCGCGTTCGTCCTGCCGTCCTGCGCGAGGCCGAACAGGTTCGCGACCATCTCCAGGAAGCGGTCGCCCGGCGTGATCTCCACGCGGATGAGGGCGTCCTCGTCGCCCGCGTTCCACCAGTCGTGCACCGTCCCCGCCGGGCAGTGGACCCGCTCGCCGACGGGCGCGATGCCGCGCCGCTCGCCCACGAGCAGCCCCACCTTCCCGCGCAGCACCGTGAACGTCTCGTCGATGCTCGGGTGGACGTGTGCGCCCGCCACGGCCCCGCCGGGCCGCACGAGAATGTCCACCACCAGACGGCGTCCGTTCTCGTCGCTCGGCGCCTCCACCACGTACCCGTGCTCGCCCGTCACCGGGTTCTCCAGACTGTCTCCCGCGTACACCTCGATCATGTCGTGCTCCTTCCCGACGGACGTTCCGTCCTGACGACCGCAGGGTAGACGTGGGAGCATGACGGCAGGATGTTCGGTCCCGGAACGACCGGCGGCGCCGTCACCCGGTCGTCATGCCCGCCCGCGCATACTCCGCGTATGAACACCGACCCCACGCCGGAAAAAGCGATCCGGGACCTGCTGGTGCGGGCCTGGCACCACGCGATCCAGCAGGACCACCTCAGCGACGAGACCCTCGGCCAGCTCTGGGTCCGCCTTCAGCAGCTCGACGCGGACCTCGAGAGGGCGGTCCTGAACCAGCAGGCCATGTCCTTCTCGGAGCGTCTCCGGGCGCTGGAGGCGCTGACACGCGCCGAACTCGCCGTCCTGCTGGGAGGAGGTGCGTTCGTCTGAGCGTCGTGTGGATCGTTCTGGGCACCGCCGCGTTCATCGGGCTGGTCTCGCTGGCCGTGTTCCTGCTCGCGGGGTCGGGCGGCCCGTCCGGGCAGGCGGGCACGATCGACCTCACGTCGCCGCCGGACCTGCTGCCGTTCGACGACTGAAGGGGCGGGCGCGCTGGTGCGCCCGCCCCTTCGGTCGTCCGGTGTTCAGTTCCGCCTGAAGAAGAGGTCGCCGCCCGTCCCGCCGGACCGCAGGACGAGCTCCTTGCCCTGCAGGCCCACGAGCTGCGTCTCCGTGGAGGCGCCCAGCGTCCCCCAGCGGTCGAAGCTCGGCTGGCAGGTATCGATCTCGCGGTAGGCGCCGCGCGTCACGTGGAAGGTGAGCTTCGCGCCCGTCACGCTGACCTTCCCGACGCGTTCCACCGTCGTGAGGGTCGCGCAGTTCTCGCTCTGGAAGTCCTGCGTGAACGTGACGGAGCGGAACGAGCCGTCCTCGCGGACGAGGAGGTCCACGTCCTGCCTGAGCTGCGTGGGCGTCCAGTCCCATCCGGCCTGCGCGCCCGCCACGCCGAAACCCACGGACGTCGTGAAGCCCTGCGTGAGCCGTTTGACGCGGTTCTGGGTCGTCCAGCGCCCCGCGACGGCCTTCACGGCGGTGGACTTGAAGATCGTGTCCGGCGCGGGCGGACGCTTCGGGCTGGGCGCGCCCCGCGTGGCGAGTTCGCCCGAAGGCGCGAGCGACAGCGTGATGTTGCCCGCGCCGGGCTTCACGAGCTGCAGGCCGTCGCGCGCGGAGTTCAGGTACGTGCCGAGCAGGTCGGGGCCGTCCACCTCGCCGTTGCCGTTGATGTCGGCCCACCCGACGAGCGAGTAGCCCTCGTCGGCGAGTCCGTCCACCCTCCAGCGTGACGAGCGTCCGCTCAGCTTGATCTGGGTGGCTGCGGAGCAGTCGTCGGTGCCGAAACGGCACGCGAGGACGATGACGCCGCGCACGTCGTACCCGAGCGGCGCGATCACGGTGCCGCTCAGCAGGCCGTCCCCGCGTGCCTGCGTTCCCAGGTCGCCCACGAGCGGGGCCGCTTTCGCCGCCACGTTCGGCGCGAGGCTCGCCGCGCCCGTGCGGAAGGGGTCTGGCACGCCGTCCTGTTCGCGCATCCAGATCACGGCGGCCCGGTAGGGCGCGCTCACGCGTGCGGGCGTCAGGCCGTCGATGGTGTACGCCCCGTACAGGTCGCCCCGGTCGAGCGTGCCGTTGCCGTTCACGTCCTTCCACGCGACCACGCCGCGCGGCGAGGCGGGCGCGTCGTCGAAGCGGAACCAGGCGCTGCCGCCGTCCTGACGGGTGATGCTCTGCGTGACCTGCGTGCCCTGGACGCAGTCGCCGCGCGCGTCGAGGTCGCACACGACGACCCACGTGCCGCGCACGTCGTGCCGTCCGGGCGTGTGGACGGAACCTTCGAGACTCGCCGCGTGGGCGGCCCCGGCGAGGAGTCCGGCGAGAAGGGTCAGGGGACGCGCCGCGCGGCGCCACGTTCGTGCGTGTCGTTCGGTCATGGGACGCACGCTACCCGGCGGGCCGTGACGTCAGGATGTCGGGGTGGGCGCCGCGGAGGCGTGGCGGTCCTCCGCCGGGCCGCCGCGTCAGACGCCGAGGAGTTCGCGGCCCTTGGGGGTGGCGAGCTCCGGATGCCCGGCCTCCACGAGGGCCCGGTCGCGGATGCGGCACGAGTCGCACACCCCGCACGGCTCCTCGCCGCCCTGATAGCACGACCACGTCTCCAGCACCGGCACCCCCAACTCCAGCGCGGTCCGCACGATGTCCGTCTTGCTCAGACTCACGAGCGGCGCCACCAGCCGCGCGCCCCGACCCTCCAGCCCCGCCTTCGTCGCCAGGTCCGCGAGCCGCTGGAACGCCTCCAGGTACTCCGGGCGGCAGTCCGGGTAGCCGCTGTAATCCACCGCGTTGATGCCCAGGAAGATCGCCTCCGCGCTGATGGCCTCCGCGAGCGAGAGGGCCACCGCGATGAACACCGTGTTGCGTCCCGGCACGTACGTCGGCGGGATCACCCCGTCCTCCGTCCCCGCGGTGGGCACCGCCATGGTCTCGTCCGTCAGGGCGCTCCCGCCCCACAGGCTGATGTTCACGTCCACGATCCGGTGCGCCGCGCCGAACCGCTCGGCGATGCGCGCGGCGCGCTCCAGTTCCACGGTGTGCCGTTGCCCGTAGCGGAAGGACAGGGCGGTCACGTCGTACCCGTCGCGTGTGGCGATGGCGAGGACGGTGCTGCTGTCCAGCCCGCCGGAGAGCAGCACCACCGCGCGCTTGCCGCCGTTGTTCGTGTCGGTCATGTCAGTACCCCAGTTCCAGGTTGCCCCCGAGGGGGACGAGGCGTTTGTCGCTGTGCGCGTCGAGGTCGTCGGCGCGGTAGAGCTTGTGCATCTGGTACCCGGCGCGCAGACGCGGGTTCTCTTTGACGGCCTGCGTGATGGCGTTCAGCACAGTGATGTCGCGCTCTCGGGCCCGGCTCCACTCGGGGTGCAGCCAGATCACGGCGTCGTCACGCAGGCCGGTGAGGGTCGCGAGCCCGGCGGGAATGTCCTCCGGGTCATGCACGATGATCTTGACCTCGTCGGCGCGCGCCACGATCTCCCTCAGGGGGTGGGTGCCGAAGGGCTTGGGCGACAGGGTCACCCAGTCGATCTCGCCACGCAACGGGGCGATGCCGCTGGTTTCGAGGTGCACCTTGCGGCCGAGCGCGTGCAGGTCGTCCACGAGGTCGGTGAGGTCGAACAGGATCGGTTCACCGCCGGTGATCACGACGACCGCGCCGTCGGGACTGCCTTGCTGCACGAGCGCCGTGATCTCTTGTGGGGTCATGAGCTTGACGTGGTCGGGGCGGTAGGCCTTGTGCCAGGTGGCGGCACTGTCACACCAGGGGCAGGCCTGCGGGCAGCCGTACAGACGCACGAAGTAGGCGGCGCGCCCTAAATGGACGCCCTCGCCCTGCCAGGTGTAGAAGTGCTCGTGGACGGGGAGTTTCATTCCCAGTACTCGCAGGCACTGTCGGGGGTTTCCCAGACGGTGACCTTGAGCCTGAGGTCGCTTCCGTCGTCGCCTTCGGGGAGGTCGGTGCGGACACGGCGCAGGGTCTCTCGGTGGAGGTAGGCGGCGATGACCTCGGCGGTGGTGTCGTCGCCGAGGTCGGGGTGGTCGTTGAGGAAGGTGTGGTCGAGGCCGCCGTGGGTGACGTCCTTCTTGGCCCACTTGAGGGTGCGGAAGTCGGCGACCATGATGGCTCTCTTGAGGTGGGCGCTGGGGCGGAGGCGGTCGGACTGGAGTTCGAGACGGACGCGGTAGGTGTGGCCGTGGAGGCGGCCGCAGGGGCCGTCGTAGCCGGTGATGGTGTGCGCGGAGTCGAACGTGAACTCCGTCGTCAGTTTCCAGGGCACGGTCAGGCGTCCGGGGCGGTGTACTTCGCCGTCACGACCGTGTTGATGCCGCCGCGCACGCCGTAGTCGCAGGTGATGGTGAGGCGTTCGGGCTCCAGCAGCCGCACGAGGTCCGACAGGACGCGCCGCGTGGCGTGCTCGTGGTAGATGCCGACGAAGCGGTAGCTCGTCAGGTAGTACTTCAGGCTCTTGAGCTCCACGCACTTCTCGCGCGGCACGTAGCGGATCTCCAGCCGTCCGAAGTCCGGGAGGCCGCTCCACGGGCACACGGGGCTGAACTCGTCCGTGCTGATGACGATCTCGATGGGGTCGCCGGGGTACAGGGCGGGGTCGTCCTCGCGGACGTGGGCGAAGGTGTCGAGGACGGCGACGTCGATCGCGTCGAGGCCCTGCACGTCGTAACGGCGGTCGAAGCCCTGCGGGCGCGGTTCCTGGGTGGTCATGGTGGTGGCTCCTTCTCGGCCGCCGCGTGACACGACGGGCCAGGCCAACGCGACAGGTCGGCCCGGCCCGAGTCTAGCGCGCGGGGGACGGGACGGATGAGCCCCGAAGGGGACGTGGCGTGCCCGCGCCCCGCCCGAAGGCTTAGATGCCCGCTACGCCTTTGCCCGCATGTGCCGCCGCGCGCGGCCCGGTAGACTTCTCGCGTTCCCCCGCTCCGGGCCGAAGACCGACGGTTACCCCTTTGTCCAAGGTACAGACCATCCGTCGGTCACGCCTCGTCCGGAGCGCTCTTCGCGGGTCTCGTCCAACCGCAGGACGCCGGCGTGCCACGCCGGAGATGGAGGTGCGAGTCCTCCGGCCTGCTCCACGTGGGGCGGTAGCTCAGCTGGTAGAGCAGGAAATCCCCTCGGCGCACCTTGCCCCGTGGGCCGAAGCCTGAGGGTTACCACTTCTTAATGGCCGTGTCGCCGGTTCGAGTCCGGCCCGCCCCACCACCGTCTCCCTGCCGGGAAGCGGGTGCACTCCACCTGCTTCCCGGCGTCTTTTCGTCCGTCCACGCCTTGTGCCGTGGGTGGAACCGCCCCGAGAGGAGGGCCACCGATGAAGAACTACCTCAAGGCCGTCTCCCCCCGGCACGCTCATCAGCGCGAGCGGCTGCCGGGCCGTCACGACCAGGTCCGCAACCACGCGGGCGGGTTCGTGTTCGAGGTCACGGGCGAGACGCGCTTCCTGCGCTTCCTGATCCTCGGCACGGAGGGCGGCACGTACTACGTCGGCGAGCACGCGCACACGAAGCTGGAGACGGAGTTCGTCGCCACCTTCGCGCGCGAGCACGGCCTGCGGGCCGTGGAGCTCGTCGTGGACGTCGTGACGGGGAACCGCGCGCCGAAGGCGGACCCGGCGCTCGTGGCGCTCGCGGCGGTCGCGAAGCTCGGCGATCTCGCCGCGCGCCGCGCCGCGTGGGACGCGCTGCCGCTCGTGGCTCGCACGGGCACGCACCTGCTGCACTTCCTCGCGTTCGTCAGGGCGTTCGGCGGATGGGGCCGCCTCACCCGTGAGGGCGTGGCGCGCGTCTACCGCGAGACGGACCTCGCGCGGCTGGCGCTGTGGGCGGTGAAGTACCCCTCGCGTGACGGCTGGTCGTACGCGGACG
>NZ_KI912633.1:356046-357900 GCF_000519345.1 Deinococcus pimensis DSM 21231
CGCGGGGTGCGCGGCGGCGGCGAGTGGCCGGTGGTGCCCGCGGTCGTGGAGGCCCTCGACCGGGCGTTCGTGCTGGCCTTCGCGGCGGTGGAGCCTTCCGGGAAGCGCTTCGTGCTGGGTCTCGACGTGTCGGGCTCCATGGACGCGGGCGTGGTGGCGGGCGTGCCGAACCTCACGCCGAGGCTCGCGACGGCCGCGATGGCGCTCGTCACGACCCGCACGGAGGCGCGGACGACGGCGCTGGCCTTCTCCGCCGCGCGGGGCGGGTTCGGCGGGCAGTGGGGCGGGGGAGAGTCCGGGCTGACCCCGCTGACCTTCTCGGGCGGGACGCGGCTCGACGACGCCGTGAAGACCATGCGGGCCGTGCCGATGGGCGGCACCGACTGCGCGCTGCCGATCCTGTGGGCGACGCGTGAGGGCGTGGAGGCGGACGTGTTCGTGGTGTACACGGACAACGAGACGTGGGCGGGGCGCGTGCATCCCGTGCAGGCGCTGCGTGCGTACCGCGAGAAGACGGGTATCCCGGCGCGGCTGGTCGTGGTCGGCATGACCGCCACGCGCTTCACCATCGCGGACCCGCTGGACGCGGGCATGCTGGACCTGGTGGGCTTCGACGCGAGCGCGCCGCGCGTGATGACGGAGTTCGCGGCGGGGAGGTTCTGAAGGAAGAATCCGTACGAATTCGGCGGGAGGCGTTCGGACGGGGAAGGCCGGGGAGACCCGGCCTTCGTGCTGCCGCGACGGGAAGTGTCGTCCCGCGTGCCCGCCCGCGGCGTCAGAGGTTGTCGTGCCGGAAGGGGAGGATGTCGGGGTCAGGGCCCGCTCTCGAAGGGTTACAAGAAATAGCCTATGTTGACAGTTGTAGTTGTTGTCAAATAAGCTTTGACCATCCAGCCACCCTCCACCGGACCGTCCGGTCCACCCGCACCGAAGGACGTGACCCATGCCCCAGCCCCAGCGCCCCACCGTCACCTTCCAGCCCCTCAGGCGCGCCCTCGTCGAGGGCGCCGACCAGACCCTCGACGTCCTCGTCCGCGTCGAAGCTCCCACCTCCACCGAGGTCGCCGCGCGCACGGCGCGCCCGCCGCTCAACCTCTCGCTCGTCATCGACCGCAGCGGCAGCATGAGCGGCGACAAGCTCCGCACCGCCCGGAAGGTCGCCCTCACCGCCCTCGGCCTGCTCACCGACCGCGACCGCTTCAGCGTCGTCACCTTCGACGACCACGTCGAGGTCGTCGTGCCCTCCACGCCCGGCGGCGAGCGCGCGCAGAGCGCCGAGGCCCTCATCCGCGACATCACGGCGGGCGGCAGCACCGCCCTCCACGAGGGCTGGCGCGTCGGCGGCCTCCAGGTCGCCGAACACCAGCGGCCCGGCCACCTCAACCGCGTGCTGCTCATCAGCGACGGCGAGGCCAACGTCGGCCTCACCGACCCGAGGGTCATCGCGGGCCACGTCGCGGGCCTCGCCGCGCGCGGCGTCAGCACCACCACCTTCGGCATGGGCGACCACTACGACGAACAGCTCCTCGAAACCGTCGCGAGCGCCGGGGACGGCAACGCCCACTACGTCAGGGACGCCCGCGACCTCGAAACGATGTTCGACGAGGAACTGCGCGGCCTCAGCGCCACCCTCGGACGCGCCGTGAGCCTCGGTGCCGAACCCAACGCCGAGTTCGGCGTCACCGTGCAGGACGTCCTCAACGACCTGCCGCGCAACGGGACGGGCACCCTGCGACTCCCCAACCTCGTGGCCGGCCGCACCACCGAGATCGCCCTGCGCCTCCACCTGCCCGCCCGCGCCCTCCCCGCGCACGGCACGGTCGGCGTGACCCGCGTGCGGCTCGCCTGGGACGA
>NZ_KI912633.1:358000-367169 GCF_000519345.1 Deinococcus pimensis DSM 21231
CTCGGCCTGAGCGCCGACGACGCGGTCCGCGTGACCCGCGCCGCCCGGCGGGGCGCCATCCAGACCCCCGAGCAGGAACACGAGGTGCGGCGCCACGCCGCTCGCCTCGCGGGCTGAACGGCAGGCCGGGGAAGGCGACCCCGACCAGGGTCGCCTTCTCCCTTGTGACGCATGACCTGTCGGCGTCGCCGCGCAGGCGTATCACCGGCACATGCCCCTGCCGCTCTCCGTCCTCGATCTCGCGCCCGTCAGTTCCGGCGATCAGCCCGGTCAGGCCCTGCGCCGCACGCTCGACCTCGCCCGCGCCGCCGACCGGCTCGGCTACACCCGCTACTGGCTCGCGGAGCACCACAACACCGGCACGTTCGCCAGCACCGCCACCGAACTCCTCATCGCCCTCGTCGCGCGGGAGACCACGCGCATCCGCGTCGGCTCCGGCGGCATCATGCTGCCCAACCACGCGCCCCTGCGCGTCGCGGAGAACTTCAAGACGCTGGAGGCGTTCTATCCGGGCCGCATCGACCTCGCGCTCGGACGGGCGCCCGGCACCGACGGGGTGACGGCCCTCGCCCTCAGACGCTCCGCGCAGGCGCTCCGCGCCGACGACTTCCCCGAGCAGATCCACGAGCTGCGCGCCTTCGCGGGCGAGGCGCGCTTCCCGGACGGTCACCCCTTCGCCCGGGTGCGCGCCACCCCGGACGGCGTGCCCCTCCCGCCACTCTGGCTGCTCGGGTCGAGCACCTACGGCGCGGCGCTCGCCGCGCGGCTCGGGCTGGGCTTCGCCTTCGCGTACCACTTCAGCCCCGACGCCGCCGGCATGGCGATGCGGTCGTACCGCGAGCAGTTCGTGCCCTCGGAACACCTTGCGCGTCCCCACGCGATCCTCGCGGTGTCCGTCATGGTCGCCGAGACGCGGGAACGCGCCGAGGCGCTCGCGCGGACGCAGGAACACCTCACGCTCGGCATCCGCGGCGGACGCGACCTTCCGCTCGTCAGTCCGGAGGAGGCGCTCACGCGGCCCCTGACGCCGCAGGAACAGGAGGTCGCGCGGTATGGCCGCGCCCTGCTCGTGCACGGCACGCCCGACGAGGTCCGTGTCCGGCTGGAGGACCTCGCCGGACGGTACGGCGCCGACGAGCTGATGATCACGTCGAACATCCACGACCACGAGGAGCGCGTCCGGTCCTACGAGCTGCTCGCCGGGGCCTTCGGGCTTCCCGCCCGTACCGAGGGACGCGTCTCAGCGCCCGCCTGAGCGCTCAGGCGGGCGCGGGCCAGCGCAGCACCTCGCGCAGGCTGCGCCCCAGGACCCACGCCTTGTCGTCCTCGGAGAGTTCGCGCGCGTCGCGGATGTAGTACAGCGACTCCGCCCACGAGTGGTGATCACGGCTCTCGGAGTGATCGCTGCCCCACATGACGCGGCGCGGTCCAAACGTGTCCACGGCCCGCAGCAGCGCCTCCAGCACGTCCGGGTAGGGGTATGGTCCCGCCGAGAGGCGCGGCGCGTGCGTCCACTTCAGGGACACGTTCTCGAACTCCGCGAGGGCCAGCACCTCGCCCAGCCCGGACAGGCGGTCGTCGTGCAGCCGCCCCGGGCGAAGCTCCACGCCGCAGTGATCCACGATCACGGGCACGTCCGGGAAGGTCCGCAGGTAGCGGCGCAGCAGCTCCGTACGGCCCGGCAGCAGCACGAACACCGGCACGCCGTGCCGCCGGGCCGCCGCGAACACCGGCTCCTCAGCGCCCTCGGCGAAGGCCTCGAAGCCCTCGGGCGTCCAAGGCACCACCCGCAGGGCCCGGCGTCCCGGCATCCGCCCCACCGTCGAGACGAGCGCGTCGAGGTCCGGGTCGTTCCGGTCGAAGCGCACGAGGTACGAGAAGCGCTCCGGGAAGCGCATCGCGGCCTCCTCCGCGAGCGGGAAGACGTGCCGGAAGGCCCCGCCGGGAAGCTCGTAGCCCGGCAGGATCCGCGACCGCGCGTCGAAGCCCCAGTACTCGTCGTACAGCAGGGCGCTCACGCCGACCGCGTCCATCAGGGCGATCCCGGCCTCCGGCGAGCCGAGCAGGTTGAAGTGCACCTGCGCGTCGACGACGTCCATGCCTAGAGGCGCCGCGCGAGGAAGTCCGCGAGCAGACGGTAGTTGCGGATCTTGCCCTGGATGTCCCCGCCGGGACCGTGCCCCTCGTCCTCGAACTCGTGGTACTCGAAGTCCTCCCCCTCGCGCCGCCCGAGCTCCAGCAGCCGGTCGCGGAACACCCGCGCCTGACTCACCGGGCAGCGCGGGTCGTTCGTGCCGTGCAGCATCAGCATCGGCGCGCGCAGGTTCGCGGCGTGCGTGACGGCGCTGCGGTCGCGCCACAGGTCCGCGTCCTCCACGGGATCGCCCATCAGGCCGCGGAAGTAGTACCCGAGCTGCGGCATCACGCGGCTGTTGTCCTCGTAGAGCATGTGCAGGTCCGTGATGCCCACGATCGGCACGGACACGCGGAACACGTCCGGCGCCTTCACCGCCGCCATGTAGCTCATGTACCCCCCGAAGCTCCCGCCGAACACGCCGACGCGCTCCGGATCCACCTCCGGCAGGGACTTCAGGTACGCCGCGCCCGCCACGACGTCCCCGAGGTCCCCGCCGCCCCAGTCCTTCAGGTTCGCGTCCCGCCACGCCACGCCGTAGCCCGTGCTGCCCCGGACGTTCGGGCACAGCACCACGTACCCGCGGTCCGCGAGGAACTGCGCGTACAGGTCGAACCCACGGAAGAACTGCGCGGTCGGTCCGCCGTGCACGTGCACCAGCGCCGGGAGCCGCGCGCCGGGACGCGCGCCGCGCGGACGGTACAGGATCGCGGGCACCTGCTGCCCGTCGAAGCTGGGGTAGCGGACGTACTCGTCGGGCACGAACGCCTCCGGGTCGAGCGTCCCGTACTCGGCGGGAAGCAGCACGCGCGTTCCGCCCGTGGAGAGGTCGTACAGCAGCAGTTCCGGACGGCGCGTCGCGGAGGCGTGCTGCACGAGGACACAGGTGTCGTCCAGCACGAAGCGCGCCGTCTGCGTCACGCCCGGCGGGAGCCGCAGCTCGCGCGCCCCGCCGCTCTCCACGTCGTACACGACCGGCACGAGGGTCGACTCCCGGTTGCGGATCGCCAGCAGGAAACGGCCGTCCCGCGAGAAGCGGCCCGCGGACTCCTCCACGGCCCCGCCCGCGGGGGTGAGCCAGCGCGTCTCGCCCGAGTCGACGTCCAGCACGCCGACGCGCTGGCCGCCGTCCGCGTCGCTCGTCACGGTCACGCGCCGACCGTCCGGATGCCACGCGCCGACCACGTCCTCCGAGCCGACGCCGAGGGAGAACACCCGGCGCGCGCCCGTCCCGTCGGCGTTCGCGACGTACCCGTCGCGGTTCTTGAAGTCGTCCGTCTCGTTCGTGTTGAACGCGAACCGCGAGCCGTCCGGACTCCAGCCCGTCGCCGTGGCGGGCGCCCCGTACGCCGTGAGGGCCGTCCAGACCGCGTCGTCCCCTCGCGTGAGGTCGTGCGCGAACACGTTCATCTGCCCCGCGCGGGTGCTGTTCACGAGGACCCGCGCGCCGTCCGGCTGGACGTCCACGGCGTAGTCCATGCTGCCCGGCGCGTGGTCGAGCGTCCGCACCGATCCCGACGCGAGGTCGAGGTGATGCAGCGCCTGACGCTCGTCGCCGTCGTTGTCCCGGCTGAACACCACGGCGTCCCCGGCGCGCGTCCACACGAAGCCCGCCATGAGGTGCCGGGGCGCCTCCCCGTGCGTCACCTGCCGCACCTCGCCCGAACGCAGGTCCAGCACGTACAGCTCGAACCGCCCCGTGCGGTCCCAGTAGAACGCGGCGCGCTCCCCGTCGGGCGAGACGGTCACGGCGGCGACGGTCGGCAGGCTGGCCAGTTCCTCCAGCGGAAGACGCTCGGTGATGGTCATGGGTGCCCCGAGCATACTTCGCCGGGGCGTCCCGCACCTCAGTTCGCGAGCTTCAGGTTGAAGTCGAGCAGCTGCCCGTAGCTCACGCTCTGCTCGAAGGTGAGGGTGGCGCTCGTCCCGTACGCGTCGGTGTTCGGCGGCGCGACCAGCATGGCGCGCGGCGCCTCCCCGTCTGGCAGGTACCGCGCCGACACCCGGTACTGCCCGATCGGCACGTCCCGCACGACGCTGCCGTCCAGTCCCGTCGTGATGACCTTGCCGGCGCTGCCGTCGAGAAGGGGCCCCTCGGGCGTGAGCGTCAGCTCGACGTGATCCAGGTCGAAGCTGCCCGCGCCGTACGAGCCGTACGCGTAGACCGTCCCACCCCAGAAGCCGCCTCCCGTGCGCTCGCCCGAGATGCGCAGGGTGAGGTCGCGCACCGCGCCCGTGTCCGCGCTGAACGCGGCCGGATTGTCCACGTCGAGCGAGAGGTCGTACCACTGCCCCGCGTACTTCTTCTGGAAGCGCCCGCCCGCCCGCCACGTGCCGAGGGCGTCCCTCGGCAGCGCGATGGAGTAGCGCCCCTGTGCGTCGGTCGTGCCGAGCGCGTTCATGTTGTAGTACAGCGTGTTGTCCGCCCAGACCTCCACGCCGGGCAGGGGCTGCCCGGCCGCGTTGCGGACCGTGCCCGTCATGGTGTAGGCCGCGCCCGTCACGGGGCCGCCCGCGCCCCCGCCGACGTTGGAGGAGGGAGAGCCCGTGCCCACGCCCGAAGCGGCGTCACCGCACGCGGCGAGCGTGACACCCAGCAGAAGGATCGCGATGGACCGGGTCAGCGTCGTCTTCGTCTTGGTCTTGGTCATGACCGCACGGTAGGCGCGGGGTCATGGCAGGCGGATGGCACCCGGCGCCGGACATGACGAAGCCCTTCAGGTCAATCGGGACGACGTTCACGACTGCCCGGAGGAAGGCGCAGTAGAGTCCGCGCATGCGCACGAGATCCCTCGTCCTCACTGCCCTGCTGCTCGGCGCGTCCGCCCTCGCGAGCGGCACCCTCGTCTTCGGCGCGCCCGGCGAGCCCGTCACGCTCGACGCGGGAAACGCCTCCGACAATCCCAGCCTGCAGGTCCAGACGCAGATCTACGACCGTCTCGTCACCTTCAAGCCCGGCACCACCACCCCGCAGCCCGGCCTCGCGCTCGGCTGGACCAGCAACGCCGACGCGACCGTCTGGACGTTCCGCCTGCGCAGGGGCGTGAAGTTCCACGACGGCACGCCCTTCGACGCGGACGCCGTCATCTTCAACGTGAACCGCTGGTGGGACCCGAAGTTCCAGTACGGGGGCCGCGACCAGGGCCGCACCTTCGAGATCTGGGCGGACCTCCTCGGCGGCTACCGCGGCGACGCGGACAGCGTCCTCAGGAGCGTCACGAAGGTGAACGACTCCACCGTCCGCTTCACCCTCGCGCGCGGCTTCACCGCCTTCCCGGACGTCCTCGGCACGGACTACTTCGGCATCGCGAGCCCGAAGGCGATCCGCGAGCAGGGCGCGAAGTACGGCACGCCCGCCGGGACCGCCGTCGGCACCGGCCCCTTCCAGTTCGTGAGCTGGCGCGCCGGGGACCGCATCAACCTCAAGCCGAACGCCGCCTACTGGGGCACGAGGAGCACCCTCGACGCGTTCGTGCTGCGCTTCATCAAGGACCCCAGCGCCCGCCTCAACGAGCTCAGGGCGGGCGGCATCGACTTCACCAGCAACCTCAACCCCGACGACGCCCGCGCGATCCGCGCGGACAGGAACCTGCGGCTCGTGCTGCCGCCCGCCTTCAACGTCGGACTTCTCAACCTCAACACCAGAAACCAGTACCTCAAGAACGAGAAGGTGCGGCAGGCCATCAGCCTCGCGGTGAACAAGAAGGAGATCGTGCAGGCCTTCTGGGGCGACCTCGGCGCGTCCAACGCGTCCCTGCTGCCGCAGGCCCTCGCGTGGGCGAACAGCAGGGACGTGCCCGCCGACTACAGGTACGACCCGCAGGCCGCGAAGAAGCTCCTCACCGAGGCCGGTTTCCCGAACGGCTTCACGCTCGACCTGTGGTACATGCCGATCTCGCGCAGCTACTACCCCACCCCGAAGCCCGTCGCGGAGGCCATCGCCGCCGACCTCGCCGGGATCGGCATCAAGGTGAACCTGCGCACCGAGGACTGGGCGGCGTACCTCAAGGACCGCAACCTCGGGAAGTTCGACATGTTCCTCTACGGCTGGTCCGGCGACTACGGCGACCCCGACAACTTCTACAGCGCCTTCTACGGCTCGGGCGGCAGCAGCGACACCGGCTACGACCCCGCCGAGATCGACACGCTCGTCCGTCAGGGCCGCGCCGCGAAGACCCGCGAGGCGAAGGCGAAGGTCTACGCGCGCCTGCACGAGCTCACGTACGCCGCGAACGTCCGCATTCCCGTCGTGCACGGCGTCGCGCCCGCCGCCGCGCGCCCCTGGGTGCAGCGCTGGGTGACCGGACCGCTCGGCGTGCTGGAGAACGTGAACCTCATCCGCCTCGGGCCGAAGAAGTAGGGCCCCACCCGGAGCGCCGCCCCCACGGGGGCGGCGCTCCGTTCACGCCATCCCCCCGTCACCGGGCGTCCCGTACGGTGCGGTCACGCCCACGGGCGACGGAGGAGAACACCATGCGCACCCCGAACACGGCCCTCGCCACCCTGCTCGCCCTCTCGCTCGGCGCCGCCTGCGCCGCCACCATCCCCGCGAACCTCGTCGGGGAGTGGCATTCCGGTGACGCGTCCACGAGCGGCTACGTCAACCTCACCACCGGACAGTGGCGCAGCGCGCGCGGCAGCAGTTTCACCCTGCGGCTCGCGGCGGACGGCACCTATGAGTACGTCGGCCTGATGGTCATCCAGACCGCCGGATGTGAGAGCCGCGTCTTCAGCGCGGAACGCGGAAAGGCCACCATCAGCGGCAGCAAGCTGAGCCTGCGCCCCACGAGCGGCGACTCCGAGGCCTACGTCTGCGACCCGAAGAACACCAAGAAGGGCAGCGTGAAGCCGTCCGACTGGTCGTGGAAGCTCGGGCAGGACGTCAGCGGCAAGGAGGCGCTCTTCCTCGGCGACGTGAAGGGCGAGGGCAGACCGTCCGCGTTCACCCGCACCACCAAAGCCGTGCCCACGCAGACCACTCCCACGAAGAACGCCCCTGCCACGAGCGCGCCCGCGAAGCCCGCCGCCCCCGCCGTGAAGGCCAGCACGATCAGCGGCACCGTCACCGCCACGGGCGGGCACTCCCTGAAGAACACCGTCGTGATCGCCTGCCCGAACGGCGACTGCGAGTCCGACGGCGTGCGCGGCGCCGTGATCTCCACGACGGGATCCACCGCGACGTTCGTGCTGGGCGATCTCGGCGCGGGCCCCTACGCCGTGTACGCCCTGCAGGACAACGACGCCAACGAGGACGTGAACGCGGGCGACTGGGTCAACCGCGAGTACCTCGCCGATCAGGACGCCGTCCTCGTGAAGGTCGGCACGACCGACTACCGCATCGAGCTCGTCCCCGTGAAGTGAACGGCCGCTCGCCGTAGGCTGGGACCAGGAGGCACCATGAACACCGCCGAACCCCACGTGGAATCCCCGGGAATCCCGTACCGTCACAGCCTCGTGCCCACGAACGGCGTCACGCTGCACGTCGTGGAGGCGGGCCCCGTGGACGGACCGCCCGTGGTGCTGCTGCACGGCTTCCCGGAGTTCTGGTACGGCTGGCGTCACCAGATCGACGAGCTCGCGCGGGCCGGCTACCGGGTGCTCGCGCCCGACCAGCGCGGCTACGGACTCAGCGGCAAGCCGCCGGGCGTGCACGCGTACGCCGTGCGTGAGCTCGTGCGCGACGTCGTCGGCCTGCTCGACTGGCGCGGCATCCCCCAGGCCTTCGTGGTGGGCCACGACTGGGGCGCGGCGGTCGCTTGGGCGCTCGCGATCACGCACCCCGAACGCGTGCGTCGTCTCGCGATCCTCAACGTGCCGCACCCCGCCGTGTTCGCGCGAACGCTGCGGGAAAGCGCGGACCAGCGCCGCCGCAGCTGGTACATGTTCCTCTTCCAGCTGCCCGCGCTGCCCGAGGCGCTGCTGCGCGCCGGGAACTTCCGCCTCGCGGCGGCCAGTCTCCAGGCCACGTCCCGTCCGGGCACCTTCACCGAGGAGGATCTCGCGCGCTACCGCGAGGCGTGGGGCGGGCCGGGCGCCCTGACGGGCATGCTGAACTGGTACCGCGCGGCCTTCCGGGTGCCCCGCGTGGACGGGGGCGGCGACCTGAGGGTCCGCGTGCCCACCCTCATCGTGTGGGGCGCCGAGGACCGTTTCCTGAAGCGCGAGATGGCCGAGGAGAGCGCCGCGCAGGTCGAGGGCGGCGCCCGGCTGCGTGTCCTGGAGGGCGTCAGTCACTGGGTCCAGCACGAGGCGGCGGCGGAGGTGAACGCGGAACTCCTCGACTTCCTTCGCTGACGGGGCAACGTCGCCACGTCCCCCAGGCGCGCCCCGTAGGCTGAGATGACCCCTCTCGGGGCACGGCGTCACTCCACCCGCTTTCCCTCCCCGGAAGGCCGGTCCGTTCATGTCCACCGCACCGTCCGCCCTGCGCACGGAACCCCGGGGAGCGCGCCATGCGTGAGCCCGCACTCGTCACCGACGGCGCGGCGCCGCGTCCGGCGACCTCGGTTCTGCCCGCCCTCGCGGGCGTCGCGGCGCTCTTCCTGACGAACGGCGTCCTGATGGGCACCTGGGTCACGCGGATCCCGCTCGTCAAGGACGCGCTGGGCCTCTCGGACGTGCTGCTCGGGCTCTCGCTGCTCGGCGTGACGCTCGGCAGCGTGCTCGTCCTGCCCTTCGCGCGCGGCGTCCTCGCCCGGCACGGCCCACGCGGGGTGGCCGTCACGGCGCTCGTCACGGCGGGCGCGGCGCTGCTGCTCGCCACGCAGGCGACGGGCCTGCCCGCGCTGCTCGTCACGCTCGCCCTGTTCGGGGCGGGGTTCGGCGCGGCGGACGTCGCGCTCAACGTCGTCGCGGTGACGCTGGAGCACGCCACGCGCCGCTCCCTCATGTCGAGGCTGCACGGCACGTACAGTCTCGGCGCGCTCCTCGGGGCGCTCCTGGGCGGCTGGATGGTGTCGCTCGGCGCGTCCGTCCTCGCGCACGTCGGGACGGTGCTGGTCGTCCTCGCGGCCGTCCTGCTCTCGGCCGGGCGGG
>NZ_KI912633.1:367269-367393 GCF_000519345.1 Deinococcus pimensis DSM 21231
AGTTCACGTCCCTGCGCGCGGCGTGGCTGCTGCTGGCCGCGCTGCTGCTGGCGGCCCTGCTGCTCGCCGCGCATCTGGGGTCCGCAACGGCCCCGCGAGAGGGCACAATGAAGGGGGAGGAACA
>NZ_KI912633.1:367493-368713 GCF_000519345.1 Deinococcus pimensis DSM 21231
CGCGGGGGACCGCTGGCGCGCCATGACCCTCGCCCATCCGGACGCGCGGCGCTACGGCGAGCCCGCCGAGGGGCACCTCCCCTGGACGCTCGCGACGCACCTCGACCCGCGCGCCGACGATCCCGCCTTCACCTTCGAGGCGTTCTGCAGCTTCGCCGCGGAGACGGCGCTCCCCGCGAGGGACGCGGCCTCGTTCCTCGACGCCGCCGTGGAGTTCGTGAACGAGCGGGTCTTCGGGAACCTCAACGTGACGCTCCTCGTGCATCCCGCTTCCCTGCGCGACCCGGGCACGCGCGCCGCCCTGCGCCGCGCCGTGGGGAACCTGCGCTACGGCACCGTCGCCGTGAACGTCTGGGGCGGCTACGGGTTCGCGACCGGCATCACCCCCTGGGGCGCGTATCCGGGCAACACGCCCACCGACATCCGGTCCGGGGTCGGCTTCATCCACAATCCCCTGATGCTGCCCGACGTGCGCAAGAGCGTGCTGCGCTCGCCGCTCAGGCCCCTCGTGCCGTCGCCCGCGCTGCCCCTGTTCTCCCGGCACGACGAGCTCAGCCGCCTGCTGCTGCCGCTCGTGCTGCGCCCCTCGCCCCGCACGGCCCTGGCCCTCGCCGGGCCGCTGATGCGCGGCCGGTAAGACACCCCTCACGAAGGCGTCGCATGCTGCCCTCATGCGACGCCTCACGTTCATGCTGTCCGCCCTCACGCTCGCCACGACCGCCCTCGGCGCGGCCTTCCTCGACCTGCCCGACCGCGCCGGGAAGGCCTGGGTCGTGTGCGACGCCCTGAACACCTCCCGCACCCTCGTGATCGGCACGCCCGACGCGGCGGGCCGCGCCGTGATCACCACCCTCGACCGCCGCACGGGACGCTGGACGCACGAGGCGTGGCAGGTCGGTCGGGCCGATCCCGGCGCGGGCAGCGTCTACTACGCCCTGAAGCCCAGGGCGGGCGCCCCGGGCCGCCCCGGGGACGCCGTGCGGCTCGTGAACCCCGGCGTGAGCGTCTCGCCGGACCTGTACGCGTTCACGCCCGCCCTCGTGAGCGTCACCCTGCGCGGCGAGGCGAACGAGTGCCGTCTGCTGCCCGGCACGCGCCTCCTCGGCGTCACGGCCCGCCGGACGGTGCTCGTCACGCAGGACGCGGCGGGGAGGCTCACGTACCGCTCCTACGACTTCGCGCGTCCCGGCGCGCCCCTGGCGGTGCCGGGCGACGGCGTC
>NZ_KI912633.1:368813-369536 GCF_000519345.1 Deinococcus pimensis DSM 21231
CCCGTGATCTTCGGGCCCACCGTGGGGGACGTGTGGCTCGGGGAGGACGTCACCCCGGAGAACTTCGAGGAACGCCACGCCGCCGCCTGCCGCCCACCTCACCCGGACGGGCACCTGCGGCTCGTGCTGGGCGCCGGCAACCACGCGCTGCTGCCCGTCGGGGACGCGCTGGAGGCCGTGTTCCTGCGTGGCGAGACGGTCCTCGTGAAGCTCAACCCCGTCAACGCCGACATGCGCGGCGTCGTCGAGGACCTGTTCGCGCCGCTCCTCGCGCTCGGCGTGGTCCGCGTCGTCACGGGCGGCGCGGACGTCGGCGCGTACCTCTGCGCGCACGAGGCGGTGGAGAGCGTGCAGCTCACCGGCTCCGACAAGACCTACGACGCCGTCGTGTTCGGTCCGGGCGAGGAGGGCGCCGCCCGCAAGGCGCGCGGAGAGCCCCTGCTGCGCAAGCCCGTCACGGCGGAACTCGGCGGGGTCAGCCCGACCGTCGTCGTGCCCGGCCCATGGTCCGGGCGGGACGTGGAGTACGCCGCGCACGGCGTCGCGTACGGCATGACGCACAACGGCGGCTTCAACTGCAACACCACCCGCCTCCTGGTGCAGCACGAGGGGTGGGCCCTGCGCGACGCGTTCCTCGGCGCGCTCGGCGGCATCCTCGCGCGTGTCCCGACCCGCGCCGCGTATTACCCCGGCGCGGGGGACCGCTGGCGCGCCATGACCCTC
>NZ_KI912633.1:369636-372961 GCF_000519345.1 Deinococcus pimensis DSM 21231
GTCGCGCTCGGCGTGCGAGAGCAGGGCCACCGCGTCGCCCACGAGGCGTTCGGCCCGGCGACGCGCCGCGCCCGCGAACCCGGGACCGAGGTCGGGCAGGGCGACGTCCTCGGCGTGGATCAGGACGTGCAGGTCGGCGTCGGAGGAAACTCGTCCTTGAATACGCATGACACACCATATGCGCCCGCTCCTCACGCCGCCTGAAGCGCATCTTCATCGTCGCGCCGACCCGCCCGACGTCATCACCGCGCCACGCCCTCCACGGTACGGTGTCCTCGCGCGTCCGCCCGGTCGCCAGGGGAGATCCATGATCACGAAGCACACCGCCGTCCAGACCGTTCTGAGCCTCGTCCTCACCGCCGCGCTCGCCGCCTGCGGCGGCACGCCGTCCGTCACCCTGCCCGACCCCGTCACGGACCCCGGCACGGGCAGCGCCGCGCAGGCGTACTTCGCGCGTCCCACCGGGACGGCGTACCAGCTGCCCCCCGGCGTCGTCGTGGACGGCGACATCGTCGGCGACCGGATCGAACGCTGCGAGAACGTCAAGCCGCTCGAAGAGACCGTCGGGAACG
Source organism: Deinococcus pimensis DSM 21231 (assembly GCF_000519345.1). Lineage (GTDB taxonomy): Bacteria > Deinococcota > Deinococci > Deinococcales > Deinococcaceae > Deinococcus_A > Deinococcus_A pimensis. Next base: position 370,209 of record NZ_KI912633.1, read on the forward strand.
TCCGGATCTGCCTGGGGCTGAGCAACACGACCGACACCACCGTGACCATCGTGATCCCCGGCGGGACGTACTTCATCTCGGAGAGCGACGAGAACCAGAACGGCCTCATGATCCAGACGCACACCATCACGCTGCCACCGCACGTCGTCACGGTCGTCTACGTCGAGTTGTGGTGCGTCAACCACCATCGGCACGCGTCCGACGAGGACGCCCGCTACCGCTTCGGGCCCGTCAACACGAACGCCGCGATGAAGGAACTGCTCGACCTGCTCGCCGACCGCGACCTCACGTCTGATCTGTCCGCCGTGCAGGACGCCGTCTGGGACATCACCGACGAGGACGGCCTCACCGACGAGGTCCGCGCCGCCCTGCGGGCCCTGCCCGCCCGCACCCCCTGAACCCACGGTCAACGGACCCTCAGGGCGCTCCGACCCGCCCGCACCCCCGGTGGTCCAGCATCGGAGTATGTGCGCCTCCCTGCCGCGCCGTGCCCGCGCTCCCCTCGGCCTGCTCGCCCTGGCGTTCCTCGCGTCCGCCGCGCCTGGCGACTCCGCGCGGCCCCGGACGTTCCGCAATCCCCTCCTCGCCGCCGGGCAGGACCCGTCCGTCGTGTTCGACGGCGCCTTCTACCACCTCGTGCAGTCCGACACGGACGGCATCAGCGTCCGCACGTCCCTCACGCTCACGGGGCTCGGGCAGGCGAAGCGGACCGTCGTGTGGCAGGGCGGGCGGCAGGACTCCCCGTGCTGCGAACTCTGGGCGCCCGAGCTGGTCCGCTGGGGCGACCGCTGGTACGTGTACTACGCCGCCGACGACGGTAACAACGAGAACCACCGCATGTACGTCCTGGAGGCCCGCTCCCCGCGCGGCCCGTACACCTTCCGCGGGAAGGTCGCGGGCGCCGACGACCGCTGGGCCATCGACGGTACCGTCTTCGAGCGGGCCGGGAAGCGCTACTTCCTGTGGTCCGGCTGGGAGGGCGCGGAGAACGTGCAGCAGAACCTGTACGTGGCCCGCATGCGCGATCCCGTCACGCTCGACGGGCCGCGCGCGCTGATCTCGCAGCCCGACCGGCCCTGGGAGCAGGTGGGCCGTCCCCACGTCAACGAGGGCCCGGAGGTGCTCACGCGCGGCGGACGGCTGTTCGTGGTGTACTCCGCGAGCGGAAGCTGGACGGACGACTACTGCCTCGGCCTGCTCTCGCTGCGCGGATCGGACGTCCTCGATCCCGCGTCGTGGCGCAAGTCGAACGGGTGCGTGTTCCGCCGCGACGACGCCGGGGGCGTGTACGCGCCGGGGCACGACGGTCTCGTGAAGTCACCGGACGGCACGGAGGACTGGCACCTCTACCACGCGAACGAACTGCCCGGCGCGGGCTGGGGCGGGCGCAGCGTCCGCGCGCAGAGGATCACGTGGAACGAGGACGGCACGCCCCGCTTCGGACGGCCCGCCGGGTTCGACGAGGCGCTGCCGCTCCCGTCGGGCGAGTTCGAGGCGGAGCAGGCCGCCGCGAGCGGCGTGGAGCGGCGCGACGCCGAACTCGCCTCCGGCGGCGCCGCCGTACGGCTCGACGCGCCCACCGACCGGGTGCGCTTCACGCGCGTCCGCGCGAAGGAGGCCGGGTCGTACGTGGTGCGCCTGCGCGCCGCCTCCGCGCGGGCGGCGCGGCAGAAGCTCGACGTGAACGGCCGGGCCTTCGACGTGACCTTCCCGGCGGGCGGCGCGGGGAACTTCGGGACGCGCGCGGTCACGGTGCCCCTGCGGGCGGGCGAGAACGTCCTCACCGTGAGCGGGACGACCGGGGAGGTGCTGCTCGACGCGCTGACCGTCACGCCCGCCACGCGCTGAGCGCGGCCACGCGGGGAGGGGAGCGCCCGGCGCTCCCCTCCCTCGCGGAACGTTCAGCGTTCGTCGCGCACGTCGGTGTTCACCGCGCTGGCGTCGCCCGTGGCGCGCGACACCTCCTTCACGACGAGGCCCGCGTCCTCGTTGTCCACGTTGCGGACGAGGTCCGCCTGCGCGACCATCCCGACGACCGTGCCGTTCTCGTTCGTGACGGGCAGACGCCGCACGAGGCTGCGCTCCATCAGCCTCACGGCGTCCATCACGTCCGCGTCGGGCGAGACGCTCACGACGCCCTCCGACATGACGTCGCGCGCGTTGCACTCCAGCGGGTTCCTTCCGTTCGCGACGGTCCGCACGGTGATGTCACGGTCCGTGACGACGCCGACGGCGTGCATCCCGTCATAGGAGTCCACGACGGGCACGCTGCCGCAGTCGTACTCCACCATCATCGCGGCGACGTCGCGCAGGTTCGTGTCGGGCGTGCAGCAGACGGGATCGGTGGTCATCACTTCTCGTACCTGCATGGAGCACCTCCTGGGTGATCCCACCGTACGCGCCGAGCTTGAAGCGTGGGTCCCGGCAACCCCAAGGGACGCTTCAGGAACGTCGCGCCGCCCCGCGGGCTAGGGTGAGGAGGTGACGAGACGCGTCGAGGACCTCGTGCGGCTGATCTGCCCCTCCCCGGAGGACCCGCTCGCGCCGGTGCTGCGGGCGTGGTGCGGGACATCGCGGGCGTTCCTGACCTTCGCGGAGGCGAACGCCACGAAGATCCGCCGCAAGGCGCGGCTCGCGCCCGGCGAGGACGAGCTCGGCGACCTCCTCGCGGAACTGGGAGTGGCGGGGCTGCTCGTGCGCGAGGGGCGCGTCACGCTGCGCTACGAGCCCTTCGCGTCGGGCGGCACGCGCGG
>NZ_KI912633.1:373061-374623 GCF_000519345.1 Deinococcus pimensis DSM 21231
TTCCCTCCGCCGAGGTGACGGGCGCGCGCGCCTCACCGACCGGGGCGCCACGGTCTACCGCTTCGAGAAGGGCGGGTACCGCTACGACGTCCGCGTGGACGGCGCGCACGCCGAGGTCACCGTGTCCCGCGCGGGCCGCGTGGTGCAGCGCGAGGCGCTGCGGGCCTTCGAGACGGGCGGCCCCGCCCGGTAGGCTGGGGGTGATGACCACCCCGACCACCGTCAAGCCTCCGCGTCTGCGTCCCGGCGACACCGTCGGGGTGTTCACCCCGTCCTTCCCCGCGCACGTCCGCTTCCGCGAGAAGTACCTGCACGGCCTCGCCGTCCTGCGTGGCCTCGGCTTCGAGGTCGTCGAGGGCGACCTCACCCGCGCGCTCGGCGACGAGGGCTACCGCTCCGGCAGCCCACGCGAGCGCGCCGAGGAGTTCATGGGACTCGTGAGGAACCCCCGCGTGCGCGCCCTCGTGTCCTGCGTGGGCGGCTCGAACTCCGCGAGCCTCATCCCGCACCTCGACTTCGACGAGATCCGCGCCACCCCGAAGATCGTGTGCGGCTACAGCGACGTCACGTCCCTGCACCTCGCGATCCTCGCGTACGCGGGCCTCAGGACCTTCTACGGTCCCGCCGTGATGCCGTCGTTCGGGGAGTGGCCGGACGTGCTGCCCGAGACGCGCGACTCGTTCCTCGACGCGGCGCTCGGGCGTGGCCCCGCCTCACGCGAGCTGACGCCGCCCGCGCGCTGGAGCAACCACTTCCGCGACGCGGCGAGCGAGGCGTGGAAGGACGTGCCGCGCGCCTTTCAGCCGAACCCCGGCTGGCGTTCCCTGCATCCGGGCGAGGTGACCGCGCCGCTCGTCGTGGCGAACCTCAACACCCTCATGACGTCCGCCGGGACGGACGTCTTCCCGGACGTGGAGGGCAGGGTCCTCCTGATCGAGGAGATGGACGCCGCCCTCAGCGAGGAGGAACGCGACCTGCGCCACCTGGAGCGCCTCGGGGTGTTCGACGCGGTCGCGGGCCTGATCGTCGGGAAGCCCGAACGGTACGACGCGCAGGGCGCGCCGTTCGGCTACGACGACCTCGTGCTGGAGATCGTCGGGGAGGGCCGCCCCTACCCCGTCGTGACGGGCTTCGACTGCGGCCACACCGTCCCGATGCTCACCCTCGCCGAGCACACGACCGTCACCGTGACGGCGCGCGCGGACGAAGGGGCCCGCGTGCGCGTCGAGGAGCACATGGTGACGGACTGAGGGCGCCTCAGTCCGTCACGAGCTCCACGAGCGTCGTCACGCCGAAGCCCGTGCCGCCCGCCGGGCCGAGGGCGTGCTCGCCCTCCGCGAGCGCGTTCCCGGCGATGTCGAGGTGCGCCCACGGCCCCTTCACGAACTCCTGCAGGAACAGCGCCGCCTTGATGCTGCCCCCGGCGGGCTTCAGGTCGCTGTTGCGCAGGTCCGCGACGCCGCCCCGGTAGCTCTTGAGGTAGTGCGCGGGAAGCGGCATCGGCCAGACCAGCTCGCCCGCGCGCTCCGCCGCGGCGCGCACGCGCGCCGTGAGCGCGTCGT
>NZ_KI912633.1:374723-375605 GCF_000519345.1 Deinococcus pimensis DSM 21231
GAAGAGCGCGGCGACGTCGTCGCCGAGCGCCGTGACCTTCGCGCCCGTGAGGGTCGCGAGGTCCACGACGACGTCGGGCGCGTCCATCTCCGCCACCGCGAGGGCGTCCGCGAGCGTGAGGCGACCCTCCGCGTCGGTGTTCGTGACCTCCACCGTCTTGCCCGTCACGCCGCGGAACACGTCGCCGGGCCGCATCGCCGTGGCGGACACGGCGTTGTCCGTCGCGGCGACGTACGCGCGCACCTCCGTGTCGGGCGCGAGGAGCGCGACCGCCTTCATCGCGCCGAGCACGGCCGCCGCGCCGCCCATGTCGCCCTTCATGGTCGCCATGCCCTGCATCGTCTTGAGGGTGTAGCCGCCCGTGTCGAACATCACGCCCTTCCCGACGAGCGCGACCGAACGCCGCGCGCCCTCGGGACGGTAGCGCAGCGTGATGAAGCGCGGCTCCTGCTCGCTGCCCTGCGCCACCGACAGGAACAGCCCGAGGCCGCGCCGCGCGCACTCCTCGCGGTCCCAGGCCTCGAACTCCAGCCCGTGTTCCTCGGCGAGGCCGCGCGCGACGTCCGCGAGTGCCATCGCGTCGAGGGCGTTGTACGGGCGGTTCACGAGGTCACGCGCGAGCGTCACGCCCGCCGCCGTCGCCTCCACGCGCGCCGCCTCCGCGTCCGTCAGGCCGTCCACGTGGGCGTCCGTCAGTTCGGGCGCGTCGTCCTCGCGGAACTCCGTGAAGCGGTACGCGCCGAGCGCGACGCCCAGCGCGAAGGGCGCGGCCAGCGCCCGCCGCCGTCGCCTCCACGCGCGCCGCCTCCGCGTCCGTCAGGCCGTCCACGTGGGCGTCCGTCAGTTCGGGCGCGTCGTCCTCGCGGAACTCCGTGAAGCGGT
>NZ_KI912633.1:375705-383158 GCF_000519345.1 Deinococcus pimensis DSM 21231
GTGCGCGTCGCTCTGGCTTCACGCGGACGCGCGCCACCCCCTGGAACCGTGGGTGGCGCGTCTGCTGGGCGTGCCGGGCCCCGTACACCGCTGAGGCGCGGCGTGGGGACGCGGGGTCAGTCGGTGCCCTCCAGCGTCCACGTCCACGTGGTCGCGCCGTCCGTGGCGGTCCCCTCCATGGTGCGGCCGTCCCCGGCCGTCTGCCAGACCTGCGTGGGCGGCATCACCAGCCAGCCGCCCAGGCTGATGGGCTGCTGGTAGGACTGCGACCCGGAGGGGCAGCTCATCGTGACCGTCCCGACGGGGTTGCCGCTCGACGTTCCGGACCCGTCGTACGTCCAGGGGAAGCCTTCCGTGTCGATGCTCAGCTCGCCCTCGTCGTGCTCGATGGGGATCTGCGTGGGGCCGCCGCGCAGGGTGCACTCCCCGACCGTGTCCGAGAGGGTCCAGGTGGCCGTGCCGCTCTCCACGTGGTACGTGCAGACCTTCGGGTGCAGGGGATCGACCGGGTCGGCGGTGAAACTGACGTTCGCACTGAGCGTCTCGCGGTGCCCGTTGACGCTCACCCGCGTGGACGTGGTGCCCGCCCAGTGCTTCGGCACGTTCAGCGCCTCGGCGCAGGTCGCTCCGGCGTCGTCCGTCACGTGGACGCTGGAGACGAGCTGCAGGCCGTCCGCGCCCCAGTTCACGGTCACCGCGACGGGATTCACGGAGGGCTCCATGACGGGCGCGCGGTACGTGGCGCGCGCCTCGTCCCCCTCGGCCTTCACGACCGTCCCGGCCTCGATGTCGCCGCCCGCGCGGCCGTTCACGGCCCAGCCCGTGGCGAGCGGCGCGAGCTTCGACGGCGTGCAGTTCTCCGTGAGGGGCGCGAGCATCATGTCGAGCGGCGTGCTCCCGTCGATGCCCGTGGTGTCCGCGCAGACGTTCACGACGAGGTCGACGGTGTTCCCGGTCTTCACGGTCGCGGAGGCGGGCGAGAGGCGCAGCGCCTCCGCCCAGGCGAAGTCCCCGAAGCCGCGCAGGTTCGCCTTGAGGGTGCCGTTCGCGCGGTCCTGACGCGTCCCGAGGTCGGCCTTCCACGTGCCCGAGGCGTCCTGTACCGCCACGACGGCGCCCGCCGTCGTGGCGACGGTGTCCGTGGCGCGCAGGTTCCGGGCGCCGAGCGTGCCGCCGTCCGAGAGGGTCACCTCCACGTCCCGCGCGAGGGTCAGGTTCGCGGGCGTCACGCGGTACGCGCGCTTCCCGTGCGGGGCCGTCACCGTGATCGGCACGACCGTGACGGTGGTGTCCCCCGCGAGGGCGCCCGACGGGACGCTGAGGCGGAACGCCCCGTCGGCGGAGGTGAGGGTGCCGCCGCCCGCGCCGATCACGGCGCTCGCGGGCGTCCCGCTGGGCGTGCCGATCGGCGCGGGCGTGGACCCGGAGGCGTCGGGGGTCCGCGTGCAGCCCGCGAGGGTGAGGGTGAGGGCCAGCAGGCCCGCCGTGAACGCCGTCTTCGTCTTCATCGTCGTGGCTCCTTCTTCACCACCGAGGGTAGGGAAGAGGGCGTGGCACGCCGATGGCGGCGGGGCCTCAGGGCAGGACGTTGCCCGCCGCGCGGTAGACGGCGTACCACTCCTCGCGGGTGAGGTGCACGTCCGCCGCGCGGACGCAGTCGCGCAGGCGATCCACGTTCGTCGTGCCGACCACGGGCTGCATGCGCGCCGGGTGGCGCAGCAGCCAAGCGATCGCGACGGTCGTGTTGCTCACGTCGTACTTCGCGGCGATCTCGTCGATGCGGGCGTTGAGCTCCGGGAACTTCTCGCTGCCGAGGAAGACGCCCTCGAAGAAGCCGTACTGGAAGGGCGACCACGGCTGGATGGTGATGTCGTGCAGACGGCAGTAGTCGAGGACGTGCCCGTCACGGTCCACGGCGGCGTCGTTCTCCATGTTCACGTTGAAGCCGCTCGTGATCATCGTGGCGTTCGTGACGCTGAGCTGCAGCTGGTTCGCCACGAGGGGCTGCTTCACGAAGCGGCGCAGCAGCTCGATCTGGTGCGGATGCTGGTTCGACACGCCGAAGTGCCGGACCTTGCCCTCGCGTTCCAGCTCGTCGAAGGCCTCGGCGACCTCCTCGGGCTCCACGAGCGTGTCGGGGCGGTGCAGCAGCAGCACGTCGATGTAGTCGGTGCGCAGCCTCCTGAGGATGCCGTCCACGCTGGCGAGGATGTGCTCCTTCGAGAAGTCGAACATGCCCTGACGGATGCCGCACTTCGACTGGAGGATCATGCGCTCACGCACGCCGGAGTCCATCCTCACGGCGTCCGCGAAGAGCTCCTCGCAGCGTCCACCGCCGTAGATGTCGGCGTGATCGAAGAAGTTCGCGCCCATGTCGAGCGCCTCGTGCACGAAGCGCTCCGCTTCGGCGGGGGAGAGCCCGTCGAGCCGCATGCAGCCGACGGCCACGACGGGCACGTCGAGGGAACTGGTACCGAGCCTGATGGTTCGCATGCCGGAAAACCTCCTGGGGAGACGGGACGGTGACGGGCGGGCCGCCCGCATTCAACCACGCCGGGCAGGGGGCGAGGTCTTGTCCGGAGGTTCAGGTGGACGGGCCGGGCGGCAGGCTGGTCGGGCCGCCCGAGTCGAGCGTCTCGAGCGCCTCGATGATCGCGCCGGGATCGCTGGCCTGCTGCATCACCTCGGCCTGCGCGTCGTGACGGTCGTGCACGTCGGGCATGTCGTGGCGCAGTTCCTCCATGAGCCCGACGAGCTTCGCGGTGCGCTGCTCGGTCAGCAGGATGATCTGGAGCTGCAGCTGTGCGCGCTGCTCGGCGAGCTGCCCCTGACGGCCCTGCGCGACGAGCACCGTGGCCGCCACGACGAGCGAGAGGAAGCCGATGAAACCCTGCAGCCAGTAGAAGGGCGGCTCGTCCCAGGGGTGACGCCCTTCGAGCTTGATCCCGAGGTTCACCACGATCCACAGCCCGAACAGGCCGAGGACGCTCACGATGAAGGCGGGCCGTCCGACGATCACGCCGATCTGCTCCAGCGGGCGGTGCAGGGTCGTGAGGCCCACCTCGGCCTGACGTTGCAGGAGTCGGTTGATCTCGACGTTCTCCTCGATGATGCTGTTGATGGTGGTGTCGTCCGGCATGCCCCATGCTGGCGCCGCCGCACCGGGCCCGGTGCGGCGGCGGCTGAACGCACGCTGAGCTTCAGTTCACTGCCAGGACGCCTCGGTGGCGCCCTCGGAGACGTCGAGCGTGACGAACTGGCCCTTCATGGCGTGGTTCGGTCGGGCGCAGACGATGATGTAGCGCCCCGGCTTCGACGCGACGAAGTCCAGCTTGCCCGCGTAGAGGCCCGAGCCGTTCACGACGATCTTGTGGGCCGCGCCGGGAAAGGCGGCGTCCTCGACGGCGTAGCTCGCGGCGGGCGTGCCGCTCTCCGGGCGGCTGACGACGACGGCGCTGTGCGGCATCGTGCCGACGTTGTAGAAGTTCACGACGACGCGCCAGCCGAGCGGCACGACGAAGCCGTGCTCGCCGTCGCTGGCGCCGTTGAAGTTCAGGCCGCCGTGCGCGGCGGGCGAGCCCGCCTTGAGGACGAGGACGGCGGCGCGGTGCTGCGGGGCGTTCGTGACCCAGGTGGGCGCGGCTTTCGGCGCGTTCGGGAGCGCGGCGAGGGCGAGGACGGTCGAGGCGAGGGCGAGGGTCGCGAGGGTACGGCGGATCATGGAACCTCCGGGAAGCGCTGGGATGAACTTCATCGTACCGTGAAGATTCTCACGGAAAACTTACTTCCCTGCGAGAAGTCGAGGGGGCCGTCCGCGCGGACGGCCCCCTCCCCGTATCCGCGGGGCGACCTCAGGCGTCGTACTGAGCCCGCAGGAAGTCCATCAGCGCGCCCACGTGCCCCTCGTCGAACGCGAGCCGCGCGCCCGCCGCCTCGAAGAGCTGGGTCAGGGAACGCGTCCCGCCGAGCGACAGGGCGTACAGGTAACGCTCCAGCGCCGCCTCGCGGTCCTCCAGCGCCCCGCGCCACACCTGCAGCGCGCCCAGCCACGCGATGGCGTAGTCGAGGTAGTACAGCGGGTAGCCGTACAGGTGCAGGTACTGCCAGCCCTTGCGGACGAAGTGCTCCAGCCCCGAGTAGTCCACGTGCGGGTGGTACTCGCGCATCAGCCCCAGCCACATCTCGTCGAGGTCCTCCACGCGCACGTCCTCGGGCGCCTCCGCGTACACCCAGTGCTGGAAGCGGTCGAGGACCGCCGCGAAGGGCAGGAACGTCACGATGCTGTCGAGCTGCTCCTCGCGCACGCGCGGCAGGTCCGCCTCGTCGAACAGGCCGCCCTCGGCCCGCCCCAGGAAGGGCAGCGTGAGCAGCTCCATCGACTGCGACGCCACCTCCGCGAACTCCGCGCCCGGATGCCGCGCGAACACCAGCACCTCCGGCCGCGCCGACGCGAACACGTGGAAGGCGTGCCCCGCCTCGTGGAACAGCACCGACGCGTCCCGCGCCGTCCCGACGAAGTTGCCGTGCAGGAACGGCACGCCGCGCGTCGGGAAGGCCGAGCAGTACGCGCCCGGCGCCTTGTTGCGGCGAGACGCGAGGTCCAGCAGCCCCCCTTCGCGCATCACGTCGAACTGCTCGCCCAGCCGGGGGGAGAGCCGCGCGAAGATCCGCGAGGAGGCCTCCTCCAGCTCGGAGACGTCCTCGAACGCCCGGATGGGCTCGCGCCCGAGGGGATCGGCGCGCAGGTCCCAGGGCCGCAGCGACGGCACGTTCATGGACACGCGCTGCGCCTCGCGGCGGCGCGACACGAGCGGCACGACCCGCGCGCGGATCGCGCGCTGCAGCGACGCGCTGTCCTCCGGCGTGTAGTCGAAGCGCCGCAGCTGCTGCCAGCGGTAGTCGCGGTAGTTCGCGAAGCCCGCGTTGCGGGCCATCGTCCGCCGCAGGCGCAGCAGCTCCAGGAAGATCCGGTCGAGCTCCCCGGAGATCCCGGCGGACGCCTCCTGCAGGGCGCGCCACACCCGCTCGCGCGAGGCGCGGTCCGGGTTCAGGAGCCGCGCCTGCGCCTGCGGCGGCGTGAGCGTCTCGCCGTCCACGTCCACGGTGAGGCCCCCGGTGAGCTTGGAGTACTCGTTGAAGAGTCCGGTCGCCTCCACCTCCAGCGGGATGTTCTCCTCGCGGAAGAGCTCGGCGTCCGCGCGGAGCTTGCGGAACATCAGCGCCTCGTCCTCACCGGGCACGTAGCCCTCCACGGCCAGCAGGCGCCGCTTGAGCTCCTGCGACGCCTGCTGCGCGCGGGGCCGCACCTCCCGCACGAAGGTGAGGTACGCGCGCTCCGCGTCCTCGTCGGCGGTGTTCCGGTCGACGGCGCGGCGCAGCAGCGCGTCCGTGTCGCCGAGGAGCTTCTCCACGTCGCTCCACTCGCGCAGGAACGCGGGCACGTCCTCCGCGGTCAGGGGACGCTCGCGGAGGGAGAGGTAGCGGGGTTCGAGGTCGGGCCAGCCGTACGCGCGCTCGATGGTGTTCGTCATGGGTTGTCCTTCGCGCGCACCCTACCACGAAGGTAAGCTGCGCGCATGACCTCCAGCGCGCCCCGCCCGCCCGTCACCGTCACGCCCGACCAGCTCACGGCCCTGCGGGAGCGCGCGCTCGCGCTGATGGAGGAGCACCACGTGCCCGGCGTGGCGCTCGGCCTGCTCACGCCCGGGGGGCAGCACGAGGTGTGCCTCGGCGTGACGAGCGTGGAGACCGGCCTGCCCGTCACGCCCGACACGCTGGGGCAGATCGGGTCCATCACGAAGACCTTCGTCGCGGTGGCCCTCGCGCGGCTCGCCGGGCGCGGCGACCTCGACCTCGACGGACGCGTGCGGACGTACCTGCCGGACTTCCGCCTCGTGGACGGGGACGTCGCGGCGCGCGTCACGGTGCGGCAGCTGCTCAACCACACGGCGGGCTGGGCGGGCGACCACTTCGAGAACACCGGCGACGGCGACGACGCCCTCGCCCGGATCGTGGAGAGCGTCTCGCGCCTGCCACAGGTCACGCCGCTCGGAGAGGTCTGGTCGTACAACAACGCCGCGTTCCACGTCGCGGGACGCGTGCTGGAGGTCGTGACGGGCCGCCGCTTCGAGGACGCGCTGCGTGACCTCGTCCTCACGCCGCTGGGCCTCACGAACTCCTTCTTCTTCCCGGACGAGGTGATGACGCGCCGCTTCAACGTCGGGCACGTCGTGCGGAACGGCCGGCCCGTCGTGGCGCGTCCGTGGGCGCTGGGCCGCAGCGCGAACGCCGCCGGGGGCCTCGCGTGCAGCCTGCGCGACCTGCTGACGTACGCGCGCTTTCAGCTCGGGGACGGCACGGCCGAGAGCGGCGAGCGCGTCCTCTCGACGGAGGGCCTGCGCGCCCTGCACGAACCCGCCGTGGACGCCGACTCGGGCCGCCGCATGGGCGTCTCCTGGTTCGTCTCCGACGAGGGCGGCGTCCGCACGATCTCGCACGGGGGCGCCACGAACGGTCAGATGGCGACGCTGCGCGTCATCCCGGAGCTCGGCTTCGCCTTCGCGGCCCTCACGAACTGCGACCGGGGCGAGGCCGTGTACGCCGCCCTCGGGAAGTGGGTGCGGGAGGAGGTGCTGGGCCTGCGCGTCCCGGCACCGACGTACCTGGACGTGGACCGCGCCACGCTCGACGAGCTCGCGGGGTGGTGGGTCATGGCGGGCGCGGGCGACCGGATCGAGGTGAGCGTGGACGGCTCGGACCTGCTCCTGAGGTTCGTGGAGGGCGACTACTCCGCCATCGCGGACGTCGTGGGCGATCCGCTGCCCCCCCAGCGGGCGCGCTTCGAGGCGCCCGACCGTCTCGTGCTGACCGAGGGGCCCCTCGCGGGCACCCGCGCGGACGTGCTGCGCTTCCCGGACGGACGGGTGCGGTTCCTCCGGACGAGCAGGGTGTATACCCCCGTGAGTGGAGAGACGCGCTGACGCACGAGGCCTGAGCGAGGGGCCGTCCCCGAGCGTACGCTCCTCAACGCTGAGCCCTCGCGTTTGGAGTTCGTACAGAACCCACGCCGCGCGGTGGGGCCGCTGGTATCCTCGGCGGGTGCCCGACGCTCCCGACCGCGCGCCGCGCTCGTGGCGGACGACGCTGTGGGTGATGGTGGCCTCGCAGGTGATCAGCCAGCTCGCCTTCTCGCTCGCGCTGCCGTTCCTGCCGCTGTACATCCAGGAGCTCGGCGTGCGGTCCCCGGAGACGGCGGCCCTCTGGGCGGGCGCGTCGGCGACCGCGTCGGGGCTCGCGATGGCCTTCGTCTCCCCGATCTGGGGCCGCCTGGCGGACCGGCTGGGACGCAAGCTGATGGTCCTGCGCGCGACCTTCGCGGGCGTGCTCGTCGTCGGCGCGATGGGCCTCGTGGGCGGGCCGCTCGCGCTGTTCGCGCTGCGGCTCCTGCAGGGCG
>NZ_KI912633.1:383258-383636 GCF_000519345.1 Deinococcus pimensis DSM 21231
CCAGCGCACGACCGCCTCCGTCTCCGAGAGCGCCGTCGTCGCGGTCGTCAGCTCGAAGCCGCCACGCAGGGGCGCGCCCAGCCGCGGGATGCCCGTCGCGTACCCCTGCGGCACGCCCGACATGAACCGCGTCGTCCACGCCACGTCGCCGCAGCGCAGCCCCTCGAAGACCTGCCGGACCGCGTTGCGCGCGAGTTCGGAAGGTGTCGCCGGGAAGCCCAGCAGCACGCCCGCCTCCACCATCGCCCTCACCTCCGCCGCGCCGGGCGCGCACGGCGGCACGTCCAGCAGCTCACCCCCGGAGGACACGAGGTCCTGCGCGCGCGCGGACGGCAGGCAGACGAGCAGCAGCGCGGTCAGGACCGCGAACGGGCGCTT
>NZ_KI912633.1:383736-384423 GCF_000519345.1 Deinococcus pimensis DSM 21231
CGCGCTGCTGCTGCACGCGGGCTACCGCGCGCCCTTCGTGGTGACGGCGGTCTGCCTCGTGGCGCAGGCGGCGTGGGTGGCGGTCGCGGTGCGGGGACCTTCACGCACCGTCGCCCGGCGCGTACGCCGTTGAGGCGAGGGCGCCGATCGCGAGGAGATCGGGATCGGCGGACGGCCTCACCCGCCTTCCTGTGAAAAAGCCTACAATAGGGTCCCTCCCGGTTCCCGCGCTCCTCGAAGGAGGACTCCATGCGCTTCCTGGTGAACGCCACCCCGGTCCACGTTCCCATGCTCCTCACGCGCTCGCTGGAGGAGGTGAGCGCCTGGCACGACAGGCACGCGGCGGCAGGCTGCGTGATGCAGGTGAGCGGCACGAGATGCCTCGCGGGCATCCTCGAAGCCCCGAGCGAGCAGGACCTGCACGCGCTGCTCGGCAGCTTCCCCGAGCACGACTGCTACCGCTGGGACGTCCACGCCGTCGAGCCGCTCACGGACGTGTGCGGCCGGGACCTGCGCAGGTGGAGTGCCTCCACCGCCCGTCCCGCCGGGCCCGCCCCGCAGGGCACGACCTTCCCGAACTGGATGGCCGACGGCTGCGGTCTGCGTCCGGACGCGAGGGCCTGACGCCCGGGGCGCCTCAGCCGCGCCCGAGACGGTCGAGCGCGTCGAGAAGGGCCCTGGCGAGCC
>NZ_KI912633.1:384523-389841 GCF_000519345.1 Deinococcus pimensis DSM 21231
GCGACCCGCCAGCCCAGCACCAGCCACGTCGCGAGGATGAACAGCACCGGGTTCGTGCTGACCGCGCCCGCCAGCAGGAAGTTCGCGTTGAGGAACCCGCCGAAGAACGCCGCGACCCCCGTGAAGAGGCCCAGGATCAGCGCGCCGCCGACGAACAGCTCCCCGTACGCCACGAGGTACGAGAACAGCGCGGCGTTGGGCATCGCGACGTGCTGCAGGAACCACGCGTACCAGCCCTGCACGTCCGGGTGCTCCCCACCGGTCTTGGTGAGCGCCCCGTGGAAGAAGCCCGTGACGGCCGCGCCCGCCTTCTCCCCGACCCACACCCCGGCGGGGTTCGTGATCTTGCCCCAGCCTGCCGTGAGCCACTCGTAGCCGACGTACACGCGCAGCAGGGCCCACAGGGGCGCGAGGTGCGGATCGGCGAGGAGACGGGCGGTGACGCGCGGTTCGGGAATGGTGGGACGGGGAATGTTCATGCGGTCCTCCTGAACCCAGCGTCTTCCGCCGCCATTACCGACCCGTTACGTTCCGGGACGGTCACGTGAGGAGGCCGCGACCCCACGTCGGGGTCGCGGCCTCTCGACGTCGGGGTCAGGTCCTGCTGGGCTCGCCCGCGCGGGCCGCGCGACGCGCCGCCCACCAGCGCGCGACGGGCGGCCCGACCAGCACGAGCGCCACCAGCACGAGGATCACCGCGCTCAGCGGGCGCGTGAGGAACACCGAGTACTCGCCCTGACTGATCGCGAGGGCCCGGCGGAACTGCTGCTCCGCGATGGGTCCGAGGATCATGCCGACGATGGCGGGCGCCACGGGAATGTCGAAGCGGCGCATCGCGAAGCCCGCCAGCCCGATCAGGTAGAGCAGCACGAGGTCGAAGACGCTGCTGTTGAGGCTGTACACGCCCAGCGTCGCGAACACGAGGATGCCGCCGTACAGCAGCGGGCGCGGGATCTCCAGCAGGCGCACCCAGACCTTCGCGAGCGGCAGGTTCAGCACGAGCAGCATCACGTTCCCGACGTACAGGCTCGCGATGAGGCCCCACACCAGCGCCGGGTTCGACTGGAACAGCAGCGGTCCCGGCTGCAGCCCGTACTGCTGGAAGGCGGCGAGCAGGATCGCGGCGGTCGCGCTGGTCGGCAGGCCCAGCGACAGCAGCGGCACCAGCACCCCGGCGGCGGCGGCGTTGTTCGCCGCCTCGGGCCCCGCGACGCCCTCGATGGCGCCCTTGCCGAACTCGTCCTTGTGGCGCGAGAGGCGTTTCTCCAGCAGGTACGACAGGAACGTCGGCATCTCCGCGCCCCCGGCGGGCAGCGCGCCGAAGGGGAAGCCGAGGAGCGTGCCGCGCAGCCACGGCTTCCACGAGCGCGCCCAGTCGGCGCGGGTCATGCCGACGCGTCCCCTGAAGGTCATCACGGCGTCCTGCACGCCGCGCAGTTTCGACGCGACGTACAGCGTCTCCCCGACGGCGAAGAGACCCACGACGACCGTCACGACGTCGATGCCGTCGAGCAGTTCGGGCCGTCCGAGGTCGAAGCGTGCCTGGCCCGTCTGGAGGTCCGTCCCGACGAGGCCGAGCCCCAGCCCGAAGAAGAGGCTCACGAGGCCCCGCAGGGGGCTGGACCCCAGCAGGGCGCTCACGGCGGTGAACGCGAGGACGGTCAGCGCGAAGTACTCCGCCGGGCCGAACTTGAGCGCGAACGTCACCATCGCGGGCGCCGCGAAGGTCAGCGCGAGCGTCCCGATGGTGCCCGCGAGGAACGAGCCGATCGCGGCGGTCGCGAGGGCCGCCGCGCCGCGCCCGCGCCGCGCCATCTGGTTGCCCTCCATGGCGGTGACGATGCTGGCGCTCTCGCCGGGCGTCTTGAGCAGGATGCTGGTGGTGCTGCCGCCGAACATCGCGCCGTAGTAGATTCCGGCGAACATGATGAACGCGCTCACCGGGGGCATCTTGAGCGTGACGGGCAGCAGCAGCGCCACCGTGAGGGCCGGGCCGATGCCGGGCAGCACGCCCACGGCCGTGCCGAGCACCGCGCCGATCAGGGCGAAGAGGAGGTTCTGGGGAGTGAGGGCCGTCTCGAAGCCCCCGAGGAGGGCGGTCAGGGTTTCCATGTCATGCCTCTAGAGGACGCCGCGCAGCACGCCGGGCGGCAGGGTGAGGCCGAGGCCGCGCGTGAAGGCGACGTACACCACCACGGACAGCACCACCGCCACCGCGAGGTCGCGCAGCGGACGGTCGGAGTGGAAGCCGCGCGCGCCCAGCCAGAACAGCAGCGCGGACGACACGACGAACCCGGCGCGGTCGAGCAGCAGCACCTGCGCGAGCACCCCGAGCGAGATCCAGCCGACCGAGCGCCAGTTGATGGGGGCGTCCGGATCGGCGTCCTCCTCGGCGGCGGGCTCGGCGCGCTCGCCGCGCAGGGCGCCCACCGTGAGCCACGCGCCCACGCCGAGCAGACCGAACGACACGAGCAGCGGGAAGAAGCGCGGCCCCACGCGGGCGTAGCCGGGATTCACGTCGATGGAGAAGGTCTCCACGAGGAAGAACACCCCGAGCGCCACGACCGCGAGCGCGAGCGCGAGGTCGGCGGGGGAGATTCCCCGCGGGCGCGGGGAATCCGGAGAGGAAGGAGAGGTCACGGGGCGCTCCGCGTCACTTCACGAGGCCGATGTTCTTCAGGACCTTGTTGATGCGGCTCTGCTCGACCTTGAGGAACACGTCGAATTTGCTGCCGCTCTGGTAGAGGTCCTCCCAGTTGCGCTTCGCGAGGGTGTCTTTCCATTCCTTGCTGGCGTGCATCCTGTCGAGCGCCGCGACGAGCGCCTGCTTCTCCTGCGCGCTGATGCCGGGAGGGGCGACGATGCCGCGCCAGTTGGCGAGCTCCACGTTGAGGCCGCCCTCGACGAAGGTGGGCGCGTCGATCCCCTTCACGCGCTTCTTGCTGCTGATGCCGAGCGCGCGGAGCTTCCCGGCCTTGATCTGCGCCTCGAACTCGCCGTACCCGGCGACGCCCGCCGCGACCTGATTGCCGAGGACCGCCGCGAGCGTCTCGCCGCCGCCGCTGAAGGGAACGTAGTTGATCTTCGTGGGGTCGATGCCGCCCGCGTCGGCGAGCAGGCCGACGAGGATGTGGTCCGTGCCGCCCGCGCTGCCGCCCGCGATGGGCAGGCCCGGATTCTGCTTCCACGCGGCGACGAGGTCCGCCATGGTGCGGTACTTGCTCTCGGCGGGCACGACGAGCACCTCGTACTCGCCCGTGAGGCGAGCGATGGGCGTGACGCGGTCCAGGGTGGCCTTGCTCCTGTTCGTCTGGATCGCGCCGACCATCACGAGGCCCATGGTCATGAGGAGGTTGCCGTCGCCCTTGCTGTTGAGGAGCTGCGCGAGGCCGATGGTGCCGCCCGCGCCGGGGACGTTGAAGACCTGCACGGCCCCGGTGATCTTGTTGTCCTGCAGCACCTGCTGGATGGCGCGTGACGTCTGGTCCCATCCGCCGCCGGGGGAGGCGGGCGCCATGATGCGCAGGTTGCCCAGGGTCTGGGCGGAGGCGGAGAGGGCGCCCGTCAGGACGACGGCGGCGAGCAGAATCGCTTTCTTCATGGGTTCCTCCTGCGCACGGGGCGCGGTGACGAGCCGATCACGGCTCGCCGGGACGAAGTTGTGTGGTGCCGCGAGTCTAGGTCAGGGCGGCAGAACGTACAAGAGGACGCTCCATCGCTTAATTTCGTGCGTTTTGTTCGTTGTGGACGCGCCACGAAACGCACGAAAGCAGGCGGCGCGACGGACGTGCACTAGACTGACCGAACAGCCACGCACGTTCCACACCGCCTCACCGGATGGTCCACATGTTCGCCGCACGGTCCCACAGCCCGCACCGCGCTCCGCCCGCGCGCCGCCGCCTCAGCATCGAGACGCGGCTGATCCTGCTGCACCTGCTGGTCCTGTGCTCCCTCACCCTCGTGCTCGCCGTGATCCAGGTGGGTTCCCTGCAGAAGGCCGTACGTCAGGAGCTCGGGGAGCGGGCGCTGTCCACCTCACGGCTCGTGGCGCTGCTGCCCGAGGTGGTGCGTGGCGCGCGGGCCGGGACCCAGGACGCGCGCCTGAACGCGTTCGTCAACCGATTGAGGGAGAAGGTCGGCGCGGACTTCATCGTGGTGGGCGACCGCCGCGGCGTGCGGCTCGCGCACCCGCAGCCCGATCGGCTCGGGAAGCCCATGGAGGGCGGCGACAACGCCGCGCCCCTCGCGGGTCGCGACATCGTGAGCGTCGCGCGCGGCTCGCTCGGCTGGAGCGTGCGCGGCAAGGTGCCCGTCCTCGGGGCGGACGGCACGGTGGTGGGCGCCGTGTCCACCGGCTACCTCATGCCGCGCGTGGACGCCCTCGCCGGGCAGGCGGTCCGCGAGCTCATGCCCTGGTTCGTGGTGGCGCTCCTCGTGGGCGTCCTCGGGGCGGTGGCGGTGGCGCGCCTCCTCAAGCGCGCCATCCTGAACCTGGAGCCCCATCAGATCGCGGCGCTCGTGCACCAGCAGCGTGGGGTGCTCGCGGCGCTGCGCGAGGGCGTCCTCGCGGTCGGACCGGACGGCCGCGTGACCCTCACGAACGCCCGCGCGGCGGACCTGCTGCGCCTCGCGCCGGGGCACTCCGGGCGTGCGCGTGGAGGACGCGTGGCCCGAACTGGCCGCCGTCGCCGGAAGCGCGGCGCGGCACAACCTGGAGCTGCGGTTCGGGGACCATCCCGTGCTCGTGAACGTGGAGCCCCTGCAGGGCGGCGGGTACGTCGCGTCCGTGCGTGACCGCGCGGAGGTGCTCGCCCTCGCGGAGGAGCTCACGCAGGTGCGCGGTTTCGTGGCGGTGCTGCGCGCGCAGTCGCACGAGTACCTCAATCGGCTGCACACCATCAGCGGCCTCATCCAGCTCGGGCGCGCGGAGGACGCGCTGCGCGTCGTGCACGCCGAGGTGGAGGCCGACGCCACGCTGCGCGCCCTCATGCGTGACCTGCACGCGCCTCGTCTCGTGGCGCTCCTGATGGGCAAGCGCGAGCGCGCCGGGGAGCTCGGCGTGGCCTTCCACGTGGAGGCCGGATCGAACCTCTCGCCCGCCTGGGACCGCGCGGCGGACGTGCTCGTGACGGTCGTCGGCAACCTCACCGAGAACGCCTTCGAGGCGCTCGGCGGACGCGGCGGGAACGTGCGCGTCTCCATCGGCGAGGACCCCGACGGCCTGCAGGTGGAGGTCCTCGACGACGGGCCGGGCGTGCCGCCCGAGTGGCGCGACCGGGTGTTCGAGCCCGGCGTCACCACGCGCGGCGAGGGACGCG
>NZ_KI912633.1:389941-390318 GCF_000519345.1 Deinococcus pimensis DSM 21231
AGGTCACGGTCGGAGCGCGAGCGCAGACCGCCGCGCACCGCCGACGTGCCGTACCCGCTCGCCATGAGCTTGCGCAGCGCGAGCAGCTGCAGCAGGTGACGCCGCGTGTAGCGCGCCTCGCGCCCGACGCGCGCGGGCTCGTCGAGGAGACGCTCGGTGGTGTAGTGCCGCACGAGCCGGGCGTTCACCTCGTCCTTCGCGCGGCCGCTGCGGTCGGTCGGGAGGACGTCGGGCAGGAGCGCGTTGGCGATGTCGACGAGGTCCTCGAGACCGCCGCTCCAGTCCTCGGGGACGCTCAGCACGGACATGCCCCACCCTAGGGTCGGGCGGTGACGTTGTCAACAACGTTGATTGCAACCTTCGAGGGTGTCCTCAGC
>NZ_KI912633.1:390418-390824 GCF_000519345.1 Deinococcus pimensis DSM 21231
ACGTGCGGCACTTCCGGCGCGGTCCCTGGACGGTCTTCCAGGTGAATCTGCCCCACACCGGCGCCGGGACGGACGCGGCGTCCGGGGACCGCGCGGACGGGAGCCTGCCGTGAGCGCCATCCGCGTGGTCCTCGTGGAGGACGACCTGCGCGTCGCGCGGGTCAACCGCGACCTGCTGGAGGCCGAGGGGGACGTGCACGTCGTCGGGACCGCGACGGGCGTCGTGGAGGGTGACCGCCTCGTCGGGACGTTGCGGCCCGACCTCGTCCTGCTCGACGTGTACCTGCCCGACGGGAGCGGCCTGGACCTGCTGCGCGCGTGGCGGGCGCGCGGGGAGCTCTTCGAGGTGGTGATGGTCACGGCCGCCGACGCGGGCGGCGCGGTGCAGTCGGCGCTCGCGCACGGC
>NZ_KI912633.1:390924-391137 GCF_000519345.1 Deinococcus pimensis DSM 21231
GGACGTCGTCGGGCGCTTCACCTCCCCGCACCTCACCCGCTACGAGGAACGCATCCGCGTCGGCGGCCACGAACTGCCCCCGACCGCACCGCCCGCTTCGTCGAGTGGGCCCGCGCGCACGCCGAGCACGAACCCTTCTTCGAGCTCACCCTCGCCCTCGCCGCCCTCGCCTTCCGCGAAGCGGGCGTCACGCGCGCCGCCGTCGAGGCGGGT
>NZ_KI912633.1:391237-400546 GCF_000519345.1 Deinococcus pimensis DSM 21231
CGCCTCGATGACGCGCGGTCACGGCCCGCACGCCCGGGCCGAGCCTCCCCACGACGTCCGCGAGCGACTCGGGCCCGCGCGAGTTGCTCAGCAGCACCTCGTGACCCGCCGCCGAGAGGCGCTGCGCGAGCGCCTGTCCGATGTGTCCCGCTCCGATGATGCCGATCCGCATGCGGTCCTCCCTACCGATTGACGGTGCTCATGTCCGGATAACGTTCGCCCGCCGCCGCGCCCGCCGGGAAGACCTCCTCCAGCCGCGCGAGCTCCTGCTCCGTGAGCTTCACGTCCAGCGCGCCGACGTTCTCCTCGAGGTAGCGGACGCGTTTCGTGCCGGGGATCGGCACGACGTCCGGCCCCCGCGCGAGGAGCCACGCGAGCGCGAGCTGGCCGGGCGTGCAGCCCTTCTCGGCGGCGAGGTCCTTCACGGCGTCCGCGAGGCGCAGGTTGCGGCCGAAGTTCTCCCCCTGGAAGCGCGGGCTGAAGCGGCGGAAGTCGTCCGGGGCGAAGTCCTCCGGGGAGCGGATCTGCCCGGTGAGGAAGCCGCGCCCGAGCGGGCTGTACGCGACGAAGCCCACGCCGAGCTCGCGGCAGGTGTCGAGGACTCCGCCCTCCGGGTCACGGGTGAAGAGGCTGTACTCCGTCTGGAGGGCCGTGACGGGATGCACGGCGTTCGCACGGCGGATCGTTTCCGGGGACGCCTCCGACAGGCCGATGTACCGCACCCTGCCCTGCGTCACGAGTTCGGCCATGGCGCCCACGGTGTCCTCGATGGGGGTGTTCGGGTCCACGCGGTGCTGGTAGTACAGGTCGACGTGGTCCACGCCGAGGCGGCGCAGGGACGCCTCGCAGGCCTGCCGGACGTACTCGGGCCGTCCGTCGATGCCCAGGCGTTCCCCGTTCGGCCCGCGGACGTTGCCGAACTTCGTGGCGAGCACCACGCGGTCGCGTCTTCCCTTGACCGCGCGTCCCACGAGTTCCTCGTTGCGGCCCACGCCGTACATGTCGGCGGTGTCGAGGAAGTCCACGCCGAGTTCCAGCGCGCGGTCGATGGTGCGCAGCGACTCCTGCTCGTCGCCCTGCCCGTAGAACTCGCTCATGCCCATGCAGCCCAGGCCGAGCGCGGAGACTTCCAGGTCGCGCAGCTTGCGTCGTTCCATGTGCGTACCTCCACCGGGAATACTGCGCCTCGCGCGCGGCGCGAACGCTGACCGGACGTACGTTTCGGGCGCGAGGTGATACAACGTCGTCGGGAGGGACGTCTTGGACGAGCGTGAGGGTGAGGCGCTGCGGGCGCGCGTGCTGTTCGAGGGGTGGCTGGCCGCGCACGCGCGGTACTCGGCGCTCGTGGCGCTGGCGCGCGAGCCGCTGGACGTGCGCGCGGCGCTGGGCCGCGTGGCGTCGCTGACGGGGGCGCAGGGAGACGACGCGTACGTAGACGTCCTGATGGAGGCCCGCGCGGGCGACGTGACGCCCGCCGTCCTCGGGACGAGCGCGCGTCCGCTGCGGCGCTGGACGGCGCACCTCTCGGGTCTGGCGCGCGGGGAGGGCGAGTACGCCCGCTGGCGCACGCGCCTGCTGGTGGAGGGCCACGTGACGTCACGCTTCGATCTGCGGCTGTACGTGGTGGGGGAAGCGTCCGTGCGCCTCGCGCCCGTCCCGGGGGGCGGGACGGACGTGGAGGCCGTGCGGGCGGAACTGGCGCGCCTGGCGGGGGAGGCGTTCCCGCTGCCCCTGCTGGAGGGCTAGGGGAGGCGGGCGCGGTCGTCGAGCATGAACGCGCCCGACAGGGCGAGCTCCAGGGTGCGGCCGGTGGCGGCGAGGCGTTCGTCGCCTCGTTCGACGGTCACGCGGAAGGTGCCGTCGTCGCGCGCCTCGGCGTGCACGCACCGGCCGGCCGCCTGGAGGTGGTTGAGCAGACGCCGGTGGTCCGGGTCCACGTCCAGCCATGACAGGGAGGGGGCGACGTCCTTCATTCGCTCAGCCTAGGGGGTCGAATGTCCCGACGGTTGAGGGTGCCCGGGCACATAGTTTATCTTCCCTTGATTCGTTCGCGGGGCCAACATTTGTTTTTGTTGAAGTTTCTTGAACAGAAAGGAGCGGTCAAGTCATGTGCTCGGCGCTTCTCAAGAAGCAAACGGTACGACTCCCCACACTGTGGCCATGTGGTCGCGAGTGTGGAACGACGCCGTCCAGGGGGACGTGATGAACCGGTTCGAACGCTGCCCGTCGCTTCCGGCGGATCACCCGGACCGCCCGGAGCTCTTCGCGCTGCTGCGCGACGTCGCGTGGGATCTCGGCGCGCACGTGCTGGGCCGGGAGGAGTTCGAGTGGCTGTGCGAGGGCGGCCCCGCGCGGCTCGGACCCTGGCTGCGGAATCTGCACCTCGCTCAGCTCGCGCTCGCGGAGGCGGACGTTCGCGCCGGGGCGGTCGATGGGGCGGGCGTTACGCCTTCCGCGAAATGAGTTGAACCGCGTCCTGCGATGACGTATTATGAACGGGTTCCGACGCGGTCGGAACGGGCGGGCACCACGCCCGCGAGAGGAAGAGAAGCATGACCACGGCACAGACCGACGGCACCCGCGTGCCGCGCGACGTCGAGGTCCTGGTGGAAGCCACGCGCGAACTGCGCGAGGCGAGAGAGCTCCTGAGGTCCGGGAACGTGGTCCGTGGCGTCCAGCGCTACGAACACGCCAAGCGGGCCCTGTACCGGACCGTCCGTGACCTCCCGGTCACCCCGGACGCTCCGCCCGAGAGCGCGCTGATGCGCGCGGGACGAGAGTTCCACCAGGCCTACGAGACCAGCCGGACCGACACCTCCGACGCCCGCGCCGCCCTCGGGCTCGCGCGCGCCGAGAAGATCCTGTTCGGCGAACTCGAAGCGCTCGAGCGCACGCTCAACTGACACCGCCCGCCCACACGGCGGGCCTCCCGGGGCAGATCCGATCGGACCTGCCCCTCGTTCGTTCCTGGGGACGACGTCAGTGCGTCGGGGGGCCGGACGGCAGCAGCGCCCGCTGCAGCCAGAACTCGCAGAACGCACGCATGGTGGCGTCCAGCTCGTCCACGTCCTCGGGCTTCACGAGGTAGGCGTTGGCGAGCAGGCTGTACGCGCCGCGTACGTTCGCGTCGTCCGGGTAGGCGGAGAAGACGATCACGGGCACCCCCGTCGTGACGGGCTCGGAACGCAGGGCGCGCAGCAGGTCCAGCCCCGACATGTCGGGGAGCAGCAGATCCAGCAGGATGAGGTCCGGCCGCCTCGTGGCGACCAGCGTGAGCGCCTCCTCGGCGCTTCTGGCCGTGACGATCTTCAGGGTGGGCGCGACGCGCCGCAGCACCCGCTCCGTGAGGTAGGCGTAGCCTTCGTTGTCTTCGACGAGCAGCAGGGTCGCGGTGCGTAGCATGAGAGGCTCCAGGTCGCGGCGGGCGCGAGGGGCAGATGAGCAAACTATAGGTGATCGGACGGAGAGGTCGTGTCTCATGTACGGACGAGGTGGAGAACCTGAAGCGTCTTCACGTTTTCTTCAGGACACCCGGCGCTTTCGCACGAAAGGCTCGCCCCGCGAGGCCCCTGGTAGAGTGAGGCCGTGACCCCGCCATCCGGGCGCGCCATGAGCCGCCCGCTTCCCGCGTCGGTCCTCACCCACACCCATGACGAACCCAGACCAGCGCATCCTCCACAGCCTCGAACGTGACCCGTCCCGCTTCCTCGACGTGTGGCTCGGCGAGCAGGCCGCCTCGGGCACCATGCGCCGGGACCTGATCAGCGAGGCCGAACTCCGCACCCAGTCGCAGGCCTTCCTGAGCGCCCTCATCGCCGCGCTGAGAAGCGGCGTCCCCTTCGAGGGCGGGAGCAATCACCCCGCCTGGAGCGGCGTCCGCGCCCAGCTCGAGGACCTCTCGCGACAGCGCGCGCAGCGCGGCTTCAGCTTCTCCGAGGTCGCCACGTTCGTCTTCTCGTTCAAGCAGCCGCTCTTCTCCGCGCTGCGCGAGAGCACCGACGGCGGAACCGAGCTCGCCGAGGCGAGCTGGGAAGCGAACGTGCTGCTCGACCGCCTCGGGCTCTACACCATCGAGGTGTACCAGCGCAGCCGCGAGAACATCATCGAGCGTCAGCGGCAGGAGATGCTCGAACTCTCCACGCCCGTCGTGAAGGTCTGGGACGGCGTCGTCGCGCTGCCCCTCATCGGCACCCTCGACAGCGAACGCACCCAGATCGTCATGGAGACGCTGCTCCAGCGCATCGTCGAGACGGGCTCCACCATCGCCATCATCGACATCACGGGCGTGCCCACCGTGGACACGCTCGTCGCGCAGCACCTGCTGCGCACCGTCGCGGCGGCTCAGCTCATGGGCGCCGACTGCATCATCAGCGGCATCCGTCCGCAGATCGCGCAGACCATCGTGCACCTCGGCATCGACCTCAGCGGCGTCACCACCAAGGCGAACCTCGCCGACGCCATCCAGATCGCCATGGAACGCACGGGCATGCGCGTCGAGCGGCAGGCACCGGGCCGGACGCCCTGACGCGTGGAGCGCATCCCGATCCTGAAGCTCGGCGACCTGCTGCTCGTCACCATCCAGGTGGACATGCACGACCGCCTCGCGCTCACCCTGCAGGACGACCTCACCACCGCCATCGTCGCGCACGGCGCGCGCGGCGTCCTCATCGACATCTCCGCGCTGGACGTCGTGGACTCCTTCATCGGGCGGGTGCTGGGCAACATCGCCTCCATGAGCCGCCTCCTGAGCGCCGAGACGATGATCGTCGGCATGCAGCCCGCCGTCGCCATCACCCTCGTGGAGCTCGGCGTGACGTGGCGTCACGTCCGCACCGCCCTCAACGTCGAGCAGGGCATGCGGCGACTGCGGGCCAGCCTCGACGGGCCGCGTGCCTGACCCCGGAGCGCCCGTGACCGCCACGCCCGACACGCTCCCCATCCACAGCGAGGACGACGTCGTCCGTGTCCGTCACGCCGTGCGCCGCGCCGCCGTGGAGCTCGGCTTCAGCCTCGTCGACCAGACGAAGCTCGTCACCGCCGCCTCCGAACTCGCGCGCAACACCCTCATCCACGGCGGTGGCGGCGAGGCGCGCGTGGAACGCCTCGACACGCCCCGACGCGGCCTGCGGCTCGTCTTCGAGGACCGCGGCCCCGGCATTCCCGACGTGGAGCGCGCCTTCCAGGACGGCTTCACCACGGGCGGCGGGCTCGGGCTCGGGCTGGGCGGCTCGCGCAGGCTCGTGAACGACTTCAGCGTGGAATCCACCCCCGGCGTGCTCACGCGCGTCACCGCCACCAAATGGAAGTGACGTCGTGCGCGCGGGGCTGAGGTTCGTCATCCGCGAGGCCAGCGGCGTCGGGGAAGCCCGGCGCGCCAGCGTGGACCTCGCCCGCTCGCTCGGCCTGAACGACGTCCGGCAGGGCGAGGTCGCGCTCGTCGTGACGGAGCTCGGCACGAACCTCGTGAAGCACGCCGGGGAGGGCGAACTGCTCGTCCGTCCCGTGGAGGGCGGCGCGCGGCCCGCCGTGGAGGTCCTCGCGCTCGACCGTGGTCCCGGCGTGGCCCGCGTGGGCGAGGTGCTGCGCGACGGGTACTCCACGGCGGGCACGCCCGGCACGGGCCTCGGCGCGGTCCGGCGGCTCTCGCGCCGCTTCGACCTGTACTCCCAGCCGGGACAGGGCGCCGCCGTCCTCGCGACCGTCGGCGGGGAAGGCGGCGGACCCTTCGACATCGGCGTGGTGCAGGTGCCGCACCCGCGCGAGACCGTGTGCGGCGACGGGTTCGCCGTCCACGCGCGCGACGACCGCCTCGCCGTGATGGTCGTGGACGGCCTCGGGCACGGTGTCGGCGGGCGCGACGCGGCGAGCGCCGCCGTGAGCGCCTTCCTCGCGGAGGCCGCCGAGGGCCCGCCCGAACTGCTCGCCGCCGTCCACCGGGGCATGCGCGGCAGGGGGGGCGGCGTCGCGGGCGTCGCCCTGCTCGACCGCGCGCGGCGCGAGGTGACCTTCAGCGGGATGGGCAACGTCTCCGGAACGGTCGTCACGCCCGCCGGGCGGCGCGGGCTCGTCTCGCAGGACGGCACGCTCGGCCTGACCCCGCCCAAGCCCACCGCCCAGACCCTCCCCTGGACACCCGGGGACCTGCTCGTGCTGCACAGCGACGGCCTCGGGAGCCTCTGGAGCCTCGACCGCTCGCCCGGCCTCGCGGGCCGCTCGTGCGCGCTCGTCGCGGGCGTGCTGTACCGCGACCACGCGCGCGGCCGCGACGACGTGACCGTCCTCGTCGTGAAGGAGACCCCGTGACCGCCGACGAACGCGCCCTCATCACCGTCCGCGTCGACACCGACGACGACCTCGTCGGGGCGCGCGCCCTCGCCCGCCGGATTGCGGAGCACCTGCGTCTCGGCCCGCAGGACACCACCCGCGTCGCGACCGTCGTGTCCGAACTCGCCCGCAACGCCCTGCGCTACGCCCACGGCGGCGCCGTCACCTTCGGCGTCACGCCGCCCAGCCTGCCACGCGCCCTGCGCGTCACCGTCCGCGATCACGGCGGCGGCATCCCCGACCTCGACCGTGTCCTGGGCGGCACGTACCGCTCCCGCACCGGGATGGGCGTCGGACTCGCGGGCTCGCGCGGCCTGATGGACGCCTTCCACGTGGACACGTCCCCGGAAGGAACCACCGTGTGCGTCGAGAAGCACCTCCCGACCGGCGTCACGGACGCCGACGTGGAGCGCGCCGCCCGGGACCTCCTCCTCGCGCGCGGCGCGGACCCCGTCCGTGAACTGCAGGCGCAGAACCACGAGCTGATGGACGCCCTCGCGGCGCTCGCGGAGCGCGAGGAGCGCCTGCGCGGCCTCAACCAGGAACTGGAGGACACCAACCGCGGCGTCGTCGCCCTCTACGGCGAGCTGGAGGAGAAGGCGGAGCGGCTGCGCGAGGCGAACCAGCTCAAGACGATGTTCCTCTCCTACATGAGCCACGAGTTCCGCACGCCCCTCAACAGCGTCCTCGGCCTCACGCGGATGCTGCTCGCGCGGCTCGACGGTGAGCTCACGCCCGAGCAGCACAAGCAGGTCAGCCTCATCGCGGGCGCGGCGGGCGACCTGCTCGGCATGGTCAACGACCTGCTCGACGTCGCGAAGGTGGAGGCGGGCAAGTCGGACGTGCACGTCTCCACCTTCAGGGTGGACACCCTGTTCGCCACGCTGCGCGCCCTCTTCCAGCCCATCCTGACGAACCCGGACGTGCGGCTCGTCCTCGACGACGCGCGCGACCTGCCGCCCCTCACTACCGACGAGGGCAAGGTGTCGCAGGTGCTGCGCAACTTCGTCTCCAACGCGCTGAAGTTCACGCCGCGCGGCGAGGTGCGCGTCCACGTCGCGCTCGTGGACGGCGGCCGGGCCGTGCGTTTCGAGGTGCGCGACACCGGCATCGGCATCCCCGTGGAGGAGCAGGGCCGCCTCTTCCAAGACTTCACGCAGGTCCGCTCCCGCCCGGGCCGCGCGGGCGGCACGGGCCTCGGCCTGTCGCTCGCGCGCAAGCTCACCGAACTCCTCGGCGGCACGGTCGGCCTGACGAGCGAGCCGGGACGCGGCTCCGTCTTCCACGCGACCTTCCCCGTCACGTACGCGGGACCCGAGGTTCAGGGCGTGAACGGGGAAGTGCCCGCCGCGCCCGCCGGGGAGGGGCCCTCCACCTCCACGCGGCCCCTCGTGCTCCTCGTGGACGACAACGAGGCCGACCGCTACCTGCTCGGCGCCCTCCTCGCCCGCGAGCACTTCGACGTGCGCGAGGAGGGTGGGGGAGAGGCGGCCCTGCGGGTGGTCCGGGACGCCCCGTACCGGGCGGTCCTCCTCGACCTGTCCATGCCGGACCTGAGCGGACTGGACGTCCTCGCGCGGCTGCGTGCCGATCCCGCCACGCGCGCCCTGCCCGTCCTGATCGTCACGTCGCAGGTGCTCACGGACGACGACCTCGCGCGCGGAGGGGCGCTCGGCGCGACCTTCCACGCGAAGGACCGCCTCTACCAGGGCGACACGGACGGGCTCGTCTCCACCCTCTGGGCGGCCGTGCGGCGGGCCGCGTCCCACGGTGAGGACGCGGCCGGGCACGACGTCAGCGCGGAATGAAGCGGAACAGCACGCGCCCCCGCACCATCAGCCACAGCAGCAGCAGCACCGCCGTGTGCGCCAGCGTGCCCCACACGACCGACCCGACCGAGAAGACGGGGACGCTCGCGACGATCAGCGCGAAGTACACCTGCAGGATGAACACGTACAGCGACGCCTGACCCAGCGGCACCAGCAGCCAGCCCAGCACGCGCTGGAAGGCGCCCCAGAAGCGGCTCAGCAGGGCGTACGCGACGATCACGAACGCCGCGACGTTCACGAGACGCCCGATCCCGAGGTCCTGACGACCGAAGAAGCGCTCGTAGATCCCGTAGAACGTGTCCGGCGCGATGAGCGACAGGCGCGGATCCCACGGCCCCTCCGAGACGGGGTTGTTCCACGTGTAGAACAGGCCCGCCAGGAACACCGCCACCGCCACGCCGAACAGCGCCCGGCCCGCACCCGTCCGCATCCACGCCAGCACCTTCCGGCGGTGGAAGCCCAGCGCGAGGCCGTTCACGAACAGCAGCTGCCACGCCAGCAGCGGGAAGGGATCCTCGAACTGCGCGGGCAGCAGGTTCACGCGCGACACCGCGTACACGCCCCACAGCAGCCAGCTCACGCCCAGCACGAGCGCCGTGCGGCCCCGCAGCAGCACGAGCAGCACGAAGGGCGCGGCGAGCAGCAGCACCACGTACAGCCCGATGATGTTGAACTGCGACGGCCCCACGCGCAGCAGGATCACGCTCGCGATGAGGCGGCCCGCGTTCTCCGCGTTCGGGTAGAGGTTGTACACCGTACCCGTCCCCTGATCCGTGAAGGTCGTCAGGATGCGCCCGTCGAGCCACGGCACGAGGCTCAGCAGGTACGAGCTGAGCACCACGAAGAGCGCCACGAAGTACAGCGCCCGCGCCCGCGTGAACAGGCGCGACGTCTCGTCGAGCCACCGCTCCTCGCTGCCGCGCTTGCGGAACACGAGGCCCAGCACGACCCCCGCGAGCAGCACGAACAGTTCCGCGCCCGACAGCACCCCGAGCCGCTCGTGCGACGCGAGGTGGTAGAGGGAGGGCACGTTGATGTGGTCCACCACCACGAACACGATGGCGAGGCCGCGCAGCAGGTCGATGCGCAGGTCTCGGCCCGCGACCGTGGCCTCCGGGCGCGCGGACGGCGCTCCGACCGCTCCGCTCCCGCCGCC
>NZ_KI912633.1:400646-406377 GCF_000519345.1 Deinococcus pimensis DSM 21231
CCCAGGCGCCGCGCAGCCGGGCGAGGCGGTCCCCGAGCCCCTGCTCGAACTGCCCGCGCAGCGCGCTCAGCTGCGCCTGGAAGTCACGCTCCTCGCGCGCCTCCACGTCCGCCTCCAGCAGGCTGCGGAGCTCGTCCGCGAGGCTCATCGGCTCGAAGGGCTTCGGGATCACGCCGATCGCGCCCATCGTCAGGTACTCGTCCACCTCGTGCCGCTGCACGCGCGCCGTCATGAACACCACCGGCACCTCCCGCGTCTCCGGACGCTCCCGCAGCGCCCGCAGCGTGTCGGGCCCGCTCATGCCGGGCATCATCACGTCGAGCAGCACGACGTCCGCGCGGAAGTCCGGCGCGGCCTCCAGCGCCTCGCGGCCCGACCCGCAGGCGAGCACCGTGAGGCCCCCGACGTCCTCCAGCGCGATCAGCGCGACCGCCTGGATGTCCGGGTCGTCCTCCACCAGCAGCACGCGCCTGAGCTCAGCGGGCACGCTCGCCTCCCCCGGCGCGCGCGCTTATCCCGATGAGGCTGCGGATGGTGCCGAGCAGTTCCTCGTTGCTGGTCCGGGACTTGATGAGGGCCGCCGTGACGCGCTCCACACCGGGCCGCGTGAGCTCCGCCGCCGAGAACACCAGCACCGGCACGGGCGGATGCTCCCGCCCCAGGTCCCCGACGAGGTCGAGGCCGTTGCCGTCGGGGAGGCTCACGTCGAGCAGCACGAGGTCGTAGTGCGTCTCGCGCAGGCGCGCGCGGGCCTCCGCGAGACTGCCCGCGTGGCGCGTCTCGGCGGTCCCGGCGAGCAGCTCGGACACGACGTGCCCGAGGTCAGGGTCGTCCTCGACGTGCAGCACGCGCGGCATCCCGCCCTGAGAGGAGCGGCGCGCGAAATCCAGCGCCCGCAGCAGCCGGGATCGGTCGATGGGCTTGTCGATCCAGTCGACGACGCTGATCGCGTCGCCGTTCGCGAGGCGGCGCTCCTCGTCCGCCCGGGCCGACACCACCACCACCGGCAGGTCCGCCGTGCGCGGGTCCTGCCGCAGTTCGCGCAGCAGCGTCAGGCCGTCCTTGCCGGGCAGCAGCAGGTCCAGGATCAGCGCGTCGTACGTCTGGGCCGCGAGCCGCCGCTCGGCCTCCTCCGCGCTGTGCACCACGTCCACGCGCAGGCCGCCCTGCTCCAGGATCATCCCGAGCAGCGCGCCCACGTCCTGATCGTCCTCGCACACGAGGACCGCCGGGCCCGCCGGAGCGGGCCCGGGCGCCGCCTCCTCGGGTGTGGCGGGCAGCGTGAAGAAGAAGACCGTGCCGCCCTCGGGGTGGTCCTCGAAGCCGACGGTGCCGCCGTGACGCTCCACGATGGCGCGGCTGATGCTCAGCCCCAGCCCCGTGCCGCCCTGCTGACGCGTGTCGCCCGAGTCGGCCTGCGCGAAGCGCTCGAAGATGCGCGAACGGAACTCCGCCGGGACGCCCGGGCCACGGTCGCGAACCGTCACGCGCGCCACCCCGCCCGAGAGCGTCGCGCCCACCGTGACGCCCGTGCCGCCCGGCGTGAACTTCACCGCGTTCGAGACGAGGTTCGTCAGGACCTGCGTGAGTCGGTCGCGGTCACCGCGCACGCTGACGCGCGGCAGGTCCGGCGCGAGCTCCAGGTCCACCCCGTAGCCCTGCGCGAAGCCGCGGTTGTCGTCCACCGCGCCGCTCAGCAGGTCCGGCAGGGACAGCGTCTCCACCTGGAACTCCAGCCGTCCGGACTCGATCTTCTCGATGTCGAGGATGTCGTTGATGAGCCGCACCAGCCGCTCGCTGTTGCTCAGCGCGATCTCCACGAGCTTCTTGCCGCGCGGCTGGAGCTCCCCGAGCATCCCGCTCGCGATGAGGCTCAGCGAACCCCGGATGCTCGTCAGCGGCGTGCGCAGCTCGTGACTGACGGTGGAGACGAACTCGTTCTTGAGCCGCTCCACGCGCTTGCGTTCCGTGATGTCGCGCGAGATGATCAGCACCTCGTCCGGCCCGGCGGGCATGAACCGCGACTCGAAGTCGCGCAGGCCGGGCCGGTCGGGCGTCACGAGGTCCATCTGCAGGCTGTACTCCGCGAAGGTCGGGCGGTCCTCGCGCAGGCTGTCGGACACGCCGCGCATCACGGTCATCGCGACGTCGGGCGGCAGCACGTCCGGGATGCGGTTCCCCACCATCGCGTTCACCCAGGCGGGATCGTCCACGTCGGCGGGCGGCTTGAACGCCCGGATGCGTCCGGTCGCGTCCGCGATCATCAGGATGTCCGGGAGCGCCTCGATGAGGGCGCGGTTGCGCGCCTCGCTCTCGCCGAGCGCCGACATGGAGCCGCGCAGGTTGCCCATGTTGCGGTGCAGCAGCAGGCCCGAGAGCACCATCAGCAGGATCGCGAGGGCGCTGCCCGACACCACCAGCGAGCGGCCCCGCTCCGCCGTCGCCTCGGCCCGCTCGTTCCGGAGCACCAGCAGGCGCGCCTGCAGGGCTTCGAGCGCGTCGAGCTCACGTTCCGCCCGGACCGCGCCGGACGACCGCCCGCCCGTGGTGCTGAGGTCCGTGATGGACTGTGCGTCCGCGAGCGCGGCCTCCACGGCGGGCCCGAGCCGCGCGACGATCGCGCGCGCCTCGGGCGCGACGACGAGCGCGCGGATGTCCTCCAGGGAGCGCCGCACCTGCGCCTCCGACGCGCGGGCCTCCGCGAGCAGCGTGGGATCGGCGGTGAAGCGGAAGAGCTCACGGGAGGTGGTGTTGCGGTCGAGCGCGGCGCGCGTGTCCGAGATGGCGGCGCGGATGCGGTACGTGCGCGTCACGAGGCCGTTGTCCTCGGTGAGCTGAACGTTGTTGCGGTAGCCCTGCCAGGCGACGAGGACGAGGATCAGCAGGGCGAACAGCACGCCGAGGATCACGTGACGGGTCGTGAGGGCAGCATCGGACATAGGGGGCTCCGTTCGCAGTGTAGGGAGCGGGAGCGGCCTGAGCGGACCGGTTCAAGCGAGGGTCAAGGCGCGCTTGAGGAGCGGTGAAGCGGGAAGGGAGCGGTCCGCGTCTTCGACGTGGCCGGGCGTGGCGGTCCGCGCTTTGGCTGCGTACGGACCCGAGCCTGGGACGTCCACGTGTCTCTACAACTCGAGGTGCGGACGCACGACTCTCAGCAGGTCCTGCCGGGAGAAGGGCTTGGTGATCACGTCCGCCGCGCCGAGCGCGCGGGCGCGGCGTTCGTCGTCCTCGTCGCCGCGTGACGTGAGGATCAGCACGGGCGGCCCTGAGCGCTCCCGGACGCGTTCGAGCAACGCGAACCCGTCGAGGACGGGCATCCCGAGGTCCGAGATGATGAGGCGCACGTCGGGCCGCTCGTCGAGCACGCCGAGGGCCGCCTCGCCGTCCCCGGCGGTGACGACCGTGCAGCCCGCGCGGGCGAGGACGTGCTCGATGAGGTGGCGGATGACGGGTTCGTCGTCCACGACGAGGACGGCCTGGGTCATGAGGGGAGGTCTCCGAGGTACTGCACGACGGCGAGGGTGAAGTCGTCCGTCACCTCCCAGGCTCGCACGGCGTCCGTGAGGACGCGGTGAAGTTCTCCCGGCTCGGTGTGTTCGGCGACGTGCGCCTCGATGCGGTGGACGCCGAAGAGCTCGCGCTCACCGTCCGGCGCGTTCCGCTCGGCCTCGCTGAGCCCGTCGGTGTACACGCACAGCAGTTCGCCGGGCCGCAGGCGGAACTCGCTGACGGGGTAGCGGTCGAGCGCGAAGGTCCCGAGCGGCGGCGCGTGCGCGGGCAGCGCGCGCACCTCGCCGTCCTCGTGACGCACGAGGACTGGCGGGTGCCCGAGGTTGACGTACTGCACGCGCCCGTCCGGGCAGAGCTTCAGGGCGGCGAGCGTGGTGAACATCCCGACCTCCTCCAGGTAGGGGTGCAGGGCCCGCGCGAGGGCCGCGCCGAGGTCGGCGTGCTCCACCGCGAGCGGCAGCGTGGAGACCAGCATGCCCGTGAAGAGCGCGGCGGGCACGCCCTTGCCGCTCACGTCCGCGATGACGAGCCACTCGCCCTGCGTGACGAGCAGGTCCCCGCCGACGTCCCGCGCGGGTTTGAGGGTGGACGCGACCGCGTAGCCGCGCGGGACCTTCAGGGTCGACGGAATCACCTGCCGCCAGACGTGCGCGGCGGTGCGGCGGTCGTGCGCCTCCACCTCGGCGCGCAGCCGTTCGGCGCGGGCCTCGAGCGCCTCCTCGGTGGAGGCGATGAGGTGCGCGAGGGTCTCCGCGAGCCGCACGTCCCCGGCGGTGAACGGCGTCGGCTTGCCCCAGAAGGCGACCCAGCCGTGCTCGAAGGGCACCGCGACGAGGTGCGGGGGCTCCCCCCCGGTGGGCCGCGACAGCGTGAAGGTGCGCGCGTCGGGGCGCGGCTGGGCGCGCAACCAGTGCGGGACGCGCGTCAGCCACGTGCCACCGACCGTGAGGGCGCTGCCCCGGGCGCCCATGACGTCCTGCGCCTCCTCCACGAGGCTGACGAGGTCGGCGGTGTGCGTGGCGCCCACCGCCCGCCGCACGGCGCGTTCCAGGAAGACGACCTGGTCGTACGCGTCGGCGAGGGCGGTCATGGTGGAGGCGACGAGGTCGTCGGGCGTGCCGGTCATATCGTCCTCCGAGAGGAGGGGTTCACATCCGAACTGTAGCAAAGGCGCCCCCGGGCCCGGTCTGACGAAAACTTCACATTCGGGAGGGCGGACGCCCCTACCCTTGCCCGGCGCCCACGCGTCCGTGCGTCTCGGCGCGCGTCACCACGGCGCCCTGCGCGACCTCCTCCTGCGGGGTGTCCTCCTCGGGCGGGCGGTGCGTGGCGGCCGTGACGACCACGCCGAGCATCACGAGGTCGTACAGCACCCACGCGATGTTGATCAGGATGGGCCACGCGTCGTCCGTCCTGCCCGACACGATCCGGTAGAGGCCGTAGAGCGCCGCCGCGACGAGCAGTCCCATCGTGGCGAGCTGCCACTTCACGAGCCCGAACTGCGGGCTGAAGGCCTGCCGCGTCTTGGGCGTCACGACGAACCCCAGCTTGCGTCCGAGGTACACGTTGCCGAACGCGCTCGTGACCGCCTGGATCCACAGCGGGAACAGCGCGAGGCTGTACTGCTGCCCGCGCCACGTGGGGCGGCCCCAACCCACCACGAGGAAGAGCAGCTGGTTGAACACCAGAAACGGCACGAGGTGGATGAAGAACTGGGACGAGTACGCCTTCACGGGCAGGATGCCGAAGAAGAGGTACAGCATGGGCGCCACGAGGTACACGAGCGCCACGAAGCCCGAGAAGTAGCTGTACATCGTCGCGAAGTACATCAGGCGCTGCCCGGTCCGCAGGCCCGGCACGAGCAGGGGGTTCTCGCGCAGCATCACCTGGATGGTGCCCTGCGCCCAGCGCAGGCGCTGCTGCAGGGACGTGCGCAGGTCCTCCGGGGCGAGGCCGAAGGCGAGCACCTCGTCGTGATAGACGGACTTCCAGCCCGAGCCGTGCAGACGCATGGCGGTCGCCATGTCCTCCGTGACGGAGACGGTGGACATCGGCATGAGGGGCTGCGCCTCGTCCTCGCGGTCGACGTCCACGGCGAGCAGCAGGTCACGGACCGCGCCGATCGCGGCGAGCGGGCTGGTGTCGCGTCCCGCGAGGGCGCGCGTGGCCTCCTCGTCGTCGAGCAGGGCGTCGAAGCTGCCGACGAGGTCGGCGCCGTCCA
>NZ_KI912633.1:406477-407297 GCF_000519345.1 Deinococcus pimensis DSM 21231
CCGCCTGCATGGCCGGGTAGCGCGCGCGCAGGTCCTCATGCCCCAGGAAGAGCGGCTCCCGCGTGCGCACCGTATCCCCCACGGGCGTGGGCAGGTCCGAGGGGAACTGCCGCCAGCGCCGCGTGAGTTCCGCGCCGTACCCGATCGTGTGCGCGATCGTCAGCACGCCGCCCGGCTCCATGTTCAGGAGCGTGCCCGCCGAGGCGCCCAGCGCGTGCAGGCTCGCGTCCAGCGTGCGCTCCACCACCTCACGCTCCGACGAGGCCTCCGAGAGGGCGCGCGTCACCGCCAGCAGCGCGTCCCGGCGTGCCTCCGCCTGCTTGCGCGCCGAGATGTCGCGGAAGTGCACGGCGATCCCGGACCCGTGCGGGAAGGCCCGCACCTCCTCCCAGCGGCCCAGGGTGGGCAGGTGCACCTCGAAGTGCCGCGCCTCGCGCGTCTCCATCACCCGGCGGTACTCCACCTCCAGCGCGCCCCGCGCGGCCGGGAAGCCCTCCCACAGCACGCGCCCCACCAGTTCCCCGGGCTCGACGCCCATGAGGGTCGCCGCGTGCCGGTTCACGAAGGTGTAGCGCCACCCCGCGTCGAGGATCACGAGGGGATCGAGGAGCCCGTCGAGCAGGGCGGGAAGAACGACGGCGTCGGTGAGGGGATCGGTGTCGGCGGGGGTCATGGCGTGTCGGTCGAACATCAGCCTACCGCAGCGCCTCCCCGGACGGTATGCCGGGTGAAGGGAACTCCAGCGCCGCCTCCGCGTCCAGCGCGAGCGCCAGCAGCCGCGCCTCGCTCCACGCGCGCCCCACGAGCATCAGCGCGAACC
>NZ_KI912633.1:407397-408405 GCF_000519345.1 Deinococcus pimensis DSM 21231
ATCGTCGCGCCCGGGGCGACCGAGAGCACGGCGCCCGCGACGGCGGTGCCGTGCCCGCCGAAGGTGCCGCCCGGTTCGTCGTCCGGGACAGGATCGCGGTCCACGAGATCCCACGCCCCCGCGAGGTCGAGCGAGCCGCGCAGCGCGGGGTGATCCACGTCCACGCCCGTGTCGATCACGGCGACGGTCACGCCCTCTCCCCGCGGGCCGGAGGAGGGGGCGAGGCGGATCTGCGCGAGCTGCCGTGAGGCCCGGGCCGTCCACGCGGTTTGGCCCTCGCCTTCCCAGGGGGTCATCCCGTCGTTCCAGCCCTGGGTGGCCTGAACTCGTGTGGTCGTGGACGTGTCGAACACGGTTCTGCCGGGGAGGGCGAGCAGCAGGGGCAGGAGGGACAGGAGCACGAGACGGCGTTTCATGAGCTTGAGTTGAGGGTAACATCAACGTTTTCTCTGTTGATGATGAAGTAGGACTTCGTCCTCATCTCATAAAGATCAAATTCCCGAACCTGGCCGGACCATCCTGTTCGACGGGCCAACGCCGCTTCAGGCTTGGCTCAGGGCACCCCACGGTTCGCGCGGCAGCATCGAGACAGCACGACGGAGGAGACCCATGACCAGCCCCGCCACCCGGCTCGCCCTCGTCGGTATCGACGGCTACCGACGCCACCTCTCGCCCCTCAAGGGCTTCCGCTGCGCGCACGCCGCGCTCTTCGGCGGCGCCTCGTGCTCGCAGGCCGTGCGGGACATCGTCGAACGTGACGGTCTCCTCGCCGGACGCGCGGCGGTCGTGGCGCGCCTCGACCGCTGCCGCTCCGCCTACGCGCACCTGCGCGGCGCGCCCGGCGTGCAGGTCCAGGGCCTGTGCTGCTGCGGCCCCCTGCCCATCCCCTTCCGCTGCGGCTGAACGCTACCTCGGCAGGGAGAAGGAGAAGGTGGCGCCCTCGCCCGGCGAGGACTCCGCCCACACCCGCCCCCCGTGCCGCTGCACGATCCGCTTCACGTTCGCCAG
>NZ_KI912633.1:408505-410433 GCF_000519345.1 Deinococcus pimensis DSM 21231
AGCCGCCAGCGCGAGGCGGGCGGCGGCGCGCTCGTGGCGTCCGCGCGGGTCCAGAAGCGGTCGAGCGCGTCGTGGAGCGCGTCGAGCGCCTCAGCGGCGGCCGGGAAGGTCACGGTTTCCTGCGTCAGACTGCTGCCCGTCGTATCCACGGAGGGCCTCCTCGACGGTCGGGAAGGGGGTCAGGACACGGTCGAGCGTGGTCATCTGCAGGATCACGAGGGCCTGCTCGTTGGGCCGGGCGATGCGCAGGTCGCCTCCGGCCTGCCGGGCGGCCTTGAGGGCGGCGACGAGACTGCTGAGGCCGGAACTGTCGATGAAGGTCACGCGGTGGAGGTCCACGACGAGCCGGCGCGCGCCCTGGGCCACGGCGTCGGTGATGCCGCGCTTGGCGGCGGCGGCGGAGACGAGGTCGAGGCGTCCCGCGAGCGTGATGACGGCGGCCACTTCACCTTGTCGTTCGACGGTCACTTCCATGGGGCTCCTTGAGGTGCTGCATCGGTCATCTGATGCTGACCGCCCCCCCGCGCGCCCTTCCTGACGCTGACGTGAAGACCGCTTGCGTCAGTCCTGAGACGTCCTTAAAGGGCATGCCGAAAATTCCACGGCAGGACCTCCCGTCTCCCCTTAATCTTGCTTAAGATATGTGTATGCGGTGAGGCGAGAATGTGTAAGCTTTCATTTATCGCGTCCTCCTCCCGCGCATCCGATCGGCACCCCTCCCCCTCCTTTCACTCTCCCCGGGACCGCCGAACAGGAGCCAGCATGAACCGCACCATTCCTCCCCTCGTCGCCGTCGCGCTCCTCATCTCCTCCTGTGGTCAGTCCGTCCTGCCCTCCGGCGCGGGAACGCCCGAAGGGAACGTCGGTCCGGCGGACCTCGGCGGCCCCACCCTGAGCGCGCAGCAGTACGGCGCCCTCAGCGGCGTCTTCGTGCCCGGAGCGCCCACCGGCAACGCCGGGATGAACGCGCTCGACACCTGGAGCGGCAACGTCGGCGGACGCGCCCGGCAGGTGATGTGGTACAGCGACTGGGCGACGGACTTCCAGGCGTACGCCGTCACCAACGCCTACAGTCGCGGCGCCACGCCCGTCGTGACCTGGGAGATGTACGGCAAGCGCGGCGCGGCCATCCGCTACGCGGACGTCCTCGCGGGCAGATGGAACACCTACATCGACCGCTGGGCCGACGCCGCCCGCGCCGACGGCCGCACCGTCCTCGTCCGGCTCGGTCACGAGATGAACGGCGACTGGTACCCCTGGAGCGGCGCCCAGAACGGCGGCACGGCAGCCCCCGAGAACTACGTGAAGATGTGGCGCTTCGTCCACGACCGCTTCGTCGCGCGCGGCGCCGTGAATGTCCGCTGGGTCTGGACGCCCAACAACGTCTCCACCCCCAACGAGGCCTGGAACGCGCCCGCCAGCTACTACCCCGGCGACGCGTACGTCGACTGGGTGGGCGCCGACGGCTACAACTTCGGCACCAGCCAGCGGATCTCGACGGGCGCGAGCTTCGACTCGCGCTGGCAGACCTTCGACGAGGTCTTCGCGGACATCTACGCCAGGGTCACGGCGGTCGCGCCCACCAAGCCCTTCATGATCGGCGAGTTCGCCTGCTCCGAGATCG
Source organism: Deinococcus pimensis DSM 21231 (assembly GCF_000519345.1). Lineage (GTDB taxonomy): Bacteria > Deinococcota > Deinococci > Deinococcales > Deinococcaceae > Deinococcus_A > Deinococcus_A pimensis. Next base: position 410,130 of record NZ_KI912633.1, read on the forward strand.
GCGGGAACAAGGCCGCCTGGATCGCGGACGCCGCCGCGCGGATCAGGGCGTACCCCGCCATCCAGTCCTGGGTCTGGTTCAACCAGAACAAGGAGACGGACTGGCGCGTGGAGTCCTCGCCCACGGCCCTCGCGGCGTTCCGCTCCGCCTTCGGCGATCCGGCCGCGTTCGCCTGGACCGGGCCGTAACGGGCGGGAAACGAACGAGCCCCCGACGAGGTCGGGGGCTCGTTCGTGACGCGGCGTTCAGCGGGCGGTCCCGACGAGCGTCGCGGGCGTGCCGCGCTCCTGCGCGAGCATCCGCG
>NZ_KI912633.1:410533-411174 GCF_000519345.1 Deinococcus pimensis DSM 21231
GTGCACCCCCGCCGAGCCGAACCCCACGCCCGCCATCGTCGCGGCGAGCATCATCATCCCGCGCGCCTCCACGTCCGACGCGTCCCGCACGGCCCGGCGCAGGTACCGCCCGCCGAACCCGATCGCCCGCGCCGACCACACGTCCGCGACGGGATTGCTGCCCTGGTACGGCGGACGCTCCCCCGGCGACGCCGGACGCGGACGGGACGTGAACGGACGGCACAGGAACGACTCCACCGCGTGACACACCACGTCCAGTCCCGCCGACGCCGTCACGCCCGCCGGGGCGGACAGGCTCAGCTCCGGATCCACCAGCGCCTGCGACGGCCGCAGATACCGGTGCGAGATGCCCGTCTTCACCCGCAGGTCCGGCAGGTCCAGCACCGCCACCGTCGTCGCCTCCGACCCCGAACCCGACGTGGTCGGCACGGCCAGCAGCGGACGCAGCGGACCCGGCGGCGAGCGGCCCTCCCCGACGGGCGCGTTCACGTACGCCATCACGTCCCCACCGTGCGTGGAGACGAGGTTCGCGACCTTCGCCGTGTCGATGCACGACCCGCCGCCCACCGCCACGAACCCGTCCGCGCCCGACGCGCGCGCCGCGTCCGCCGCCTCCCGCAGCGACGCGAGCGTCGGCTCCA
>NZ_KI912633.1:411274-413192 GCF_000519345.1 Deinococcus pimensis DSM 21231
CACCCGGTCGGTCAGGCCCAGCGCCCGCACGCGCGGATCCGTCACGACGAACGCCCGCCGCACCCCCAGCCGCGCGAGCTCCCAGCCCGCCTCCCGCGCCGCTCCCGCGCCGAACTTCACGGGCGTCGCCTCGATGGTGAAGATCGTCTCGTGCTCGTGCATGACGCACCTCCGCGTTGATTCCGGTGACGTCACGCTACCAGAAAGGCGGGGCGGACGCGCCCGGCGCCTGCCCCACCCCGAATCCCCCTCAGTCGCCCCGCGCGGGCTCGTTGCCGGGGAAGAGCGAGTCGCTCGTCCCGGTCGAATCCTCCACGTCCAGATTCAGGGGTTTGCCCGCCTGCTCGCCCGTCCCCTCGATCCTCAGGGCGTACTCCGGCGCCAGTCCGTCCAGATGGTCCTCCCGGACCGTCCAGTGAATGTCGCCGCGCACGTGGTTGTGCGCGTAGCGCTTCGCGTCCAGCAGATCGTCGAACTCCCGCTGGAACTGCTCCACCGCGTTCGCGCTCCGCACCTCGATCGTCAGTCGATACGGCATGCCCGCTCCTTTCTCCAGCCCAACGGCTCGCCCGGCGTCGCCGGGTCGCGCCTCGTCTCCAACGGCTCGCCCGGCGTTGCCGGGTCGCGCCTCGTCTCCAACGGCTCGCCCGGCGTTGCCGGGTCGCGCCTCGCACCCCAGCCTTCCCGACGAAGCTGGGGCGAGGACACGGGAAGGGTGAACGCGCCTTCCCCAAACCAACGGCTCGCCCACTGTCGTGGGTCGCGCCTCGAATCTCAACGGCTCGCCCACTGTCGTGGGTCGCGCCTCGAATCTGGTAGCATCACTCGTCCTGGTGCTCGACGCGTGTAGCGCGAGCTGAAAGTGGGGAAGTCCGGTGAGAATCCGGCGCTGTCGCGCAGCGGTGTGAGGTCCGTCCTCGAGCCCGAATGCCCGCCAGGGACGCCACGCGCACGCGTGGCACCTCTCGACGAAAGAGGGCCGAACCGGGAGCCGAGGGGCTCCTCGAGGATGCCGTCCGTCCCGGGAGGGACGGGTTTTTCGTCGTTCCATCCACGAGGAGAAGAACATGCTCAAGCACACCGTCACCGTCCTGCTCGCCCTCACGGGCGGCGCCGCCCTCGCCACGAGGTACCCCCTCACCGTCACCGACGACCTCGGCCGCACCGTCACGCTCCAGAAGGAACCGCGCCGCATCGTCTCCATGCTGCCCAGCCACACCGAGACGCTCGCCGCGCTCGGCGCGGGCGACCGCCTCGTCGCCGTGGACCGCTTCAGCAACTACCCCAGGGCGCTCACGGACGGGCTGCCCAAGGTGGGTTCGGCCTTCAGCCCCAGCGTCGAGGCGATCGTGGCCCTGAAGCCCGACCTCGTCCTCGCCGACGAGTCCGCGAGCAGCAAGCTCACCCAGAAGCTCGCGGCGGCGGGCCTCACCGTGTACGGCGGCAGCGCCCAGACGTACAACGAGGTCTTCGAGAAGATCGGCGTGCTCGGGAAGCTCGTGAACCGTGAGGCCGCCGCGACGAACCTCATCACCACGATGCGCCGCGACCTGAACGACGTGCAGGCCCTCGTGCGGGGCGCGCCGAAGGTCAGCGTGTACTACGAGGTGGACCCCAGCCCCTACACGGTCGGGCCGAACTCCTTCATCGGAACGCTCCTCACGAAGGCGGGCGGGCAGAACGTCATCCCCGCGGGCATCGGCGACTTCCCGAAAATCAGTCCGGAGCTCGTCATTCAGAAGAACCCCAGCGTCATCGTCGGCGCGCGCGTCGACGACCTGCTCGCGCGGCCCGGCTGGAACACCATCGACGCCGTGAAGGCCCGGCAGGTGTACCGCCTCACCCCGGAGGAGGACGACGCGCTCTCCCGCCCCGGCCCGCGCCTCGCGACCGCCCTGCGCGTCCTCGCGCGCGTCCT
>NZ_KI912633.1:413292-413883 GCF_000519345.1 Deinococcus pimensis DSM 21231
CCCGCCACACGAAGGTGGGCGGCCCGTCCGGCGCGCGCCGCCGCGGCCTCGTCATCGTCAACACCGGCAACGGCAAGGGCAAGACGACCGCCGCGCTCGGCCTGATGCTGCGCGCGCAGGGACGCGGCCTCAGGGTGCGCCTCCTGCAGTTCATCAAGCACGAACGCGCGAAGTTCGGCGAGCACCGCGCGCTCGAGAAGCTCGGCGTGACCTTCGACGGGCTCGGCGACGGCTTCACGTGGCGCTCGCGCGACCTCGACGCGTCCGCCGCGATGGCGCAGGAAGGCTGGGCCCGCGCGCGAACCGAGATCCTCTCCGGCGAGTGGGACATGATCGTCCTCGACGAGTTCACGTACGCCCTCACCTTCGGCTGGGTCGGCTGGCCCGAGGTGGAGGAGACCCTGCGCGCCCGCGACCCGAACCTGCACGTGGTCATCACGGGACGCGGCGCCCTGCCGGAACTCGTGGCGTTCGCGGACACCGTCACGGAGATGCAGCCCGTCAAGCACGCCTACGAGGCCGGCATCCACGCGCAGGCGGGCATCGAGCACTGATGAGCGAGCGGGCCGACGTGACCGTCCTCGCGCTCGC
>NZ_KI912633.1:413983-414430 GCF_000519345.1 Deinococcus pimensis DSM 21231
CCGCCCTTCGGGGAGTTCGCGCGGGCGGTGGCGCTCGCCCGCGCGGCACTCCACGTGACCGACACGGAGGGCGCGCTCCGGGCCGTGGGGTGCGGGGCGCGGCTGGTCTACACGTCGCGTCCGAACAACCCGCTCGGGACGGTCCTGCCGCTCGGGGAGCTCGCCGCGCTCGCGGAGGCCTGCGCGGGACGCGGGGCGCTCCTCGTCCTCGACGAGGCGTACGCGCCCTTTTTGCCGGACCTGGACACCATCGACGTACGCTCGGGGACGGCCCCTCGCTTGAGCCTGGAGCGTCCGCGCGTCTCTGCGACTTCGGTCGGTGAGGCCGTCGTGGCGCTCCACTCGCCCGGCAAGGTCCACGGCGTCGTCGGTCTCCGGCCCGCGTACGCGCTCTGCGCGCCCCCCGTGGCGGCGGCCCTCGACAACCTCGCGCCCGCCTGGGCCCTG
>NZ_KI912633.1:414530-423183 GCF_000519345.1 Deinococcus pimensis DSM 21231
ACCGTCACGACGAGCCGCTCCCACGTCGCGGAGCCCACCAGGCCGTCCGCGGTGAGACCCACGCCCGACTGGAAGGCCTTCACGGCGTTCTGCGTGCCCGTCCCGTACGAGCCGTCCACCGTCACGCTCTGCCCGCGCGCCCCGAGGAGGTGCTGCACCGTCCGCACCCGCTCGCCCGTCATGGGACCGCGGACGGTCGGCCACACCCGCACGCTCAGGCCGCGCCGGGCCGCCACGTCCCGCCGCAACTGCGGCAGCATCCCGTACAGCACGTCGCCGGGACACTCCGTGGAGTAGAAGTCGCGGTGCCCGTACAGCTCCGTCGGGGAGATGCCGTACTGCTGCGTCAGCCACGCGCACAGCTCCACCAGACGGTCGTAGAGCGCGGCGGGCGGCGTGACGGACGAGTACAGCCCCTCGTTCTCGATGCCCACCGCGACCTCGTTCTGCCCGGGGCAGTGCGCGCCCACGACGTGCCGCGCGCCGCCCTGCGCCGCCGAGAGGCTCCCGTGCCGCCCCTCCGTCACCCAGCCGCCCCGGCTGATCGTGAAGTGCTGCCCGGAATCGATCCAGCCGTTGTCGAAGTGGCTCTGCTGGATGGAGCGCGCGAGGTCGTACGCGTGCGCCTGGCTGAGGTCCGTGCTGTTCGGCGTGGCGGTGTGGTGCACCAGCACCCGCGTCGGGCGCGTGGCGAGGACCGTCACCGCGTCCCGCGCGGGCTGCGCCTTCCACGCGTCGCAAGAGGCGACGGGCGGCACGGTCACGGCGAGCGCGCCGACGTCGTTCGCGGGCGCGTCCGGCGGCCCGACCTTCACGCCGCACGCCGCGAGCAGGGCCAGCCCGCCCAGCGCCATGCCCGCGCGCAGGACGTCACGTCTGGAGGTGATGTGATTCATGTCAGTTCCACGCACAGTGCACGTGGTTGCTGTGCCCGCCGGGCGGGTCGTAGTACGCGTTGAAGGTCTGCGAGGGGTCGGAGCCCGCCGCGAGGCAGGCGTTGCGCGCGGCGGTGTGGGCGCTGTTGGGCGAGGAGAGGCTCACGCCGTTCCAGATGCCGATGTCGAACGCGAGGCCCGCGTAGTGGTCGGAGTACTGCGAGTGCACGCCGCCCGCGATGGAGGTCACGTAGAAGCTGTTGCTGCTCCCGGCCACCCTGAGCATCCCGTCGAGCATGCTGCGCTTGAGGTACACGGTGAGGCCGCAGTTCGCGTCGGAGTTGCAGCCGCGCACGGCGGCCCGCCCGGCGGCGGTGTCGAGCATGTTCTGGCGCGGGTTGCCGCTGACGGTGCTGCTGCTCGTCCCGAGCGTGATGCGCGAGGTGTTCAGGATCTGCTGCGCGAGGCCCGAGGTGGTGGTGCTGCCGGTCGCGCTGCTGCCCGTCACGAGCGATTGCCAGGTGTTGAGTCCGACGACGCCGTCGGCGCTGAGGCCGCGCTTGCTCTGGAAGTCGCGCACGGCGGCGTCCGTGGCGGACCCGAAGGCGCCGTCCACCGTCACGGAGGTGTAGCCGTAGCCGCTCCTCAGCTGGTCCTGCACGGCGCGCACCGCGTTGTTGTTGTCGCCCTGCCGCACCGTCACGATCAGCTTCTCCCAGGTGTTCCCGCCGACGATGCCGTCCACCGTGAGCCCGCGCGACGACTGGAAGGAACGCACCGCCGAGTCCGTCCCGGCGCCGAAGGCGCCGTCCACGCTGAGGGTGTACCCGGCGTGCCGCAGCAGGTACTGCGCGGTGACGACGTCGCGGCCGCTGTCGCCCTGCCGCAGGGCTTGCCAGGTCAGGACGGACAGGGCGCTCACGCCCGGCGCTGCGGGTGCGGGCCGCGTGGCCTGCTCGGTGGAGGGAGAGATGCCGCACGCGGCGAGAACGAGGGCCGTGCTCGTGAGGAGCGCGATTCTACGCATGAATCTCCTGTCCGCCCGGGGGCGGGGAAGTGAATTGACCGGAGTCGTGGACACCGTACCCGTCACCTGTCTGGACAGCGCACGGAATTTTTCACGCGCTCGTGCTCATGAAGTTTCGCTTTCGTCCCTCCTCACGAAGTTGCCCCGCTAAGAAACGATCAAGGCGAGCCCGCGAACTTCTTCACGTTCCTCGCGGACGGCCCTCGCCTAGGATGACGCGGTCTTCAACTTCAACCCGGCCGCTCAGCGCGGCCTCAGGAGCTCACGTGAACGTACGCCGCGCCGTCCGTCCCTCCCTCACGCTGTCCCTCGTCACGCTCCCCCTGCTCCTCGGCGCGTGTGGAAGCACTCCCGACCGCTCGCCCTCCGCGAGCGCGCCCGTCACCGCGCAGGCCGTGAGCGGCACCAACGTCGACACGTGGCGCCGTCAGGTCATCTACCTCGCGCTGCCCGACCGCTTCGCCAACGGCAACACCGCCAACGACAACCTCGGACAGGCGAACTGCTACGATCCCGCGAGCGGCACGAAATTCCACGGAGGCGACCTCGCGGGGCTGCGCCAGAAGCTCCCCTACATCAAGGGGCTCGGTGCCGGGACGCTGTGGACCACGCCCGTCTACGCGCAGGTCGGCCTCGTGAACGGCAACTCCTGCGGCTACCACGGCTACTGGCCCAACTTCAGGAACCCCGCCGACACCGCCGTCGAACCCAAGCTCGGGACGTCCGCCGATCTGTCGGGCCTCATCACGGACCTCCACAATGGCGGCATGAAGTACATGATGGACATGGTGGCCAACCACGCCGGGTACGGCGCGAGCGTCGTGTCCAGCAACCCCTCGTGGTTCCACGCGGACTGCACCGGCGACGACGTGAACTGCCCCCTCGCGGGCCTCCCCGACTTCCGGCAGGAGGACGCCACCGTCGCGTCCTACCTCACGAACCTCAGCCGCTCGTGGACGAGCGCGTACGGCATCGACGCGATCCGCATGGACACCGCCAAGCACGTCCCGCTGAGCTACTGGCAGAACTCCTGGGTGCCGGGCGTGCTCGGCGCCCGCCCCAACACCTTCCTGCTCGCCGAGGCCTTCCTCACGGGCGGCGCGTCCCAGCTGAGGCCCTTCCTCGACGCGGGCTTCGACAGCACCTTCAACTTCCCCCTCCGCAACGCCCTCGTGAGCACCTTCGGCAAGGGCGGCAGCGCCGACGCGCTCGCCGGAAGCGTGCAGGACTACGTCGGCACCCTCGGCCTCGACCGCTCGCTGCTCACCGTGAACCTCCTCGACAACCACGACGTGCCCCGCTTCGTCAACGAGCCCGGCTACGGCGTCGCCGAGGACGAGATCCGCCGCCGCCTGCACCTCGGCCTCGGCGCGATCTTCACGCTGCCCGGCATCCCGCAGGTCTACTCCGGCGACGAGATCGGCATGTACGGCGGGGGCGACCCCGATAACCGCAGGGACATGCCCTCGTGGGCGTGGACGAGCGCGGGCCGCGCGGGCACCTACTCGGGCTTCCTCCCGAACCCCGGCCTCACCTACGACCTCGTCACGCGCCTCGCGAGCGTCCGCACGAACAACGCCGCGCTCTGGAAGGGCTCCTACGCCGAGATGTGGCGACCCAACGGCGGCACGAACGTCTTCGCGTTCTACCGCGGCTACACCGACTCGACCACCGCGAGCCGCGTCGTGGTGGTGTTCAACAACAACCCCGGCTCGGCGAGCGTGACGCTCGACATCGGCGCGAACACGGGCATCTCCAGCGCGGACCGCTCCTACCTCGCGAGCCGCACCTTCGACGATCAGGCCGCGCAGGGCGCGCCCGCCACCGTCACCTCCTCCGGCGGGCGCCTCACCGTGAACCTGCCCGGCAAGACCTTCGCGATCTACCGCGCCCGCTGACCGCCTGAAGCTGGCCTCATGAGCCCGTGTTCACGATGGGGAGTGGACACGGGAGGCCTATGAGCGACAACACGGCAGCGAACCGTCCGCCCGACCTTCGCCCCTGGAGCGCGGCGCTTCTCCTCGCCCTCGCGGCGGGCTGCGCGCAGTCCCCGCAACGCGCGGCGGCGCAGCCCGCCGCGGGCGCGGTGGGGGCGCTCTCCATCGACGCGGGCGACAACTCGCTCTCCTACGAGGGGTTCGTGAGCGTCACGAACGGCTGGGGACCACTGGAACGCGACCGCAGCAACGGCGAGCAGGCCGACGGGGACGGCCGCCCCCTCACCCTGGGCGGCGTGACCTTCGCGCGCGGTTTCGGCGTGCACGCGGGCAGCAGCGTCACCCTCGACGTGGGCGGACGCTGCGACCGCTTCACCGCCACCGTCGGCGTGGACGACGAGGTGGGCGACCGGGGCAGCGTCGTCTTCCAGGTGTACGGGGACGGCCAGAAGCTCTACGAGAGCCCCGTCCTGCGGGGCCCGGACGCCGGACGCCCCGTGGACGTGCCCATCGCCGGGAAGCGCCAGCTGCGGCTCGTCGTGACGGACGCCGGGGACGGGATCGCCTACGACCACGCGGACTGGGCCGACCCCATGGCGCGCGCCTGCGCGGCCTCCACCTCGTCCGCGCCACCGCCGCCCTCATCCCCGCCGTCCGCGCCGTCCGTGCTGTCCTGGTCGAACGCTCCGTCCGCGCCGATCAATCGGTTCGAGGCGCAGGGCGCCGCCGTGAACGGCCGCCTGTACGTCCTCGGCGGCTTCGACCGCATGCCCTCCACCGACTACATCCCGCGCGTCACCGCCCGCTCCGACGCCCTCGACCCCGCCACGGGCACATGGGAGCGGCTCGCGGACATGCCCGAGGCCGTCACGCACGCGGGCACCGCCGTGGACGGCGGCGTCGTCTGGCTCGCGGGCGGGTTCGTCGGCGACCACCCCGGTCCGCAGACGAACCACGTCTGGAAGTACGACACCGTCCGGAACACCTGGAGCCGCGGCCCGGACCTGCCCGCCGCGCGCGGCGGCGGCGCGCTCGCCCGCGTGGGGCGGCAGCTGCACTTCTTCGGCGGGACGGTCCGCAGCGGCTTCTCGTACCTGTACGACTCCGGCGACCACTGGGTCCTCGACCTCGACGGGGGCACGTCGTGGCGCGCCGCCGCTTCCCTCCCGAATCCCCGCAACCACCTCGCGGCCGTCACCGTGGGCGGCCTGATCTACGCCGTCGGCGGGCAGCACCTTGGCGACGAGCACGGCGGCAACCTCGCCGACGTCCACGCGTACGATCCCACCACGAACACATGGACCCCGCGCGCCGCGCTGCCCCTGCCGCTGGGCCACACGTCCACCTCGACGCTCGTGCAGGACGGCCGCATCCTCGTGATCGGCGGCGTCACGACCGGACAGAAGAAGACGAGCACGGTGCTGCGGTACGATCCCGCCTCGAACGCCTGGACGTCCCTCACGGCCCTCCCGGCGGCGCGGCAGTCGCCCATCGCGGACCTCGTGAACGGACGGCTCGTCGTGACGAGCGGCTCGAACGACGCGGGTCCCACGAACACCACCTGGATCGGAAGCTGGTAAGTCAGCTCTCCCCGGTCGCCGCGTGCGGCGCGGCGACCGGCTTGGATTCCGGCGAGCCCTTCTGCCGCAGCCAGATGGACAGCACCACGATGCTCACCACCGCGAGGAACTCGCTCTGCCAGTTCTGCAGCGACTGGAACCAGAAGGTGGAGGACGTCAGGAATCCCCCGAAGGTCACGGCCTGCCCGCCGTGCGCGAGCGTCTCCTGGTTGAACTCCTCCATGCCGCTCCACGCGTGCAGCACAAAAGACGCCGCGAACATCGTGAAGAACGCGAGGCACAGCGAGTTCTGGTAGACGGTGAGCGCGAGCCCGCCACGCTTCACGGGGCCCGGCGCGTCCGGACGGTCCCGGTACGCGCGGGGGTCCTCGTCGACGGGTTCCTCCTCGTCGACCTTCTTCGATTCCGCCGAGCCCTTCTGCTTGAGCCACACGGTGAGCAGGATGTACGAGCCCATCTGCAGGAACTCGCTCTCCCAGTTCTCCGTGGTGGCCTCCCAGAAGTGCGCGGTCGTGAGGTAGCGCCCGTACGTCACGGGCGGCCCGCCGTGGTCGTGGCGGTCGTCGTTGAGCACGAAGAAGCCCACGAGCGACTGCCCGACCCACAGCAGCAGGAAGATGGCGCCCACGACGATGCTCAGGCTGTTGTCACGCCAGAAGCGTTTCACGTTCACCTCCGATACATCAAGCATGGAGGACTGTGGCGGGGCACGCCATCAGGTGAGCTTGAGGGAGTCCCGGAGGGAACGTCCATGCAGTTCTCGGAAAACCTACAGGAAGGGCCGTCCCCTCGGGAGACGGCCCCTCTGCTCACCCGTTCAGAACGCCGGGACGACGGCCCCCCTGTACTTCTTCAGGATGAACGCCTTCACCTCGGGACTGTTCAGCACCTTCTGGAGCTTCACGTAGTCGGGGTTTTTCAGCGTGGCGGGCTTCACCGCGAGGACGTTCGCGTAGGGGCTGCGCCCGTCCTCCAGCGCGAGGCTGCCCTTCAGCGGGTCGAGCTTCGCCTCCAGCGCGTAGTTCGTGTTGATGACGGCGGCGTCCACGTCGGCGAGGGCGCGCGGAAGCTGCGCCGCCTCGAGCTCGCGGAACTTCAGGCGCCTGGGGTTGGAGGTGACGTCGAGCGCCGTCGCGTTGATGCCGGCCTTCGGGTCGAGCTTGATGAGCCCGGCGGCCTCGAGCAGCTTCAGGGCGCGGCCCGAGTTGCTGGGGTCGTTCGGCAGGGCGATCGTGGCGCCCGAGGGCAGCGCGGAGAGCTTTTTCGCCCTCCGGCTGTACAGGCCCATGGGCTCCACGTGTACCTTCGTGGACGCGACGATGCCGAGCGGCCGGTTCTTCTGGAACTCGTTCAGGTACGGCACGTGCTGGAAGAAGTTCACGTCGATGCTGCCGTCGGCGAGCGCGAGGTTCGGCTGCACGTAATCGGTGAACTCGCGCACGACGAGCCTCACGCCCTGCTTCTTCAGGATGGGCGTCACGAAGTTCAGGATCTCGGCGTGCGGGACGGGGCTCGCGCCGACACGCAGCGTCCCGGCGGACGCGGAGGAGGTGAGGACGAGGGCGGTCAGGAGGATTGCTTTGCGCATGCGGGACTCCAGAGGGTGGGGATCAGAACGTGGGGATGATGCTGCCGCCGTACTTCTTCTGGATGAACGCCTTCACCTCGGGGCTCGTGAGGACCGCCTCCAGCTTCCTGAGGTCGGCGTTTCCGAGCTTGTCCTTGGTGGTCGCGAGGACGTTCGCGTAGACGCTGTAGCGGCTCTCCAGGAAGATGCTGTCCTTCGTGGGGTCGAGGCCCACGGCGAGCGCGTAGTTCGTGTTGACGACGGCGGCGTCCACGTCGGGCAGCGCGCGGGGAAGCTGCGCGGCCTCCAGCTCGCGGATGCGGATGCTCTTGACGTTGCTGACGATGTCGAGCGGCGTGGCGCGCACGCCCGCGCCCTCGCGCAGCCGGATCAGCCCGGCGCGCTCCAGCAGCCTGAGGGCGCGCGCGGCGTTGCTGGGGTCGTTCGGGATGGCGACGGTGGCGCCCTTCCTGAGGCCCGACACCTCGGTCACCTTGCGGCTGTAGAGCCCGAGCGGCGGCACGTAGATCTTGCGGACGGGCACGATGTTCAGGGGGCGGGTGCGCTGGAACTCGTCGAGGTACGGCACGTGCTGGAAGAGGTTCGCGTCGAGGCTGCCCTCGCCGAGCGCGACGTTGGGCTGCACGTAGTCGTTGAACTCCACCACCACGAGGTCCACGCCCTGCTTCTTCAGGATGGGCTTGACGAACTCCAGGATCTCCCCGGCGGGTACGGGCGTCGCGCCCACCTTGAGGGTGCCCGCGAGGGCGGTCGGGATCAGGGCGGAGGACAGCAGCGCGGCGGACAGGACGAGCTTGTTCATGACGGGTTCTCCCCGGCGCCCACGTCCGGGGCGCCTGTACGTATGAGCTTCGAATGGTGGGTTCAGCGGTGGTCGACGCGGCGCGCGATCCGGTCCCCGAGGAACTGCACGAGCTGCACGAGCGCCACGAGGATCACGACGGTCGCGATCATCACGGTCGTCTCGAAGCGCTGGTAGCCGTAGCGGATGGCGATGTCGCCGAGGCCGCCGCCGCCGATGGCGCCCGCCATGGCGCTGTAGCCGACGAGGCTGATCGTCATGACGGTGAAGCCGAGGATCAGCGCGGGCCGCGCCTCGGGCAGCAGGACCTTGACGACGATCTGCCACGTGCGGGCGCCCATGACGCGCACGGCCTCCACGACGCCCGTGGGCACGTCGAGCAGGGCGCTCTCCACGAGCCGCGCGGTGAACGGGATCGCGGCGACGGTGAGCGGCACGATCGCGGCGGTCGAGCCGATGGACGTGCCGGTGATCAGGCGCGTGAAGGGAATCAGCAGGACGAGCAGGATGATGAACGGCAGGGAGCGGCCCACGTTCACGATCACGCCGAGCGCCCGGTTGAGCGCGGCGCTCGGCTTGAGGTGGCCGGGCCGCGTGATCACGAGGACCACGCCGAGGAGCGTGCCGAGCAGCTGCGCCACGAGGGCGCTCGGCACCACCATCAGCAGCGTCTCCAGCGTGCCCTGCGTGAGGAGGTCGCGGATGACGCCCGTCACGCGGACGCTCCCTTCGGCGCGACGGGAAGACCGGGCACGAGGGTGAGGGCCGTCTCGTCCGCGCTGCCCGGCAGGGCGAGCCACGCCTCGGTGGCGTCCCCGGCCGCGCGGACCTCCACGACGCGCGC
>NZ_KI912633.1:423283-423749 GCF_000519345.1 Deinococcus pimensis DSM 21231
GGACGGGACCGATGGGCGCGTCGATGACGAAGCGGTCCTCGCGAGCCACGCCCGACCCGAGCGCCCGGTAGCGCTTCTCCACGTCCCGCTCGCGCCACGCCCGGGAGAGGGCCGCCGTGGCCGAAGGGTCGCGCGCGAAGAGCACCACGCCCGACGTGGCGCGCCCCAGGCGGTGCAGCAGCGCCGCCTCGGGCCAGCGGTCACGCACGAGGCGCAGCAGCGTGTGGCGGTAGAAGCCGCCGCCGTGCATGGTGGGCAGTCCCGAGGGTTTCGCGACGGCCAGCACCGCCTCGTCCTCGTGCAGCAGGTCGAAGGTGAGGGGGACGTCCTCCTCCTCCCACGGGGGGCGGCGCCACACGAGCTCCTGCCCGGGTGAGAGCGGCTCCGACCCGCCTGCCACGTGTCCGGCGAGCTCCACCTCGCCCCGCGCGAGCCGCGCCGCCCACTCCTCCTCGGAGGTGTGGCG
>NZ_KI912633.1:423849-425675 GCF_000519345.1 Deinococcus pimensis DSM 21231
CAGGGCGACGTTCCCGGCGGCCGTGCGCTGGGCGAGCAGATTGAAGTGCTGGAAGACCATGCCGGTGCGGGCCTGCCGGGCGCGCCGCCCGGCCACGGAGAGCGCGGCGAGGTCCTGCCCGGCGACGAGGACCTGTCCGCGCGTGGGCGTCTCCAGGCCGCTGACGAGCCGCACGAGGGTGCTCTTGCCCGCGCCGCTCTCGCCGATGACGCCGAAGGTGCTGCCCGCGGGCACGTGGAGGTCGAGGCCGCGCAGCGCGGCGTGACCGTTCGGGTAGGTGTGCTCGACGTTTCGGAACTCGATCATGAACGCGCCCTCCTCGCGCGGCGACGAGGAGGGCGTCAAAGGACGTCCCCTTCCCGTCGGTTCGAGAAGGGGGCGTTGATCGCAGGTTCCCTTCCCTTATCGGTCCCGCTTTTGCGCCATCGTCGGCGAGGAGCGGGCTGGAGAGCACCATGCCGTGATGAGGGCTGGTTGCTGCGCGTTTCATCGGGCCAGATCCCTGACGCGCTCTGGATAAGAGCGTTGCCACCGAGGGCGGCAACAGGCGACACGCTAGCGTGAGGCCGTCATGTCAATCATGACGCCGCGCACCTTTGGGTGCGCGGCGCTTCGTGGGGGCGTTACTTCGCGGTGATGTCGAGGCCGTCCTGCGGGCGCGCCCCACCGTCCACCCAGGCGCGCAGCTCGTTCCACGCGAAGGTCACCTGACCGGGCGTGAAGTCGCAGTGCCTCGGCGCGGCGGTGTTCGCGGCGACGGTCTGCTGCACGAGGTTCGCGGCGTTCCCGGCGCGCGTGACGGTGTCCTTCAGGATCGCGGCGTGCTGGAAGGGCACGAGCGGGTCGACGACGTTGTGGAAGGACAGCACCTTCGCCCTGAACTGCCCGGTGGGGCGGTACCACTGCGTGAGGTACGCGCTGGCCCTGGGGTCGGCGGTGACGCGCAGGACGCCCTCGTTGAGGGCCGCGTCGGTCGCGTCGCCGAGGGTGCGGTACACCTTGCCGACGTTGCCGTAGCCGTTGCCGCCCGTCGTGACGAGGTAGTCCTGCAGGCCGTACCCGAAGCCCGCGAGGGCCGTCACGAAGGACGTGGGGTCGGGGTTGGCGCCCGTGGCCGCCGCGACGCGCCCGACGATGTTGCGCGCGTTGGCCTTCACGGCGGCGTCCTGCGAGGCGGCGGCGTCCGTGAAGAGCGCGGTGAGACGCTGCTGCAGGAGCTGCTGCGTGAAGGCCGCCGTGGGCGCGAGGATGTTGTCCGCGCCGGGCAGGGCGTAGGGCGTGCCGCGCGTGAAGAAGTCGTACACGACGCGGAAGTCGGTGAGATAGCGGATCTCCTCGCCCCAGCCGCCCGTGACGCCGCAGAAGGGCATGCCTCCCACGTAGTCGTCGGGGTACTTCTCCACGAGCGCCATGACGATGTTGCCGCCCATGCTCGCGCCCGTCGCGTAGGCGCGCGTGCTGCCGACGAGGTCGAGGAAGCGCTTGAGGTTCTGCGTGGCCTGCACGCCGCTCTGCACGGCGTACCCGGCCTTCGCGTAGGCGCTGTAGGCGTACGCGTAGCCCTGCGCGTTCACGAGCGTGCCGAGCCCCCCGGCGGGGTCGCGGTCGGCGCTGACCGTCTCGGGCTGGCCGGGCGTGACGTAGCCGTGCGCGAACAGGACGCTCTGGCGGTTCCAGCGGGCCGGGATGCGCGCGACGAAGTTGAGGTTGTCGATGCGGCCCGTGACGGTGAGGCCCGTGGCGCCCTCGTCCACGCGCAGGTCCGTGACGCGCGCGGGACGCAGGCGGGCCGCGGCGATCTGCACGGCGGCGCGCAACTGCGAGAG
>NZ_KI912633.1:425775-428864 GCF_000519345.1 Deinococcus pimensis DSM 21231
CCTCGGCGAACCAGAAGTCGTAGCCCGCGTAGCCGCCCCAGGACTCGCGCAGCCGCGCGTAGTCCTCGCGCAGCCCCCGCAGCACGCGCGCCTTGCCCTCGCGTCTGGCGGCGTCGTCCGTCCGCGCGGCGTACACCGCCTCCAGCTCCCCGCGCGCTCGCAGCAGCAGCGCCGTGAACGCCTCCGAGCGCTCGCGCTGAACGCGGTCCGTCTCGCGCTGCGCGGGCGTGCCGAAGCGCTCCATGAAACGCCGCGAGCCCTCCTCCTCGACGGCCACCGCGAAGGACTCGTTGAAGACCGAGTCGTCCGTGACGTACGCCACCTGATGCGCGAGCTCGTGGACGACGGTCCGCACCAGCGTCGGGTCCGTGTAGGACAGCATGGTGGAGGGCACCGGGTCCCTGAGGCGGCCCAGCGTGGAGTACGCGCTGACGCCGCCGACGAACACGTCGTCTCCCGAGGCGCGCAGCCTCGCCGCCTCGGCCTCGGCGCCCTCGCGTGAGAAGTAGCCCCGGTACGCCACGCAGCCCGCCACGGGGAAGCAGCTCGTGCGCAGCGTCACCGAGAGGGGCGGCGCCGCGAAGACGTTCCACACGAGGTACGGGCGGCCCACGTCGGAGTAGGTGGTGAAGGTGCCGTTGTCGGGCAGTCCGAGCTCCGTGACGGCGAAGGCGCGCACGTCCCGCACGAGGGTGAGGCGGCGTCGCACCTCGGCGGGCGTGGCGGGGTCCTTCAGGACGTCCTCGACGGGCCGGGCGCGCGCGAGGAGCTCCGCCTGCCCCGACGCGGCCTGCGCGAGGTAGCGGACGGTGGAGCAGCCCGACAGCGCTCCCACGCCGAGCGCGAGCGCGAGCGCGACGAGCAGTGGACGCCGGGCGCGGCGGGAGGTCATGAAGGACAGTTTACCGTGCGCTATCAAGGGCGCATGACCTCCTCGTCCTCCTCCTTCGACTTCTGGCCGTCCTCACGCGCGTGTCCGTGCGGCTCGGGCGAGCCCTTCGGGCGTTGCTGCCGTCCGCGCCTCACGGGAGACGCGCCCGCGAGGACGGCGGAGGCGCTGATGCGCTCGCGCTACACGGCGTTCGTGCTGCGCGGCGAGGCGTATCTGCTCGCCACGTGGCATCCCTCCACGCGGCCCGCCTCGCTCGGCCTGCGGGAGGAGGACGGCCCGGCCTGGCTGGGCCTGACGGTCCGCCGCGCTCGGGGCGGCCCTTCGGATACCCGGGGCACGGTGGAGTTCGTCGCGCGCTTCCGGGGCGGGACGCTCCACGAGACGAGCACCTTCCGGAGGGAGGAGGGCCGCTGGTTCTATGTGGACGGGGACATCCACGCCGGCTGAGGACACCCGCCTTCATTTTTTCTTCAGAGTCGCGCGCTCCCGGTCATATGTAAGGAAACCGTGACGTCCGGCGCGCAGCATGGAGGTGAACCCCATGCCCGCCGACCTCACCCCGCTTCCCTGCGACTGCCACGCGGTCCGCCCCGCGCCCCTGCCCGGCGCGCTCGCCCTGCGCGGCCGTTCCACGCACGTGCACCGACGCCTGCGGCTCGTCCTCGCCGCGCTCGAAGTGCCCACCACCGAGGTGGACGGCGCGCTCCTGCTGCGCCCCGACCACTACGACCGCCTCACCGATCTCGCGGGAGCGCTCGGGCCCACCGAGGCCGCCGACCTGCTCGTCGCGCCCTGCGAGGACGGCCTCGTGGACCCCTGGAGCGCCGCGCCCCTCGCGACGTGGCTCGGCCGCGTCCGCACGCCCTGGTTCGACGAGGCCGCCCGGAACCTCCACGCGCACCTCCAGCCCATCGTGAGCCTCCCGGACGGAAGCGTGTACGGCTACGAGGCGCTGCTGCGCGCCCACGTGGACGGCCGCCTCATCTCCGCCGGACCCCTGCTGGAAGCGGCCTCGTCACGCGGTCAGCTGCGCGCCCTCGACGCGCTCGCCCGGACCGTCGCCATCACGGGCGCCTACCCGGCCCTGCCCGCAGGCGCGCACCTGTTCATCAACTTCTCGCCGGGCGTGATCTACAACCCCGACGTGTGTCTCGACGTGACGTGGCGCGCCTGCGAGCGCGCGGGCGCCGACCTCGGACGTCTCGTGTTCGAGGTGACCGAATCCGAGGCCTTCCCGGACCTCGCCCTGCTGCGCCGCATCCTGGAGCGCTACCGCCGCGAGGGCGCGCAGGTGGCGCTCGACGACCTCGGCGCGGGGCACACCAGCCTCACGTACCTGGAGGCGCTGCGGCCCGACATCGTGAAGCTCGACCGGGGGCTCGTGCGTGGCCTGACGGCGGGCGATCCCCGCGTGGACCTCGTCGGGGCGCTCGTGCGCTACGCCCACGGACTGGGCGTGCGCGTCGTCGCGGAGGGCATCGAGAGCGCCCATGAGCTGTCGCTCGTGCGGGAGCTCGGCGCGGACTACGCGCAGGGCTTCTTCATCGCGCGGCCCGCGCCCGTGCCGCCGCCCGTGCCTCCCGTGGGCGTCCTGTTCCCCGCGCGGAGCGCGGGCACGTGGTAGACAGGAGGGGATGATCCCTCCCGCCTTCACCCGCGAGCTCGGCCATACCGGCGTGCCCGTCTCGCGTCTCGGGCTCGGGCTCGCGGCGCTCGGACGGCCCGGCTACTTCACGCTCGGACACGCCGAGGACCTCGCCGGGCACACCGACGTGGACGGTCTGCGCGCCCGCGCGCACGAGGTGCTCGACGCGGCCCTCGCGGCGGGCGTGCGCTACTTCGACGCGGCGCGCTCCTACGGCCTCTCCGAGCGTTTCCTGCGCGAGTGGCTCGAGGGGCGCGGCCTCACCCGCGCCGAGGTGAGCGTCGGCTCGAAGTGGGGCTACACGTACGTCGCGGACTGGCGGCGTGAGACGGACGTGCACGAGGTCAAGGACCACTCGCTCGCGAACCTCGAGCGGCAGTGGCCGCTGAGCCGGGAGGAGCTCGGGCCGTGGCTGCGGGTGTACATGGTGCACTCCGTGACGCCCGACAGTCCCGTCCTGCACGACGCCGCCACGCTGGAGCGCCTCGCGGCCCTCGCGCGGGAGGGCGTGGCGGTGGGCCTGTCCGTGAGCGGGCCCGCGCAGGCCGACAC
>NZ_KI912633.1:428964-429922 GCF_000519345.1 Deinococcus pimensis DSM 21231
GCCGCCGCGCGCGGCGGGTCCGCGAACAGGCTCCACGCCGTCAGGTGCAGGTGCCGCGCCCGCCGCAGGTCCCCCACGGGCAGCTCGGACGGCTCCAGGTACCAGTCCGCGCCCTGCGACGACAGCATCGCCCGCTGGCCCGACGCGTCGATCAGCGCGAGAATCACGCCCGTCCGCTGCTCCGAGGTCTCCACGACGCGCGTCACGACGCCCTCGCGCTCCAGGTCGAACACCGCGAACTCACCGAAGCGGTCGCGGCCCACCTTGCCCACGAACGCCGTCGGCTGACCCACCCGCGCCGCCCACACCGCGAGGTTCGCGGCGCTCCCGCCGCCCGAGAGTTCCAGACGACCGGTCGTGTCGCCGCCGGGCAGCAGCAGCGTGTCGGGTTTCGCGAGGACGTCCCAGGCGAGGTCACCCAGCGAGATCAGGGGAGAGGAGGGCAGCGGAACGGACATCGCCCCCCAGGATAAAGGACGGCGGGTGTGAAGAAGCTCATGTGCTCTTCAGTTCCAGTCTCCCAGCAGCGCCCGCACACGCCCCGCGAGGTCATGGACCTCCTCCGGCGTGCGGCCCACCACGTTCACGTGCCCCAGCTTGCGCCCCACCCGCGCCTCCTTGTGATAGAGGTGCAGCCGCGCGCCCGGCACGCGCAGCACCTCCGCCCAGTCGGGCTCCGCGCCCTCGCCGCCCAGCACGTTGAGCATCACGCACGGCAGCAGCGGCGCGAAGTCCGCAAGGGGCAGGTCCAGCACGGCCCGCAGCTGCGCCTCGAACTGGCTGACGCCGCCCGCGTCCTGCGTGAGGTGCCCGCTGTTGTGCACGCGCGGCGCCACCTCGTTCACGAGCAGCTCCCCGCCCGGCAGCTCGAAGAACTCGAAGGTCAGCAGGCCCTCCAGCCCCCACGCCTCCGCCACCGCGCCCGCCACGGACCGCGCCCGCGCCTCCACGAGCCCCG
>NZ_KI912634.1:0-2359 GCF_000519345.1 Deinococcus pimensis DSM 21231
CGCCGAAGGTCCGCGCGGCGCAGGCGCCGGTGGAGGCCGCCCCGACGCCGGAGAAGGCAGCGCCCGCACCGGAGGAGGTCACGCCACCCGGCGACCTGTCCACCGACGCGCCCGCGCGCAAGAAGTGGAACCCGAAGAAATAACGACGGAAGGAGGGCGGGTTTTTCCCGCCCTCCTGCTCGTTCGCCCGACTATGCTGCCCGCATGGACCTCACCGCCGAGCAGTTCCACAGGTTCAGTGCCTCCCTCGACGAGACACGCCGACGACTCGACGCACTCTACGAGTCACGCCAGTATGACCAGATGCTCCACCTGATGCATGACCTTATGGGTGAGGCTATGTTCGTCCTGATGCGGCTGGAGCATAAGAACGACGTTCAGGTCGGAAGTTATACCATCAGTGCCGACGATGCTGGTCAATAACTCCGCGCTGTGGCACATCCCAGGGGTCCTGCTCCTGAACCGGTACTGCCTCCTACAAAGGACACGGTCGTGAAAGAGGCAAGGCAGTAGCGTCGCCCATTGACCTTGGGGAGCGTTCCTGCATATGCCGAGGTTTCGCGCTTGAGTGAATCGCGGAATGTTTTATCAACACTCGCAAACGTCGTCTGGTCCTCCAGGCGACTCTTGATCGTGATATATGCGAAAGTGGCGGTGCAATAGGCATACACTTGGCCGTCCACTCTGTTTGTTGCTGGCCGATTCACTTCGGGACGATTGATCACCGTGCAACTGCTCACCGACTGCGACCTCAATTTACCTTCGTCATCGTCTGCGGTGATCACGTACACGCCAACGTCCGGAAGCATTTTAAGCTTCTCGAACTCGGCCCTGGAGATGGGCTCCCCACGCTCGACGTCGACGGGTAGAGGCTTCTGTGACGCGCCTGGTACGGCGCCGCAACCGACCATGATGGTCCCGAGCACGGCCAGCACTGCTCCCCTGTAGTCCATGTCGTTCCTCCCTCCGGGTCGAGAGTTCCGCCCAGTGAGGGAAACCGTACCCGTGTCGAACGGCGGACGCCGTGCGATTCCTGCAGCCTGTCCAGACAGCAATTGAATGAGGGAGGCGCCCCCGACTTTTCGGGGGCGCCTCTCTTGCCTTGCTTACTCGTGGTCGATGATCTTGTGCTTCTTCTCGAAGGTCACGACGAGCACCCCGGCGCGCATCTGGGCGCGGCCCGTGCCGGGCAGCGTCTCGACGGGCAGGCCGAGGACGCGCTGGAACTGCCCGTGGGGCCGCTCGGCGGTGAGGACGGTCCCGCCGAAGTCCAGCGGGGGGCGGGTGCCGCTGATGGTGACGCGCTCGCCCTCCTCCAGCAGCTCGAACGCGTCGGGCTCCACGCCGGGCGCGTCCACGACGAGGTGCAGTTCGGTGTCCGTCTCGATCCAGTCGACGCTGGGCACCCACGGGGTGCGGCCGTCGAGGGACTCGACCTGCTGCCGGAGCTGCATGAGGGTGTTGATGCGCCGCAGGACGGGCTCGTTGCCGGAGTTCACGCGGACGCCCCCGGAAGGCGGGTGCGGTGGGTTCGGGACGGCTCGTTCATGTGTCTACACTACCGCCAGTCCCTAGAATGACGCGTGTGATTCACGTCTCAAACGGCCCGCTCGTTCCCGTCCTGACGGCCCCGACGGCGGCGGGCAAGACGGCGCTCGCGCTGGAGCTCGGCGCGCGCTTCCCGCTGGAGGTCGTCTCGGCGGACGCCTTCCTGGTGTACCGCGGCATGGACGTCGGGACGGCCAAGCCCACGCCGGGCGAGCGGGCGCGCGTGCCGCATCACGTGGTGGACGTCGTGGATCCCTGGGAGGCGTACGACGTGACGCGCTTCGTGCGGGACGCGGAGGCCGCGATCTCGGACGTCCTCGCGCGCGGGCGGACGCCGCTCGTGGTGGGCGGGACGGGGTTCTACCTGTCGGCGCTCGCGGGTGGACTGCCGACGGTGCCGCGCGCGGACCGGGAGGTGCAGGCCCTCGTGGAGGCGGACCTCGCACGAGACGGTCTGGACACGCTCCTCGCAGAGGTGGAGCGCGCCGCCCCGCGCGAGCTCGCGCGGCTGGAGCGCAACCCGCGCCGGGTGGTGCGCACGGTGGAGGTGCTGCGCCGCACGGGCCGCGTCCCGTCGGACTTCCCGCGCACGCCGCCGCGCTTCTCGTACGCGGTGACGGCCTTCACGCGCCCGCGCGAGGAACTCGACCGCCGCGTGACCCTGCGGGTGGAGGCGATGTTCGCGGGCGGCCTCCTGGAGGAGGTGCGCCGCGTCCTCGCGGACATCGACGCGCGCGGCGGGGAGCGCGTGTCCCTGCAGGCCATCGGGTACAAGGAGGTCGCGGCGCTCGTGCGCGGCGAAACTCACGAG
>NZ_KI912634.1:2459-2577 GCF_000519345.1 Deinococcus pimensis DSM 21231
GCGTGAGCCGTCCGTGGCGGGTGAGGGTGAGGTAGGCGCGGGTGACGCCGGTCATGAGCAGGCGGGGTTCGAAGGCGATCAGGCCGGCGGCGCGCAGCCGCTCGACGCAGGGGGCGAG
>NZ_KI912634.1:2677-3966 GCF_000519345.1 Deinococcus pimensis DSM 21231
GTCCTCGAAGCGCATGTCGCGGCGGTTGTCGGGGTCGCCGCCGCCACGCATGGCGATCTCGGTGCCCTGCCACACGACGGGCACGCCGCGCAGGGTCATGAGGGCGCGCAGGCCGTAGACGGTGCGTTCGCGGCCGTCGTCCTCGGAGAGCGCGCCGTTCGCGAAGCGCGGCACGTCGTGGTTGTCGAGGAAGAGCGCCACCTCGTCCGGCGCGGGGATCTCCCTGTAACGTTCGAGCACGCTCGTGACGCGGTCGAGTCCGCGTCCGGACATGATCGCGTCGTTCATGGCGGTCTTGAGGCTGAAGTCGAACAGGCTCGCGAAGCCGAGCTTTTGGTAGTCCGCCACGGTCCCGGCGTCCGCGTCGTAGAACTCCCCGAGGGTGTACGTCCCGGCCTTCGCATCGCGCGCGAGGAGGTCCTTCAGGAAGCCCTGCGGCACGTGCTTGATCGCGTCGTAGCGGAAGCCGTCCACGCCGCGCGCGCGCCAGAAGTCCGCGTTGCCGAACAGCAGGTCGCGCACGTCCGGGCGGTCCTGGTTCAGGTCCGGCAGGCCGTAGATGGGGCAGTACACGTCCCGGTCGCCCTTCGCGGCGCAGGTGGCGGGGTCGTTGAACCACGCGGGCTGGCGCGTCACGGCGTCCGCGGCGGGCCCGTAGTGGTTGACGACCTGATCGAGCATGACCTTGAGGCCCGCGTCGTGCGCGGCCTTCACGAACGCGTCGAAGTCCGCGAGCGTCCCGAAGTGCGGGTCGACGTCGCGGAAGTCGTTCGGCCAGTACCCGTGGTAGCCGGTCGCGCCGCCGTCGCGGCCCGTGACCTGCCGGTAGACCGGCGTGAGCCAGATGGCGGTCGCCCCGAGGCCCTTGATGTAGGGAATCCTCGCGGTGAGTCCCCTGAGGTCGCCGCCGTGCCAGCCCTTCGGGTCGGTGGGATCGCTCGGGATGGGCGCCCTGTCGTTGGTGGGGTCGCCGTTGGCGAAGCGGTCGGGCATCACCTGGTAGACGATCTCGCCCTTCCACGAGGGCGTGGCGGCGCCCGCGACGGTGAGGACGAGCGCGGCGGTCAGCGCGGTCGGCTTGTGCATGGCGTCAATCTAACAGAGCCTCCGCGCGTAGAATGGCCCCGTGACTCCCGTGGTGTCCGTGACGATCCAGCGCTTCGCCCGCGCGCGGACGTGGACGGGCCTGTCGAAGATGGGCTCGGACCACGCGGTGCTGCGCCGGTCTCGCGGCGCGCGCTTCTACCGGCTGCTGGGCACGGGGCGCGGCGCGGACCTCACGCTCGGCG
>NZ_KI912635.1:0-1262 GCF_000519345.1 Deinococcus pimensis DSM 21231
GATCGTCGAGGAGCTCGCGCGCTCGCGCGGCGCGCGCTGGCTGCGGCTGGAGACGTACGCGCCGAACACCGCGTCGTCGCGCTTCTACGAGCGGCTCGGCTACCTGCGGCGCGGGCACCTGCGGCTCACGCCCGGCGGGGACCGCGTGATCCCGCTCGACTGCTACGAGAAGCGCCTCGCTCCCTGACACGAATCGTCTGATCGTGCCGAAAGCTCCCCGGGCGCGCGTGTTATGTTGGCCCTCATGGCCCGCATCATCCTCAAGAACGCTCGTGAGATCGAGGCGCTGCGCCGGGCGAACCACCTCGTCGCGGAGACCTTCCGCGTCCTGGAGGAACACGTCCGTCCCGGCGTGAGCCTCTCCGAGCTCGACCGCATCGCCGAGGAGCACATCCGCGCCGCCGGCGCGGAACCCGCCTACAAGGGCTACGCGCCCAACGGCGTGCCCTTCCCCGGCACCATCTGCGCCTCCGTGAACGAGGTCATCTGCCACGGCATCCCCACGGCGCGCCGCCTGCGCGAGGGCGACATCGTCGGCGTGGACATCGGCGTGCGCATGGACGGCTTCTACGGCGACGCCTGCTACACCTACACCGTCGGGAACGTCGCGCCGCACGTGCGCAAGCTCGTCGACACCGCCCGCGAGTGCCTGAACGCCGGCCTCGCCGCCGTGAAGCCCGGCGGGCGTCTCGGTGACGTCGGGCACGCCATCCAGACCCTCGCGGAGTCGCGCGGGTACGGCGTCGTCCGCGAGTACACCGGGCACGGCGTGGGCCGCCGCCTGCACGAGGAACCCACCGTGTACCACTGGGGCCGCCCCAACAGCGGTCTGCGGCTGGAGCCCGGCATGGTCTTCACGGTCGAGCCGATGATCAACCTCGGCACGCCCAAGACGGAACTCCTCGACGACCACTGGACCGTCGTGACCGCCGACGGGAAGCCCAGCGCGCAGTTCGAGCACACCATCGTCGTGACCGACGCCGGCCACGAGATCCTCAGCCAGTAGGACCCTGCCGGAAGGAGGGCCGCGAGCGCCAACGCTCGCGGCCCTCCTTCCTCGCCGTCACTGGCCGCTCTGCGCGAGCACGCGGCCCGACTCGTCCTGCACCACCGCGCGCGCGAAGCGGCCCGGCACCTGCACGCTCACGAAGGGACTCGTGAGGGCCTGCGTGGTGATGGTGCCCGGCCCCGGCGCGCTCGTGCGGACCGTCACGACGACCGTGTCGCCGCTCGCGCGGGCCGACACGAAGGTCACGCCGTAC
>NZ_KI912635.1:1362-2545 GCF_000519345.1 Deinococcus pimensis DSM 21231
CCGCGCAGGCCGCCCGGCTCGGCCTCCTGCATCGCGGCGGCCGTCTCGATCGGCACGAACGCGACGTCCTCGCCGAGGTCGAGGCCGCCCTCGGCGGGCACGAAGGACCGGCCCGAGGAGAGGTCCGCGAAGAGGCCGCCGGTCACGTCGTACCCGACGACGCCGCCGAGCGTCTCGTCGAAGTACATGTCCGCGAGCCGCCCGAGGTTCTTGCCGTCGGTCGTCATGACGGTCGTGCCGACGAGGGTGGCCTTGTCGTTGAGGATGTCGGGGACGCGTTCGAGGGTGTTCGCCGCGACGACGTCCGCCGAGGAGCCGATCACGACGGCGTCGTCGCCGAAGGCGCGCACCGCATCGAAGGGAACGACGCGCGCCGCGCGGAACCAGCCGCCCTCGTCCACCAGCAGGGCGAGCAGCTGTCCGGCGCGGTGGTCGAACACGAGGTCCTGCACGGTGGCGAGGCGGGCGCCGCCGTCGAGCGCCACGATGGGTTTCCCGATGATGTCTCTGCCTTTTCGCATGGGTGTCCTCCCGTGGCGCGTCAGATGACGCCGAGGTTCAGCAGGCCGTTGGGCTTGAGGTAGAAGTAGTACAGAAGCAGGAACAGCACGATCAGCACGAGGATGACGATGAGGAGATTCGCGCCGCTGTTCGAGCCCTTGCCCTTGAGTCTTGCCATGAAGTCCTCCTGTCGGCGCGTGGGCGCCGCCTGAGGTCAGCATAGGAACCGCGCGTGTGGCGAGCCGCGCGTGTGGACGCGCGTTCTTGAGCCAGTCTTGACGGCACTTTGCCCGAGGGTTGAGCGGACGCGGCCGTCGTCGGGTTCCTCACGGGGAGGTAACGACTGTAAACTGCCCCTCGTGAAAGACTCGCAGATGACAGGTCTCGCGTGGGGTGCCGACGCGTCCGGCGTCAGGGTCGCGGACATGCCCCTCGTGATCCTCGTGGGCGTGACCGGCGTCGGGAAGAGCACGGCGCTGAGCGCGCTGCGGTCACGTCTGAACTTCTCGCTGCTGCCCGACCGGCGCGACCTCACGGACCGCTTCATGCTCGGCGGGAGCGCCGTCACCGACCGCGAGGAACGCTTCCGCCTCACGGCGCGCTGGCGCGAGCGTCACCCGGGCGGCATGGCGGAACTCCTCGCGGGCCTGCGAGCCGACCCCGCCGCGTTCCCGCCGCCCCT
>NZ_KI912635.1:2645-2888 GCF_000519345.1 Deinococcus pimensis DSM 21231
CGCGCGCCGCGTCCGCGACGAGGCCCTGAGCGGACACGTCTCCGGCGGAGAGCAGTTCCAGCGCGCCCGCCGCGCCCGACGCGATCGTCTCGAGGTTCGTGAGGCGCGAGAGCTCCGCGTGCAGGGGCTCCTCCTCGCCGAGGACGGGCGCGACCGACTCTATTTCCTGAAGCTGGTATTCGAGCAGGTCGATCTGGCGGGCGCGTTCGCGCTCCCCGGTGCGCAGGCGCTCCAGCCGTTCGA
>NZ_KI912635.1:2988-11085 GCF_000519345.1 Deinococcus pimensis DSM 21231
AAGCGTCCGCGCCATCGTCGCGCACCTCGCGCCCGCCCTCGTGGGGCTCGACGTGCGCGACGAGGCCGCGCTGCGGGCCGTGCTGGGGAGCGTCGCGAACAACCACACGGCGCGCGGCGCGCTCGACATGGCGCTCTGGGACGCGCGAGCGGCGGTGGAGGGCACCTCGCTCCACGATCGGCTCGCCGGGCCGAACCGGCGGGTGCGCGTGTCGTACATTCTCGGCATCGACGAGCCCGCCGCAATGCTCGCGGAGGCCCGGCGCGTGTTCGAGGCGGGCGTGCGGGTCTTCAAGGTGAAGGTGGGCCGCGACCACGCGCGGGACCTGCGTGTCATCGACGCGCTCTCGCGGGAGTTCGCGGGGGCGGGCGTGGACCTCTACGCGGACAGCAACGAGACGCTCGCGCCGGACTCCGCGCCCACGGCGCTCGCCGCGATGCGGGACGCTGGCCTGCTGTACGTGGAGGAACCCCTGCCCGTGCGGCGGCTGCGCGCCCGCGCGGACCTGCGCCGCGCGGGGGTGCTGCCCATCGTCGCGGACGACTCGTGCTTCACCGTTCCCGATCTGGAGCGCGAGCTGGACTTCGACACCTTCGACGTGCTCAACGTGAAGACCGCCCGGACGGGCTTCACGGACAGCCTGCGGATGCTGGAGCTCGCCGCGCGCGCCGGGAAGCGGGTGATGGTGGGCTCGCAGGCGTCCACGACGCTCGGCACCGTCCATGCCGCCCTGATCGCGAGCCGCGCGGAGGTGGACGAGCCCTGCGAGCTGAGCTTCTTCCTGCGGGTGGAGCGCGACGTCACGACGAGCGTGCCTACCCTGAAGGACGGGGACCTGGACGTGGATTCGCTGCGGGACGTCCGTGTGGACGACCGTCGTCTTAATGAATCGAAATATGAGTGATCTGTGTGAGCAAACTCTGGAACTCTTCACCGGAGTTCGCTAGGGTAGGGGACATAAGGAGCGCCGTGATGGAAGCCGAAATGTTCAACACCCTGGTCGGACCCCTGCTCTTCGCCCTGATCGCCGGAACCTGGGGTTTCTTCCAGCGTCCCGAGAAGCGTGACCAGCTCCTGTGGGCCCTCACGCTCCTCTTCGTGTTCGCCTCCGGCGTCTACCACTACTTCCCCAGCCTCAACCTCTTCGGCGTCCTCGCCGTGTACGGCGTCGGCCTCGGCACCCTCATGGCGCTCTTCTTCCAGCAGGCCGCGCCCGTCCTCGCCAAGAAGAAGTAACGCAGCGAGGACCACGAAGCGCGCGAGGATTCACGTCCTCGCGCGCTCCCGCATTTCGCGCGCCTCCACCACCGCCGTCCACACGAACAGCGCGGCGGGCAGCGCGAACACCACGTACGGCGCCAGGGACGCGTCCACCCAGACGGTCACGAACAGCAGGGGCACCACCAGCAGGTACCCCAGGACGGCCGCCCGGTACACGGGCGGTGCCCACGTCCGCCCCCGCCACAGCCCGACGACCGCCGCCCAGCCCACGACGTACACGACCGAGCCGACCGAGGAGAGCGCCCAGAGGAACGCCTGCCGCCCCGACCACGACCCGCCGGGCGACAGCAGCTCGAAGGCGAGCCCCGCCGGGGTGATCAGGGCGAGCGCCGCCAGGGGCGCGAAGCACACTAGCACCACGACGTTCGCGATCAGCAGGCCACGCAGCAGACGGGAAGGCATGACCTTAGGGTAGGAAGGCACGCGGCCGGACCAGGGGACTGTTTCACAACGAAGGCCCCCGCACGCGCGGGGGCCCACATGTCGTCCTCGGGAACTTTACGCCTCGATGACGTTGCCGTTGTCGTTGCTGTCGGCGCTCTGGGCGCGCATCGGGTCGCTCTTGAGGAGCTGGAGCAGCACGGTCTGCAGGATGCCGCCGTTGCGGTAGTAGTCGATCTCGACGGGCGTGTCGATGCGGCAGCGCACCTGGAACTCGTTCACGGTGCCGTCCGCGGACGTGGCCTTCACCGTGAGGGTCTGGCGGGGCCTCAGGTCGTCGGAGAGTTCGATGCTGAACGTCTCGTCGCCCCTGAGGCCGAGGCTCTCGGCGCTCTGACCCGCCGCGTACTGCAGGGGCAGCACGCCCATGCCGACGAGGTTGCTGCGGTGGATGCGCTCGAAGCTCTCCGCGATGACGGCCTTCACGCCGAGCAGGAAGGTGCCCTTCGCGGCCCAGTCACGGCTCGACCCCATGCCGTAGTCCTTGCCCGCGAGGACCACGAGCGGAACGCCCACCGCCTTGTACGCCTCGGACGCCTCGAAGATCGAGGTGACCTCGCCGTCGAGGAAGTTGGTGGTGAAGCCGCCCTCCGTGCCGGGCGCGAGCTGGTTCTTGAGGCGGATGTTCGCGAAGGTGCCGCGCGTCATGATGCGGTCGTTGCCGCGGCGCGAGCCGTAGCTGTTGAAGTCGCGGGGGTGCACGCCACGCTCCACGAGGAACTTCCCGGCGGGCGTGTCCGCCTTGAAGGACCCGGCGGGGGAGATGTGGTCCGTCGTGACGCTGTCCGCGACCTTCACGAGGACACGCGCGCCCTCGATGCTCGTGATGGGCTTGATCTCGCCGCCGAGCTCGTCGAAGAAGGGCGGGTTCTGGATGTAGGTGCTGTCTTCCTTCCACTCGAACTGCTCGCCGCCCGCGACGGGAATCTCGTTCCACATGGCGTTGGACTGCTCGATGCCGTCGTAGACCTTCTTGAACATGTCCGCGTTGATGGCGCGGTCCATGATCTCCTGGATCTCCGCGTTGGTGGGCCACACGTCACGCAGGTACACCGGCTGACCGTCCGCGCCGATCCCGAGGGGTTCCGTCGCGAGGTCCATGTCCACGCGGCCCGCGAGGGCGTACGCCACCACGAGGGGCGGGCTCGCGAGGTAGTTCGCCTTGATGTACGGGTTGATGCGCCCCTCGAAGTTGCGGTTGCCCGACAGCACGGACGCCGCGACGAGGTCGGCCTCCACGATGGGCTTCACGACCTCCTCCGGGAGGGGACCCGAGTTGCCGATGCAGGTCATGCAGCCGTACCCGACCGTGTTGAAGCCGATCTTGTCGAGGTACTCCTGCAGCCCGGCGGCCGTGAGGTACTCCGTCACGACGCGCGAGCCGGGCGCGAGGCTCGTCTTCACGTAGGGCTTGCTGGTGATGCCGCGCTCCACGGCCTTCTTCGCGACGAGACCCGCCGCGATGAGGACGCTGGGGTTGCTGGTGTTCGTGCAGGACGTGATGGAGGCCAGCACGACCGCGCCGTGCCCGATCTCGCTCTCGCCCTTCTCGTTCACGACGGTGCCCCTGGCGCCCAGCGCCTCCTGCGGCAGCTCGAAGCCGCGCGCCTTCACGGGCGCGACGAGCGCCTCCTCGAAGACGGACTTCATGTCCGTGAGGGCCACGCGGTCCTGCGGACGCTTCGGGCCCGCGAGGCTCGGGACGACCGTGGACAGGTCGAGCTCCAGCACCTTCGTGAAGACGGGGTCGGGCGTCTCGTCCGTGCGGAACATGCCCTGCGCCTTGCAGTACGCCTCGACGAGTTCGATCTCGGTCTCCAGACGGCCCGTGCGGCGCAGGTAGCGCAGCGCCTCGTCGTCGACGGGGAAGAAGCCCATCGTCGCGCCGTACTCGGGCGCCATGTTCGCGATGGTCGCGCGGTCCGGGAGGGTCATGTTGCTCAGGCCGGGCCCGAAGAACTCCACGAACTTGCCGACCACGTCGTTGGCGCGCAGGATCTGCGTGACGGTCAGCGCGAGGTCCGTGGCGGTCGCGCCCTCGGGCAGCGCGCCCGTCACCTTGAAGCCGATGACTTCCGGGACGAGCATGTAGATGGGCTGGCCGAGCATCACGGCCTCCGCCTCGATGCCGCCGACGCCCCAGCCGACGATGCCGAGCCCGTTGATCATGGTGGTGTGGCTGTCGGTGCCGACGAGCGAGTCGGGGTACACGACGACGCCGTCGTCCTCGGGGCGGCTCATGACGCCCTTGGCGAGGTACTCGATGTTGACCTGGTGGATGATGCCGCTCGCGGGCGGCACCACGCCGAAGTTGTCGAAGGCCTGCTGGCCCCAGCGGAGGAACTCGTAGCGCTCGCGGTTGCGCTCGAACTCGATGGCGACGTTGTTCGCGAGGGCGAACTCCGTGCCGAACTCGTCGACCTGCACGCTGTGGTCGATGACGAGGTCCACGGGGATGAGGGGGTTGATCTTCTTGGGGTCGCCGCCGAGCTTCACCATCGCGGAGCGCATCGCGGCGAGGTCCACCACGGCGGGCACGCCCGTGAAGTCCTGCAGGATCACGCGGGCGGGCTTGAAGGGCACCTCGGCGTTCATGTCGACGCCCTCGCTGCCCCACTGGGCGAGGTTGCGGACGTCGTCCTGGGTGACGTCGTAGTCGTTCGCCTCGCGCAGGACGCTCTCGAGCAGCACCTTGATGCTGAACGGCAGACGGCCCGGATCGAAGCCGAGTTCCCTGAGCTTGTCCAGGCGGTAGTAGTAGACCTTGCCGTCCGCGCGCTCCATCAGCGTTTCACGCGCACCAAACAGATTCTTCGCCACGTCGTCCTCTCCTTCTCGCCGCCCGCGCGGCCCCGACGGGGCCGTCCTCGGGCGGTCTGCTTGTCCGGCCACCTGGCCGGGAGTGCTTGCGGCTCTCCGGGGTCGGGAGCGTTGTGGACAGCATAGCGCGGCGCGCGAGGGACGCTCCCCACCTGCGTTGTCACTGGCGCGGTGACAGTACGAGGGTGAACGCGGCTTCACCCTCGCGTGGTCCGGGTGACGGGGCCGCCTCCTACGGTCAGGAGTGGAGGACCACCATGACCGACCAGGGACGACGGGACGAGCCGGGCGTGATCCGCGAGTCGCGCGACAACGTGCCGCAGGAACGCGTACAGGACAACGAGAACTGGGGCGCGCGGAACAGGCTGCCCGAGGAGCGCGGTGAGGACTACTGGGAGGACGTCACCGATCAGAACAGGGAACCGGAGGACGAGAAGCTCGACCCATGAGTGGAGAGACGCGTCACCGCCCCAGGCATGAGCACCGGGCCGTCCCGGTGCGTAAGCAGCCATGAGTGGAGAGACGCGTCACCGCCCCAGGCATGAGCACCGGGCCGTCCCGGTGCGTACCTGCCCTCACGCCATCCCGCACGCGCGGTGCAGCAGGAAGCGCAGCTCGTCGCGCGACAGTCGGCGCGGCACGAGTTTCAGGCCCAGCTCGTCGGGACCGAGCGGGACGTAGCGCAGGTCCGGCTTCATCACGAGGTCACGCGAGCGCGTGAAGGCCAGCGTGAACGTGGCGCGCAGCTCGTACGTCTCGTCGAGGAGCCGCACGAGGGGCGCCGGGTCCCCGGACGCGAGCGCCAAGAGCGCCGGATGCAGGCCGAACTCCTCGTCGAGCTCCGTCGTGGCGCGCTGCACGTCCAGCAGGGCCCCGGCGGGCTTCAGGGCGTAGCCCTCGACGCGGCGGCGGCAGGTGGCGTCCGTGTCGCCGCGTGTCACGACGACGCGCCGTCCCGCGCGCTCGGCGGCGTCGAGGAAGGTCCAGAGGCGCCGCAGGGAACTGTAGCTCTCGAGGTGCAGGTACCCGGCGGGTTTCGCCGGGAGGGGCTCGGACGGGCGGGACACGCGCCCAGTGTACGGGGACGCGCCCGCGCGCGGGGACTTCAGGCAACGTTGAGTCCGTCACCCTCCCCCCACACGCGCGCGGACGCCGCGCGTATGACGGGGGCATGACGAACACCCGGCCCGACCTCGACGCCCTGCTCGCGCGTCTCGATCCCGCCCGGCTCGGGCGGCTCGCGGAGCGCGTGGACCTGCCCGCCCTGCTCGACGCGGCCTCGCGGCTGGACGACACGCGCCTGCGTCAGCTCGCGAAGCTCGTCTCGAACGACGACGGCCGCCGCGCCGCGCCCGAACCGCCGCCCGTGAACGCGGACTTCTTCGACCTCACGTCCACCCTCACCGACCGTCAGCGCGACGTGCAGGCGCGCGTGCGGCGCTTCATGGAGGAGGAGGTGCGGCCCATCGCGAACGAGTACTGGAGCCGTGACACCTTCCCACGCGAGCTGATCGGCAAGTTCCGGGCGCTGGACCTCATCCGCGAGATCTACGACGAGCGCGCCGAGCGCCGCCCGGACGCGAGCGTCACGGAGGGGATCGTCACGATGGAGATGGCGCGCGTGGACGTCTCCACCGCCACCTTCTTCGGGGTGCATTCGGGCCTCGCGCTGGTGTCGGTCGTGATGGGCGGCAGCGAGGAGCAGCGCGCGGAGTGGGTGCCGCGCATCCTGAACATGGACGTCGTGGGCGCCTTCGCCCTGACGGAGCCCGGCGTGGGCTCGGCGGCGGCGGGCGGCCTCACCACCACCTGCCGCCGCGACGGCGACACCTGGGTCCTGAATGGCGAGAAGTACTGGATCGGGAACGCCACCTTCGCGGACTTCGTGGTGGTCTGGGCGCGTGACGTCGCGGACGATCAGGTCAAGGGCTTCATCGTCCGGACGGACAACCCCGGGTACGGCGTGCGCAAGATCGAGGGCAAGATCGCCCTGCGGATGGTGGAGAACGGCCACGTGACCCTCACGAACTGCCGCGTGCCGGAGTCGGACCGTCTGCAGCACGCCACGAGCTTCCGCGTCACGGCGGACGTGCTGCGCGCCACCCGCGCGGGCGTCGCGTGGCAGGGCGTGGGCTGCGCCACGGGGGCGTACGAGCGCGCGCTGCGGTACGCGCAGCGGCGCGAGCAGTTCGGGCGGCCCATCTCGCACTTCCAGCTCGTGCAGAACCTGCTGGTGCACATGCTCGGCAACGTGACCGCGATGCAGACGATGTGCCTGCGCCTCTCGCAACTGCAGGACGCGGGCGCGATGCGCGACGAGCACGCCAGCCTCGCGAAGGTCTTCACGGCGGCGCGCTGCCGCGAGACGGTGGCGCTCGCGCGGGAGGTGCACGGCGGCAACGGCATCCTGCTCGACCACGAGGTGGCGCGCTTCTTCTGCGACACGGAGGCGATCTACAGCTACGAGGGCACCAACGAGATCAACACGCTCGTGGTGGGCCGCGCGATCACGGGGCACGGCGCGTTCGTCTGACCTGGAAGGCGGGCGGCCCGGAGACGTGAGCTCCGGGCCGCCCGCTTCTCGGGAGCTCAGCCGCCCGGGTTGACGGTGGGCTTCACCGCCTCGGGCTTCTTCACGCGCGACGCGGCGGGCGCGGCGGGGGTGGCGCTCGGGCCGACCTCGTACACGGCACGCCACGCCTTGTAGTTGGTGTTCAGGCGCTCCGTGCGGACGCCGCTCGCGTCCCTGATGGTGCGGGTGATGTAGAGGTTGTAGCCGTCGGCGGCCCAGTCGACCTGACGGCGCTGGCCGGGACGCAGGGCCGTGTTGACGAGGGTGAGCGGCGCGGGCGCGGGCGTCCGGGAGAGGATCACGGCGGGGGAGACCGTGACGGTGCGCGGGGCGGGGCGGCCGTAGACACGCACCTCCAGCGTGCCCCTCCGGGCGTCGTTGTACGTGCGGATCAGCAGGGCGCCGGGCGTGTCGTTCTTCACGCGCAGGTCCACGCCGGGGTCGTACACGGCGGCCTCGAAGCCCACCTGCGGATCGTACCAGTGCACGCGGTAGGCGTGCTGGTTGCGCTCCACGACCGGCAGACCCGCCGAGTACAGCGCGCGGAAGGTGGTGGTGGACACCTGGCAGACGCCCCCGCCGATGCCCTCCACGGTGCGTCCGCCGGAGATGACGAGGGCGCTGCGGAAGCCGCTGGCGGCGTCGATGCGTCCGATGGCGTTCAGGAAGGAGAACTCTCCTCCCTTCGGGACGACGAAGCCGTTGAGCTTCGCGGCGGCCACGGCGACGTTCGTGGCGCGCTCGGCGCGCGAGCCGAGGTAGGTGCTGCGGCCCACCGCGATGAGCTTGAGCCCGTCGGGATCGGGGAGCGTGGCGACCGTGACTCCGGGCACGTCCGTCTCGACGGGAAGGGTGACCGCGCGCACGTCGGGCCGCGTGACGGCCTCGCCGAGGGCGCGGATCGCCTCGTCGCGGTTCACGCGCTGACCGGTCTGCTCGGGCACCGGGACGAGCTTCCCGGCGCGGGCGACGTAGCGCGCGTC
>NZ_KI912635.1:11185-11374 GCF_000519345.1 Deinococcus pimensis DSM 21231
GTAGCTCCACTCGACGGCGCGTTCCAGGCTGCCCTGTCGGGCCGGGGCGTCCTCCATCGCCCGGGCGGGCAGGGCCGCGTGGTTCTCCAGCATCGTGACGAGCGAGTCCGGCGAGTGGGAACGCAGGCACGCCGCGGCGAGCGCGAGCGCGAGCGGCAGCCCGTCGAGACGGGCGCAGAGCTTCGCGAT
>NZ_KI912635.1:11474-14453 GCF_000519345.1 Deinococcus pimensis DSM 21231
GCGCGCAGCGAGACGTTCACGGTTCCCGTGTCGGGCGACGCGGCCCAGGCGCGCGCGGCGGCGGCGGTGTCGGCGCGCGCGCCCGGCACGTCGGGGCGGACGACGTAGCGGGTCTTGTCGAAGGCGACGGCGGCGTCCTTCGGTGAGGTGTTGAGGTCCGCGACGAGCGTGTCGAGCGCGGCGCGCGCGGCGCCCTCGTCGAGCTTGCCGAACACCCGCGCGTCCTCGCCGGGCGCGGGACGGGCGAAGCGGGCGGAGACGCCGTCCCCGGTGTCGAAGAGCGTGGCGACCGTGCGGTCCACGTCGGGCGTCCAGCCGTAGTCGGCGGCGTCCACGGTCCAGGCGCGGTCGCCCGCGCGGACCGTGACGGTCGGGGCGTTCACGGCGGCGTCCGCGAGGGCGGCGCGGACGCCGTTCTCGTCGAGCCCGCCGAGGTCGAGTCCGGCGAGGACGGTGCCCTCGGGCAGGACGTGGGGGGTGCGGGCGAGGGCGGTGAGGCCCAGCGCGAACCCGGCGGTGAGGGTGGTGAGCAGGGCGGCCAGGGTGAGCTTGGTGCGCTGGGCCTTCTTGGAATCCATCGTGACCATCTTAAGGGCAGGTGAAGCGGGGACGGGTGAGCAGGACCGCCGCGTTTCGGAACCCCGCACACGACAGCCCGCCTTGATTCGGCTACACTGACGGAAACAAACGGTTGTTCGGGTCAAGCCCGAACGTTCCCGCCCCCGCACGAGGTCCCCATGTACGATCCCACCCCCGACCAGCGCGTCATCCTCGACGCCCTCAGGAACTTCCTCCGCACCCGCGTCGCGCCCGGCGCCGCCGAACGCGACCAGACCGGCGAGTTCCCCCTCGACCTCGCCCGCGAGCTCGGCGAGATGGGCGTCATGGGCGCCCAGACGCCCGAGGCCTACGGCGGCAGCGAGCTCGACACCGCCACCTTCGCGATGATCATCGAGGAGATCGCCGCCGTCGACGGCAGCCTGTGCCTCACCGTCGCCAGCCACAACTCCCTCTGCCAGGGCCACATCCTCGTCGCGGGCACCGAGGAGCAGAAGCGCCGCTTCCTCCCCGACCTCGCGAGCGCCCGCAAGCTCGGCGCCTGGGGCCTCACCGAGCCCGCCAGCGGCAGCGACTCCGGCGGGCTCGCCACCCGCGCCGTGCAGCAGGACGACGGCTCCTGGGTCCTGAACGGCAGCAAGAACTTCATCACGCAGGGCAGCGTGGGCGGCACGTACGTCATCCTCGCCCGCACCGACCCCGCCCGCCCGGGCCGCAGCAAGAACGACGGCATCAGCGCCTTCGTCTTCAACCGCGACGAGGTGCAGGGCTTCAGCATCGGACGCAAGGAGGACAAGCTCGGCCTGCGCTCCAGCGACACCGCCCAGCTCATCTTCGAGGACATGCGCCTCCCCGAGGACGCGCTCCTCGGCACGCGCGGACAGGCCTTCAAGGACGTCATGAAGGTCCTCGACGGGGGCCGCATCGGCATCGGCGCGATGGGCCTCGGCCTCGGGCGCGCCGCCTTCGAGTTCGCCGCGCGCTACGCCTCCGAACGCGAGCAGTTCGGCCAGCCCATCGCGATGAACCAGGGCATCGGCTTCAAGCTCGCCGACATGGACACCCAGCTGGAAGCGGCGCGCCTGCTGATCCGCAAGGCCGCCGACCTCAAGGACGCCGGCAGGGACTTCACGGTCGCCGCCGCGCGCGCCAAGCTCTTCGCGTCCGAG
This sequence comes from Deinococcus pimensis DSM 21231, assembly GCF_000519345.1. Classification (GTDB taxonomy): domain Bacteria; phylum Deinococcota; class Deinococci; order Deinococcales; family Deinococcaceae; genus Deinococcus_A; species Deinococcus_A pimensis. The sequence goes on from NZ_KI912635.1 coordinate 13,202, forward strand.
GTGGGCGTCCGCGCCTGCGACGAGGCCATCCAGATCCTCGGCGGGTACGGCTACGTCAAGGAGTACCCCGTGGAGCGCTTCTGGCGCGACAACCGCCTCACCCGCATCGGGGAGGGCACCAGCGAGGTGCAGCGCCTCATCATCAGCCGCGCCATCATCGCGAAGCACAAGCAGGACGTCGTCGGGGCGTAGACCGCCGCCGAACGGGGAAGGGCGCCCCGACCGGGGCGCCCTTCCCCGTCGCGCTCACTCCTCCAGGTCGTAGACGATGCGTTCCAGCCCGTCCACGCTGCGCAGGCGCACGCCGCCCTGCTCGTGCTTGACGAGGCCGTTCTTCTCGAGCTTGCGCACGACGCGCGCCACCGTCTCGCGCGACGCGGAGAGGCGCAGCATCAGGTCCGTCTGGTTGAGCGGCAGCAGGTCCGGCTGGGCTTCCCCGGCGGCGCCACGCTGGTGGTAGAGGTTCACGAAGACGTGCGCCATGGTGGCTTCCGTGCTGATGCCGAGCGCGATGAGCTCGTCGTTGAGGCTCGCGACGCGGTCCGCGAGGATGGTCGCGAGGTTCCACAGCACCTTCGGGGAGCGCGTGAGGAGCTGCTCGAACTCCGCGCGGTGCAGCATGAGCGCGGAGACCTCGGTGTCGGCGACGACGGTGGCGCTGCGACCGCGCCGCGAGAGGACGCTGATCTCGCCGAACACGGCGGGCGCGTAGAGGAAGCCCAGGACGCGTTCGCGTCCGCCGAGGCTGACGCGTGTGACGCGCGCGCGTCCTGCCGTGACGAGGAAGAGCGCCTCGCCCTGCGCCTCCTGCGAGACGAGGACGTCTCCGGGGTGGAAGTGGCGTTCGATGACGGACTGCTCGGCCATCGAGACTGCTTCGGGGGGAACGTCGTGGAACAGCGGGGACTGAAGCAGGAGGTCACGCCGTGACATGGCCCCTATCGTACCGTGGGGCGCCTCGGGTTGGAAAGGTGCGCTTTTTTTCTCAACCTCCGGATAGGTGGAGAGGCGAACGCGCTACCATGCCCGGGTGATGCCCGCCCTGTCCGCCCGGAACCTCGTCCACGAGTACGGCAGCTTTCGCGTTCTGCACGGCGTGAGCCTCGACGTCGCGCCCGGCGAGGTCGTCGCGGTGGCCGGGCCCTCGGGCAGTGGGAAGTCCACCCTGCTGCACCTGCTCGGCGGCCTCGACCGGCCCACGGCCGGCGAGGTGCTGTGGGCCGGGGAGCGCGTCGACGGTCTCGACGGCGAG